>NZ_JBEZDR010000018.1:0-253883 GCF_040648415.1 Nonomuraea sp. NPDC049141
ACCCTGCACATCTGGAACGGCAAGGGCGACAACAACTTCTCCAGCGCCGTCGAGGTCGGCCCCGGCTGGGCGCTCTACGACAGCACCCTCATGTCGCTGGGTGACGTCAACGGCGACGGCCACACCGACATCGCCGCCCTCCGCGAAGGCACCGGCACCCTCTACCTCTGGAACGGCAAGGGCGCCAACAACTTCGACTCCGCCACCGAGCTCGGCCCCGGCTGGGCCCCCTACTTCTAACGACCCAATCCCATCCCGGTGAAGCCCTTCCCACGACTTGGAGCGTAAGACAGTGACCAGAACATCCGCTCGCCATGTGGCGACGGCGATGCTGACCACCCTCGCGATCGTCGCCTTATCCCCCTCAGGGCACGCCGAGGCTGATCCGACCGGACCACCGACCGGCCGAGTGACCGCCTCCTACGCCACCGCTGCATGCGACCCCAACGGCACGACCAGCGGGGACACAGCCCTGGCCGCACAACTGAACGGCGTCCTGACAGCCACGATGAAGGGCTACATGACGGCGTACCGCGTTTCGTGCGCCCGCATGGTCGTCAAGGCCGCTCGGGATCGCGGCCTGGCTCCAAGGGCGGCGGTCATCGCGGTCACCACCGCGATCGTGGAGTCGACCATCCAGAACATCAGCGAGACGGTCGACCATGACAGCCTGGGACTGTTCCAGCAGCGTGCGTCGTGGGGCAGCGTCCAGGAGCGGCTCAATCCGATCTGGGCCACCAATGCCTTCCTCGACAAAATGATCAGGGAATACCCGAACAACGCCTGGAAGACGGCGCCGATCGGCGAGGTATGTCAGGCGGTACAGGTCTCGGCCTACCCCGACCGCTACCAACCCCAGGCCGGAGACGCACAGAAGATCGTCGATGCCCTCTGGAAGCCACGGAGTTCGCAGGGTGGGGATTTCAACGCTGATGGGGTGGGTGACATCTTCTCGGCCGCTACCGGGACGCTGACCGTCTGGAACGGTAAGGGCTCGAACAACTTTGCCGGCGCCGTCGAGATCGGCCCCGGCTGGGGCTCCTACAGCAAGCCGATCGCCGGCGACTTCAACGACGACGGCATCAGTGACCTGGCCGCGGTCAAGGACGGCAGCACGCTGACCATCTGGAACGGCAAGGGCGACAACAACTTCTCCAGTGCCGTCGAGGTCGGCCCCGGCTGGGCGCTGTATGACAGCACCCTGACCTCGCTCGGTGACGTCAACGGCGACGGCCACACCGACATCGCGGCCGTCCGCGAGGGCACCGGAACCCTGTATCTGTGGAACGGCAAGGGCGCCAACAACTTCGGCTCCGCCACCGAAGTCGGCCCCGGCTGGGCCTCCTTCAGCAAGCCCGTCGGCGGCGACTACAACGGTGACGGCATCGGCGACCTGGCCGCCGTCAAGGACGGCAGCACCCTGCACATCTGGAACGGCAAGGGCGACAACAACTTCTCCAGCGCCGTCGAGGTCGGCCCCGGCTGGGCGCTCTACGACAGCACCCTCATGTCACTGGGTGACGTCAACGGCGACGGCCACACCGACATCGCCGCCCTCCGCGAAGGCACCGGAACCCTCTACCTCTGGAACGGCAAGGGCGCCAACAACTTCGACTCCGCCACCGAGCTCGGCCCCGGCTGGGCCCCCTACTTCTAACCAATCCACCCATCCCGCCGGGGCGTCGACACACCAAGACGCTCCGGCGGGATTTCTGCTGCGCCATCGGCTTTCCGGTGACGGTGGCGGCCGAACAAGCCCCGGCGGCTACGACCGTTCGTAGCCGAGCAGGTCTCCCGGCTGGCAGTCGAGCGCGTCGCACAGGCGCATGAGCGTGGAGAAGCGGATCGCCTTGGCATGGCCGTTCTTCAGGATCGACAGGTTGACGACGGTGATCTGGACGCGGTGCGACAGCTCGGTGAGCGTCAGGCCGCGCTCTTTGAGGAGTTCGTCCAGCCGTACGCGGATGAACGGCTCGGCCATCAGACGGTGGCCTCGACCTCTTCGAGGAGCACCACGCCGCGCCGTACGATCTCCGACACGCCCAGCACCGCCATTCCCGTCACGACCCCCATCAGCACGTCACCCGTCTGCAGATAGAACGGATAGCTCTTGGCCAACAGTATCGAGGCCAGGATCGACTCGCTCACCGCGCCGAGTACGCCCGTGGCAAGCGAGCCGATGATCAGGATCCAGCCGAGGCGGCGCAGGTGGGCGGCGGTGACGGCGGAGAACAGCGCCCTGTCCCCTGATCTGGCCCGGCGCACCGCGCGGACGACGGTGAACAGGGCGAGCAGCAGGGTCGCGATGCCCGGTGCCCACAGGAGCAGATAAAGCAGGGCGACGACCGGCGCCGAGCCCTGGAGGCTGACTTGGACGTCGGCGATCGCGTGGGAGATCGCGGCACCGGGCGCCGCCATGCCCGCGACCGGCACGTCGTACACGTGCAACGGGATACCGAAGCCGTTGCCGCCGCCGACGGAGGCGATCAAGACGGTGGACACCAGCAGCCACAGCGCGCCCAGGCAGCTGATGATCAGGGAGAAGGTCAGCAGGATTTCAAGTCGGTTGAGCCACTTCGCAGTCATAACGATAATCGTAAATAACGATAGTCGTTATGTCTACTTCGCTGCTCCTCTCCAAAGGCGCGCGACCACCACCGCCAACCCCGCCGCAGCAGCCGTCACCAGCCAGATCATGAACGTCGGATAGAGGTAGACCACCTGGATCCACATGATGTCCCTGCCTCGGGCGAGGACCCGGAAGACCGGCGCGATCGCCGTACACAGGACGAGCGGCAGCAGATACGGCAGCAGTCGCCACCGCTGCCAGCCCGTCCGGCGGGCGGCCCAGCGCCGCGAGCGGGCCACGCCGCGTGCCGCCAGCGCGACGGTCGCCAGGGTCAGCACCAGAAACACCAGGTCGGTGGTCAGGAAGGGCGAGGAGGGCGCGTCCGGTTGCCGTCCCTCGATCAGGGCGACCAGGCCGTCCATGAGGGCGGCGCTGTCGGCGAAGGCCATGCCGGTGTTGGCCATGACCGCCACG
Organism: Nonomuraea sp. NPDC049141; assembly: GCF_040648415.1. Taxonomy (NCBI): domain Bacteria; kingdom Bacillati; phylum Actinomycetota; class Actinomycetes; order Streptosporangiales; family Streptosporangiaceae; genus Nonomuraea; species Nonomuraea sp. NPDC049141. The sequence continues at coordinate 3,044 of NZ_JBEZDR010000018.1, forward strand.
CCGTATCCGGAGCCGGGAATCAGCAATTGCTGGGCCGTGGAGGTGAACAGGTCGCCGCCGTGCCGGAGGACAGGAGTGCCGCGCGCGGTCTTGTCGAGCTCCCAGCCGAGGGCGTAATCCGGGTTTTGGGCGGATGGGGTGCGCATCTCTTTGACGCTCGCGGGAGACAGGATGCCGTTGTTCTGGGCGATCAGCCAGCGGGCCATGTCGTTCGCGCTGCTGAGCACGCCGCCGGAGCCGTTGCCGAACCCGGGCGGCTCCGGTACGGCGATCGCCTGGCCGAGGAGGTAGAGGTGGCCCCGGGCGCTGCCCGGCAGGTCCCGGTCGGTGTCGATCGTGCTGCTGTGGCGCAGGCCGAGCGACGTGAACACGTGTGCCTTGAGATAGGCCGCGAACGGCTCGCCGCTCACCACTTCGACCAGCCGGGCGGCGACCTGGTAGTTGGTGTTGTGGTAGCTGTAGGCGGTCCCCGGCGCCGTGGCGAGCCGCGCGTCTCTGAGGCGGGACACCGCACCCTGGAGCGAGTCAGGCTGAGGCAGGCTCTTCTCGCGGAACGCCGAGTCGGCCATGCCCGAGGTCTGGTCGAGGAGCTGGCGCACGGTGATGCCGGCCGCCCGGGGATCGGCCAGCTGGAACTCGGGCAGGTAACCGTGCACCGGTTTGTCCAGCTCGACCTGGCCTTTCTCCACCAGCTGCAGGACGGCCAGTGAGGTGAAGGATTTGCTGACCGACGCGAGCGCCATGGGGGTGTCGGCGGTCACGGGGTCGCCTGTCGCGGTCCGGCCGTAGCCTGCGGCGTGAATGACCTCCTTTCCCTTGGTGACCGCCACCGCCACACCTGGCAATCCGGTCGCTTCACGGTATTGGGCGATATATCGGTCGATCGTCGCCGGAGTAGGAGCGGGGCCGCCAGGCGCGGGGAGTACGGCCAGGCAGAGCGCCGCGAGGGTGTTCAAGAGCACGCGTCAACGCTAGGCACCGCGCCTCGACGGCACATTGCGGAAAGCCCTCAACCTGCACTGCGGAAAACCGCCATCAGATCCCTGTGATTTCGCCGTCCTTGCCCGGTTCGGCGAAGGCGAGCAGCCTGGCCGCCTCATCCCTGATCTCCCGAGCCCGCGCCGGCGACACCGGCCCGAACATCTCGACGCTCACCACCCGCTTGTCCCGCTTCCACACCCCCTGCACGAACCCGTCGACCAGGACCGTCCCGAGCACCTGCCCGTTGACGGTGATGACCCGCTTGCGGTGCTCGTCGGAGATGATCCGGGTCCGGTCGGCATGGCTGAGCAGCACGTTGTCGAACGGTGCCAGCAGCCGCACCGGCGCGTCCACGTCCGGGCCGGGCCGTGGCGCGTCCGGCAGGTCGAACAGCCCCCTGTCCAGCTCCACCAGCCGCGGGCGCAGCCGTTCGACCACCTCGCGCAGCCCGGTCAGCCCCGACCACGCCTGTACGTCGGCCACGGTGGCGGGCCCGAAGGCGGCCAGGTAGCGCACCACCAGATCCTCCAGCGACGGTGACGGGTGCAGCTCGCGGCCCAGCCACGACTCGGCGGTCGCGTACGCGGTCTGCCCGGCCTTGCCCCACACCGCCCTGGGCGGCACCTGCACCAGCGGCGCCAGGATGCGCATGACCTGCGCCAGGTCGGCCGCGGCCGTGCCGGGGAAGCGCCCGGCCAGCAGCGTTCCGAGCTTGGCCGCGGTCAGCGGCCCGTCGGTCAGCGCCTCGCGGCCCGCCTCGACGACCGCCGCCAGGTCCAGGCCCACGAGCTGCGCGCCGTACGCGCTGTGCAGGTATTTGGTGAGCGGCGGCTGCGTCAGCGGCCGCAACGTCAGGCAGTCGGCGGCACTGACCAGGTGGACGGTGCCGCGCATGAGCACGATCCTGACCACCTCGCGCCCGGTCAGCAGCCCCGCCAGCTCCTCGGGCCGGAACCCCTCCAGGCGCGACCAGAGCCCGAAGTACGGCGGGAACGGCGCCTGCGCCTGCAACCCGACCAACTGCTCCACAGCCCGCAAGGCGGGCATCGCGTGCCGCTGGAGCAGGAGTTGCCTGGCCAGCGTGGCCCGGTTGAGCTCTCTGGCAGTGATCATCGGTCCATCCCGTCGAGGAGGTAGCCCATGGTCAGCCCCGACTCTCCCTCCGCATCCAGCGGGGTCACGGCCTCGGCGGCGATCCGCTCCAGGGTGACCGGTTCGCGTTCCTGTTCGCGCGTCCGCGGCCACACGCTGCCGTGGGACCCCAGGCGACAATACTGGATCAATTACGGCTGGTTAAGCGAGGTGATGCGGTCGAGATCCACGACGGCGTCGTACGGGCCGGAGGCGCGGATCCAGGCGTCGCGCTCATCGCTGCCGCCAGGAACGTGATTGCCCAGCGCCGGGCCGCCTCGCCCGCTACCGGGGACAGGCCGGCCGGGACGCGAAGCTCCTCGGCGTCTCCCGCAACACCATCTACAACTGCCCGAGTTGAAGGGCGGCCGTCTCGCGCTCGCTGAGTCGACCCTCCCGGCCAGAGGACTGATCACCGCCGCTTGCACGGTTCTTACAGGCTTAACGGGTTCACGCCGGGGGGTGGAGATGGGTGCGCTGTCCGTCGTGATCGAGGATGACGAGGATCTCTGCTGGACCGCCGTGTGCCTTGATGGCGTGGGGGATCATGGTGGAGAACTCGGCGGCCTGACCGGTCTCGACTCGTATGGCGCGCTCGCCGAGGATCAGCGCGACGGTTCCCGACAGGACCGTGAACCATTCCTTGCCGGGGTGCACTCCGAGCTGATCGGCCCCCGGTCCGTGCGCCTCGTCGGTGATGCGCATCTTGGCGACGGTGACCCCGGCGGGCGCGGAGCCGCGGCTCAGCAGCCAGGTGGTCAGTCCACGCTGATCGTCGCGCTCGGGCCTGATCACGACGTCGTCGTCATTGACGGTTTCCACCAACTGGTCGATCGAGGTTCCCAGGGCGCGTGCCAGTGAGGTCAGCTGGTCGAGGCTGATGCGCTGGCGGCCGGTCTCGATGCGGCTCAGGCTGGAGGGACTCATGAGGGCGCGCTCGGCGAGGTTGTCCAGAGACCAGCCGCGTGCCTGCCGCAGACTCCGAATGCGCATGCGGACCGTGCTGTCCAGATCGCCTTCTTGCGTCATATGCAAGAGCTTATGTGATTCGTGCAAGGCCGCATTACGGTCGAAGTATGAACAGCACCGAAACCAGTCCGTTTCACCCGCACCAGAACCACGCCGGAGCCGACGCCGACGCCGTCGCGATGGCCGAGCTCCTGGAACTGGATGCCGAGGTCCTGCGGGCCTACCTGTCGGAGCTGACCGACTGGCTGGGGGAGCTGTCCGACCGGGAACCCGGTCGCATCGTCGACCTGGGCAGCGGGACCGGGACCGGCGCCCTCGCCCTCGCACGGCGTTTCACGCAGGCCGACATCACGGCTTTGGATCTTTCCCCCCAGATGCTCCACCGGCTCTCGAAGAAGGCATGCACGCTCGGCCTCTCCGACCGGATCCGGGGCGTCCAGACGGATCTGAACGAGGGCTGGCCGCACCTGGAGACCAGCGACCTGGTCTGGGCGGCCGCCGCTCTGCACCACATGGCCGATCCCGACCGCGTACTGGCCGGAGCGTTCGACAACCTGCGGCCGGGCGGACTGCTGGCTGTCACCGAGATGGACTTCTTTCCCCGATTCCTGCCCGATGACATCGGCGTGGGACGCCCCGGTCTGGAAGCGCGCGTCCATGCCACGCTGAACCCGGGCCCGTCCGTCGACTGGACCGAGCACCTGGTCCGCGCGGGATTCGTGCTGGAAGCCAAGCGGCCGTTCGTCGTCGATCTGCCCGCCCCGCTGCCGGCCGCCACGGCCCGCTACGCGCAGGTGTGCCTGCGGAAGCTGCACTCCCACCTCGACGGCCGACTGCCCGCCGACGACCTGGCCGCACTCGACGTCGTCCTCGACAGCGACGGCCCCCACAGCGTGCTGCGGCGCGACAACCTCACTGTCCGCACCACCCGTACCACCTGGGTGGCCCGTCGCCCCTGACCCCGGGCGGCCGCACAATCCCCCGGCCCTTCCCGATCGCGTCCAGAAACGGCCCTGTCATGCCCAACTCAAGCCCCCGCACTCGCTGCAGCACCGCCCGCGCCACCTCTCCAGCCCAAGCATCATCGGCGTTGCCCAGCTGACGGTCGTCCTGAACGCCACCATGGTGTACATCGCACAACCCTCGGTCTCTCCGACGGCAACGGCCGTGACGGTCAGCAGCCGTCGTGTCGCGTATGACATGGTCCTCAGGCGTTGGCGGCGTCGAAGAAGGCGTAGAGGTGGCGGATGCGCCCGTCGGCGAAGACGGCGACGTCGGAGCCGGTCGCGGCGGGGGCGTCTGCTTCGGGGGCGCCGAACCGCCAGAAGAAGCGGGCCTGGTGATGGTGCGCGTCGACCGGGGCGGCCAGGCTGAACCGGAAACCGGGCGGGATCCGCCGCTGCAGGTCGGCGAACGCCGCATCCAGCGCGTCGTGTCCTTCGACGGCGATCTCCGGATCGGTGTAGGTGCAGTCGGGGGTGAGGATCTTCTCGATGGTGGCGCGACGGCGGGCGGCGTCGGTGTCGTTGATGGCGTCGATGAAGTGGCCGATGAGGTCGGCGTAGGTGGGGCTCATCAGGTGTCTTCCTTTCCTGGCGGTCAGTGCTGGACGGTGACGACGATCTTGCCGACCTGGGTGTTGGACTCCATGTGGTGGTGGGCTTCGACGATGTCGGCCAGGTCGAAGGTGCGGTCGATCACCGGGGCGAGTGCTCCGGCGAGCAGGCCGTTGATGATGAACGCCTCGGCTCGGCGGGTGCGCTCGACGTCGGCGAACAGGTGGAAGATGGCGTAGCCGTAGACGTTGATCGGCCACCACATCGGCAGCGGGGTGGGCCGTCCGTCCAGGGAGCCGTAGACGATCAGCATGCCGTCCGGGGCCACTGCCTGCGCGAGATCGGGCAGGCCGGGACCGGCGACGCCGTCGAAGACCAGTCGTGCGCCCCGGTCGCCGGTGAGCGCGCGCACCTGCTTGACCACATCGCCGTCGTCGGAGGCGATCACATGTGCGGCGCCCGCCTGTAGGAGCCGGTCGGCCTTGGCGGCGGTCCTGGTCACGGCGATGGGCGTGGCGCCCAGGTAGGCCGCGATCTGGATGGCCGCCAGGCCGACGCTGCTGGAAGCGGCCGTGATGACCACGGGATCGCCGGGTCGCAGCCGCCCGACTTCGACCAGGGCGCCGTAGGAGGTGAAGGCGGGCACCCAGATGGCCGCGCCGGTCACGGCGTCCATGTGGTCCGGGCGGCGGATCAGCCGCCGCGCCGCCACGATGGCCCGATCGGCGTAGATGCCATGGATGGACATCCCATCGTCGTTCGGCTTGGCCACGATGCTGACCGCGTCTCCGACGGCGACGTCCGCCACGTCCGGCCCGACGGCCTCCACGACGCCGGCGGCCTCGGTGCCCAGGCGCGAGGCGGGCAACACCGCGTCGTAGTAGTACCGGCCCGTACGCAGGAACACCTCGCCCCGGTTGAGGCCGAACGCGTCGATGCGCACCCGCACCTCGCCGGGACCGGGCTCACCGACCTCCACGTCTGCGAGGTGGAGCACCTCGGGACCGCCAAGCTCGTCGAACAGCACTGCCCTGGCTTTCATCGCAAATCCCCTCGATCTGACAGGTCGGCTACGCTTAAACAGCGTTCAAAGAGAGAACGCCGTTCAGACTTTGTGCGCCGTACTCTAACGTAGCGCTGTAAGCTGTCAAGCGTGCAAGAGCAGACACTGGGCCGACGGGCGCGGTTGCGGGCGCAGACCACTGCGGAGATCAAAGCCATCGCTCTCAAGCACCTGACCGAGGGCGGCCCCGACGCGGTCTCGCTGCGCGCGATCGGCCGCGAGATGGGCATGAGCGGCAGCGCCATCTACAGCTACTTCGACACCCGGGACGCGTTGATCACCACCTTGATCAACGACATCTACACCTCGCTGCTGGACCAGGTGGAGACGGCACGCGACATCGTCTCCCCCGACGACATAGCCGGCCGGATCCTGGCCTGGGGGCAGAGCGTGCGCGCCTGGTCACTGGCCAATCCCGAAGGCTTTCGCCTCATTTACGGCGATCCGGTCGCCGGCTACCACGCGCCGGTCGGCGGGCCGGCCCCAGAGGCCGCCAAACGCGCCTGCCTGGGACTCACCGAACTCGCCGTCGCCGCCTGGCCGCACGCAAGAGCCACCCAGGCATCCACCGACCACCAGTGGTCGGACTTCTCCCCCGGCCTGGTCGAAACCGTCCGCGAGCATTTCTCCGACCTGCCCCCGGCCGCCGTCGCCCTCGCGCTGCGCATGTGGGGTCGCATGCACGGCCTGATCTCCCTGGAGGTCTACGGCCACCTCCACCCGCAGACCAGCGATCCCGCCAAGCTCTACCACGCCGAACTGCTCGACCTGATCAGATCGCTGGGGCTCAAACCGGAGCTGTCGCCGGCGACTTCGACCGCTACCTGATCTTCACAGCCCACGGCCGGGTCCGCGAGGCGGCCGAGCCGGTGTGGGATCGGCGAGGAACTCCCGCAGCGCCGGGGCCAGCGCCTGCGGGTTCACGTCGTGCGTCTGGCCCGCCAGTGTGCGATGCCAACCGCCACGCGCCCGGCCGCCGTGGCACCCCGTCGCGCGGCCAGCGTTCCAGCGCGGCGGCGAACGCGTCCTGCGCGCACTCCTCGGCCAGGTCCCAGTCGCCGGTCATCCGGATGAGCGTGGCGACGACCTGCCCCCACTCCTCCCGGAACGCGGTCGCGACCGCCGCGGCGACCCGGTCCGTCACGGTTGCCAGACCGGCCTGATCTCGATCTGTCCCACGCGCGCCCACGGATGGGCGGCGGCCAGCTCGATGGCCTCGTCGAGGTCGACGCAGTCGATCACGCTGAACCCGCCGATCTGATCCTTGGTTTCGGCGAACGGCCCGTCGGTCAGCAGCACCTCGTCACGCCGTACGCGCAACGTGGTCGCGTCGCTGCTGGGCCGCAGCCCCGTCGCGCCCCGCAGGATCCCGCGGCGCTCCATGTCCTCGGTCCAGCCGCCGCAGCCGACCATGTCCGGATCCTGGTCGGCGACCGTCTCGTCGGACACGTCGCTGCGCAGCATCAGCACATAACGCAGCGGTCCTCCTCGTCATCGGGCTCGCCGGTCTCAGTCTGCCAGCGGCCCGCACATGGCGGTGGCCGGCTAACGCCCGGGGCCTGGCAGGACGCGTTCGACCACGTCGGTGACCAGGTCGTGGATCTGGCTCTCGGGAAAGACGTCGGGCAACGTGAGCCGTTCCAGGATCAGCCAGTTGAGCGCCAAGTAGAGCAGGACCACCGTGGTCGCGTCACCGGGCAGGCCGGACTCCGTGTGGAAGCTGACGTTGGCGTCGACGTCGGCGCGGATGCGCTCGGTGAGCAGGCGGCGCAGCTCAGGGCGGCGGGTGGCCTCCAGCCGGAGTTCCAGCAGGGCCAGGTAGCCGGAGCGGAAGTGGCTGACGCGCTCCACCAGGTCATGCATGAGCTCGGTGACCCGGTCGCGGTCGCGCGGCCCCTCCAGCGCGGCGGCCACCCTCCCCGCCTCGGGCTCCAGTCGTTCGTAGAAGCGGTGGCCGACCTGGGTGAGCAGGTCGTCGCGGTTGTTGAAGTAGTTGGAGGCCGTGCCGTTGGGCACCTGCGCCTCGACGTCCACGGCCCGGAAGGTCAGCCCGCGCGCCCCCTCGCGGGCCAGCACCTCGATGGCCGCGTCGAGGAGTGCCGCCCGTCGTGCCGGGTTCTGCCGCATCGAATCTCTCCCGAATCCGGAATTCAAACCACTCTAAGCATAGTACTATGTTGAGCATACGTGAATTCCGTTCACCTGAATTCGAGAACGGCGGCCGGATATAACGAGGAACGTGACTCGCATTCCTTCGCCGATGGCGGATCCCGCGTGGTTCGTCGCCCGGCTTCATCCCGGCGACGAGCGGGGGGTGGCGGCGTCCGCCGCCGTCGTCAACGCCGCGCTCGGCCATGGCGTGCTCACCGTCGGCCGGCTCCTGCGGCACATGCGCGATGACGAGACGGTGCAGTTCCTGGCGGCTTTCCCCCGGGGGTCGATGACGCCGGTGGGGGCGGCGCTGGCCCAGGTGGTCGACGACGAGGGATATCGCGGGTTCATCGCCCCGATGCCGGACGGGACCCTCTCCCCCGCGCCGCCGTCCGCCGGCGGACGCCGGGTCGGCATCCTGAGCGCCATGGCCGTGGTGCCGTCGATGCGCCGTCGCGGCCTCGGCACCGCCCTTGCCATCCAGCGCACGGCCTGGCTGAGGGAGCGGTGCACCGAGGCGTACGCCATGGTGTGGCTGCGCGACCGCCCGGGGTGCGGCGACGGCGTGCTGAAGGCCGCCGGGTGGGAGCCGGTGACCACCGTCCGCCGGTACTGGGAACAGGCCTCGGTGGCGGGCGACTGCCACTGCCATCGGTGCGGCTCGCCCTGCCACTGCGACGGCCTGCTGATGCGCCTGCCCCACCTGCCGACCGTCGACGAGGGCACGGGTACTCGCCGGGCATGGACTCTGTAGTCAGGGGTCAACACGATGCAGGGACGGCAGCGCCTACCAGGAGCGGGCGGCGTGGAGGACCTGTCCGGCGGCCGGGTACGGATCCTCACCCAGGAGTCCCAGCTCGGCCGACCAGCGGCAGAGCTGGCCGAGCAGCGGCCCAACCCCATGCTCAACGGCCACCAGGACTGGCTGACCGGCCTCGCCCGCGCCGCGACCGAGCGGAAGCGTTCCTCATAGTCGGTGACTACCCCCGTCTGGACATGCCCTACGATTACGCGGCGCTGGAGCATCTCAAAGAGAAAGACTGATCTTGTGGCAGCTGACTTTGCGATATTTCAAGCCTCCGTGGGTGACGGGGATGCGGTGGGCGAAATCCACGCGGAGTCCTGGAAGGCGGCCTACGTCGGCTTCTTCGACCCGGCGTTCTTCGCCGAAGCGGTACGAAACCGGCGCGGGAAGTGGCACGACGTGCTCGCCAACACGCAGGACACCCTCCTGCTCGCCGCGAGAGCCGGCCGACCGCTGACCTTCTCCTACTTCGGTTCCTCGCCGACGCGGCCGGGATGGGCTGAACTCTTCGGTTTCTACAACCACCCGGACGCCTGGGGCACCGGCAGCGCGGGCGCCCTGATGGTCGCTTCTTTGCACAGGCTGCGCGAGGACGGCTTCGACGGGGTGCATCTGTGGACGCTGCGCGACACCCCCCAGTCACGCCGCTTCTACGCCAAGAACGGCTTCACCGAGTCGGGTGCGGACCGCCGGCACGATTTCGGGGACGGCAACCCGATCGAACAGGTTGAGTACGAGCTCGCCCTCAGCTGAAGCCCGAAGGCCTGCCGCCGGGTCAGGCAGCCGGAGCCGCAGGCGTGTGTCCGTGTGCTTCCACCGCGAGGTCCTGCCAGTCGGCCCAGGTCTTGAGCCGATCCGCGTAGACCTGCTGGAGGATCGGGTTGCCCTGGGCGCCGAAGAACACCCTCAGCGGCGGGTCGTCGGTGTCGGCGAGCTTGAGCAGTGCCCGGCCCGCGGCGGCCGGGTCACCGACGTCCAGCGTCTCGGCGTAGGCGGCGAAGCTCTCGCGCAGACCTTCGTACAGCGGATCGGGCTCGGCCCGGACGGCGCCGGCGCTCGCGCCGGTGGCGTACGAACCGGGCTCGACCACGGTCACCTTGACGCCGAAACCGGCGACCTCTTGGGCGAGAGATTCGCTCAGACCTTCAAGGGCCCACTTGGAGGCGCAGCATGCGCCGCCGAGCGGAAACGCGGATACGCCGGCGACCGAGGAGATCTGGATGATGTGCCCTGCGCCCTGTTCGCGCAGGTGGGGCAGCGTGGCCTGGACGACCCACACCGCGCCGAACAGGTTGGTCTCCAACTGATCGCGTAGTTGCCGCTCAGTCAGCTCCTCCACCGCGCCGGACAGGCCGTAGCCGGCGTTGTTCACGATGACGTCCAGGCGGCCGAAGTGCTCCTTGGCCCGCTTCACGCTGCCGAAGACGGCGGCTTTGTCGGTCACGTCCAGCTCCAGCGGAAGCACCGCGTCGCCGTAGGTGGTGACGAGATCGTCAAGGCTTGCGGTGTTCCGCGCCGTCGCGGCCACCTTGTCACCGCGAGCCAGGGCGGCCTCGACGAAGCTGCGGCCCAGGCCGCGGGACGAACCGGTGACGAACCAGACTTTGCTCATGATGTCATTCCGTTCTTTATGTGTTGCGGTCAATCCGCGAGCCGGCGAGCCTGGTTCGTCTCGCGAACGACCGTCCAGGCGTCCGCCACCGGACCCAGGTGTCCGAGTTTGTCGGGATTGATCACCGCGCGGATCATCTGGATCTGCCCATCGAGGATGTCGAGCGTCCAGGTGTTGACCACCTTGCCGTCCTGGTCGCGGAAGATCGCGCCCGGCTGGCCGTTCACCTCGTGCGACTCCACGACCCCGCCGATCGCGACGAACGGCGTGACCATCGCGGCCAGCATCCGGGCCACGTTCTCGGCGCCGAAGACGCCCTTGCCCCACAGCGGGGCCTTGCCCCCGCTGTCGCCGACCAGCTGCGCGTCGGCGGCCAGCAGCTCCCGCAGCCCGTCCACGTCGCCTTCCCGGAAGGCGTCGAAGAATCGCCCGGCGAGTTCTTCTCGCTCCCGGCGGTCGGCCTCGAACCGGGCGCGGCCGCCGTCCATGTGGCGGCGCGCACGTACGGCGAGCTGGCGGCAGGCCGCCTCCGAGCGTCCCACCGCCGATGCGACCTCACCGAAGCCGAACCCGAACACCTCCCGCAGCACGAAGACCGCCCGCTCGAGCGGGCTGAGCCGCTCCAGCAGCAGCAGGGCCGCCATCGACACCGAGTCGGCCAGCTCCGCCGACCGCTCCGGGTCCTCATACGGGTCGGTCAGCAGCGGCTCGGGGAACCACAGCCCGGCGTACTCCTCCCGCCGGACGCGCGCCGAGCGCAGCACGTCGATCGCGATCCGGGTGACCACGGCCGACAGGAACGCCTTGGCCGACACGGGTTGCGTCGGGGAGGCCTCGTACCGCAGCCAGGTCTCCTGGACCGCGTCCTCGGCCTCGCTCACACTGCCGAGAATCCGGTAGGCGATCGAGAACAGCAGCGGCCGCAGTTCCTCGAACTCCTCGGCCCGGCTCACGCCAGCTCCTCCTTGAAGCCCTGCCGCCAGGAGGGGTAGCGCAGCTGCCAGCCGAGCTCCCGCTTGGCCTTGGCGTTGGAGAAGCCGCGCCCCTCGGTCATCATGGTCACCGCGGTCTGCCCGGCCAGCGGCCGGGCCAGCCAGACGGGTACCCGCATCGGCGGCTTCGCTCCCGCGCACTCGGCGAGGTAGGGCAGCCACTCACGAGCCGGGGCCGGTTCGTCGTCGACGATGTTGAACACGCCTTTCGCCTGGTGCTCCACAGCCAGGACGGTGGCGCCGGCCGCGTCGTCGAGATGTACCCAGGAGCTGTAGCCGCCACCGTTGCCGACGACCGGGTACTGCCGTTTGCGTACGAGTTCGACCTGATCGTCGGTGGCGCCCGGGCCGTAGAACGCGCCGTACCGCAAGACCGCGCCACCGGCTTTGACGACCGCGTCCTCAAGGTGGCGGAGCGCTTCCGCCCCCTTGCCGGTGCTCGTCGGGTCCAGCGGGTCCTCCTCGGTCTTCACCCATCCGCCCGTGCGGATGCCGTTCCAAGACGCGTAGCCCTGTGCGATGAAGTGGGATACGCCGGTCGCTTCCGCGGCGGCCAGCAGGTGGTCCGTCCCCTCGGTACGCAGCCGGTTCGTGACGGCGAACCAGCGGTCGAAGTGCTTGATATCTGGCTTGCCGGAGATAGCGGTCATCTGGTGCACGATCACGTCCGGCCGGGCCTTGGCCACCGCCTCCCCGACCGACCCCGCATCCAGCCCGTCCATCACGACCGCCTTGGCGCCCAACCGCTCCACGAAGCCTGACTTCGCCGCGCTCGTCGTCGTCGCCGTCACCTGGTGACCACGCGCCACAAGCTGCGGCACCAACCGCCGCCCCAACACCCCGGCCCCGCCGGCCACGAACACCCGCATGATCATCGCCTTCCCGATCCCACGACCTGTCTTCCATACCCGAGACGAGACAGCGCTGCTGTTCTGTGACATCGCAGGTAAGACACTCGTTCGCGGCGCTGTCTGTCCTTCCTCGCGTGTCACAGAACGACCGGGCTGTCTCGTCTCGGGGCAGACGGGCCAGCTTCTAGGAAGGACAGTCGTCATGCGTATCGCAGTCTTCGGGGCCAATGGCCCCACCGGCCGCCTGCTCACCGACCAGGCACTCGCCGCCGGACATCAGGTCGCCGCGGTGACCCGGCAGCCGGACTCCTTTCCACTGCGCCATGATCGGCTCGAAGTGGTCGGTGCCGACGTGCTCGATCCGGCAGCCGTCGACGCCGCCGTGGCGGAGCGGGATGCGGTGCTGTCGACGCTCGGAGTACCCGCCGGCAAGGAACCGATCAGCACCTATTCGCGGGGCGTGGCCAATATCGTCACCGCGATGCGACGGCATCGGGTGCGTCGGCTCGCCGTGGTGAGCTCAAGCGGGGTCGACCCGCACGCGTACTCCGAAGGCGGGTTCCTGTTCAACCGGGTCTTGCTGCCGTACGTGACGCGGGTGCTGGGCAAGACGCTGTACGACGACATGCGGCGGATGGAAGAGCTGGTCCGCGCCAGCGATCTGGACTGGACGATCGTGCGCCCCAGCGGGCTCTACCACCTGCCGGCGGTCACCGACTACACCTTCGTCGAGGGCCATGCCGACGGCAGGTTCACCGCCCGTGCCGACCTGGCCGCGAGCATGCTGGCCCTGCTGGACGACGACCGCTACCTCCGCGCCACCATCAGCGTCATCACCACCGTCGACAACCCCAGCTTGCTCCAGTGGATCCGCGGCGAAGCACTCCCCAAAAGCAGAGCCTGGCACCCTTTGACCCGTCAGGCTGTTGAGTGATAGACGTTGATCGGTGCGATTCCAAGGTGCGGCGGTGACAGCCCGCCGGTTCCGCTGACTTCGGCGGGACGACTCGGTGCGAATCCGGGCCACGCGGTGACACCCCGCCACCTCTCGGGCCTGTTCCGGCCCCTGGTTCTTCGTGCGGTGAGGCTCGTCCTCCCGCTGTCGAGAGGTGGGTCGCATGTTCACCGGCAACATCCAGGAAATCGGCACGGTGGTGGCCGTCGATGAGGCGCGCATCGCGGTCGGCGCTCCCAAGGCCGCCGCGGGCGCGCCGGGGTCGATCTGCCTGAACGGCGTAGGCCTGACCGTCCTCCAGGCCGCTCACGAGACGCACGTACTGGAAGCCGGACTGTCGGCCGACACCCGGCGCAGATCGACCTTCGACCAGATCCGGCCGGGCACCCGGGTCAACGTGGAGACTCCTCTGGCGCTGGGTGACCCGCTCGCCGGCCACCTGGTCCAGGGCAACGTGGACGCCGTGGGCAAGATCGTGCGGATCGATGACGAGGGAGCCGCACGTCGCTTGTGGATCAAACCGCCTGAGCGCTTCCTCCCGCTGATCGTCGCGAAGGGTCAGATCGCGGTCGACGGCGTGAGCCTGACCGTCGCCGAGGTGTCCCGCGACCGGTTCTCGGTGACGCTGATCCCGCTGACTCTGCAGGCCAGCACGCTGTCGGAGCTGTCTGTCGGCGATCGGGTGAACCTGGAACCCGACCTGGTCATCCGCCTGGTGCGACGCCGGTTGCCCGACCTGGCGCGGGCGGTGACCGAGGTGGTCGCGGCGCTTCCGTGGGCCGGCCGGCTCTCCGGCGGGCGCGGCGTACAGCAGGCGCTCACGCAACTGGCCGCCGGAGGAGCCGTGGTCATCTGGGATCCGGATCGGGAGGGGGAAGGTGACGTGGTGTTCGCCGGGGCGCGTCTGCGCCCGGAGGCGTTCACCTTCCTGCTCACCCAGGTCTGCGGCCACACGACCGTGCCGTGCGCTCCCGAGGTCCTGGACCGTCTGGACATCGGGCCTGTCCCCGGCCCCGGCGACCGGCACGGCACCCGCCCGCACATTCCGGTGGATCTGGTCACCGGGACCGGCACCGGGGTGTCGGCGGCCGAGCGCGCCGCGACCGTGCGCCGCCTGGCTCACCCGGACGCCCGGCCGGACGACTTCCTGCGGCCGGGACACGTCTTCCCGCTCGCCGCGCGCCCTGGCGGGCTCTTCGAACGCGCCGGTCACACCGAGGCCACCGTCGCCATGTGCGTGGCGGCCGGGCTGCCTCCCGTCGGGGTGTGTTGCGAGGTCATGAACCCCGATGGGACCATGGCGCAGGCCGCCGACCTGGAGATCGCCGCCCTGCGCTGGGGCCTGCCCCTGCTGGATGTGGCCGACCTCAGGAAGCACCTATGACGCCGAGGGGCGGGGGCCGCGCGGGATTGAGAGAGGCCATGGAAGACCAGACGCAACAGCCGCAGGCAAGCCCCGAGGTGCGGGCGCGCATCCAGGCCAGCTTCGATCGGCAGGGACTGATGCGCCACCTCGGTGCGCGCATAGCTCACATCGCATCAGGATGCGTGCGCATCGTGCTCCCCAGCCGGCCTGAAGTCACTCAGCAGCACGGCTACGTCCACGCGGGAGCCAGCAGCGCCATCGCGGACAGCGCGGGCGGCTATGCGGCGTTCACGCTGGCCCCTGAGAACACTTCGGTGCTCACGGTCGAGTACAAGATCAACCTCCTGGCGCCCGCCGTAGGCGATCACATCGAGGCCGTGGGGACGGTCCTGAGATCCGGCCGAACGCTGGCCGTGTGCCAACTGCAAGTGTTCGGCGTCCAGGACGGGCACCGGTCGCTCGTCGCGACAGGCCAGCAGACGCTGATGTTCGTCAAGGAAAGAGCCGAACAGCCGGAAAACCACCGGGCCGACATTTAAGGGGGTCAGCCCTGGCCACTGTCGTCCGTGGCAGGCACCGCATCCGCAGATCCCGCGAAAACCACGACGAGCTCCAACCCGCCCCCCGGGTTGGGGCTCGCTCGCACGTCGGCCCCGTGAGCCTTCGCGATCGACGCGACGATCGACAACCCGAGCCCGGCGCCCTGTCCACGGGTCGTCTGCAGCCGCCGGAAGGGCTCGAAGAGATCGCCGAAACGTTCCTGGGGCACGTGCGGACCGGTGTTACGGACCGTCAGAACTCCACGGGAGAGCGTTACCTCAACGGTTCCGCCGGGATGGTTGTAGCGGACCGCGTTGTCGAGGAGGTTGGTGACGAGCCGGTTCAGCAGGACAGGGTCTCCATCGACGATGAACGGCTCGGTTCGCTCCGTCACGATGACGCCGTCCGAACCTCCTTCCGCCAGGACGAGCCGTACCACCTGGTCCAGGGCCACGGGACTCCTGTCGTCCAGGCCGTGTTCCGCCTGGGCCAGGACCAGCAAGGCGTCGATGAGGTTCTCCGCGCGGTGGTTGTGGAGCAGGAGCGTGCCGCGGATCGCGCCGACGTCCTCGGGGAGCCCGATCTCGATCGCCGCCCGCTGGACGGCCAGTGGGGTCCGCAACTCGTGGGAGGCGTTCGCGATGAACCGCCGCTGTCCCGCGACGGAGAGTTCGAGCCGGTCGAGCATCGCGTCGAAGGTGTCGGCCAGTTCCTTCAGCTCGTCCTTCGGGCCGCCGAGCGCGATCCGTTCGTGCAGGGTCGACAGGGACAGCCGCTGCGCGGTGGCGGTGATCCGGTGGATGGGCCGCAGGATCCGCCCGGCGACCAGCCATCCGACGACCAACGAGACCAGCGCCAGGATCCCGACCGTCAACGCGGTCACCTTCCACTGGTAGCCGATCACGTCGTTCACCAGCTGCGGCAGCGGCGGAAGCCGATCGACCCGCACCCCCAGCGTCGGCGCCGTCGGCGCGGCCGGTGCCATCGCTCCCCCGGGCAGCCGGGCGATCCGCGTGTCCAGCGCCTGGCGCAGCAGGAGGTTGACCGTGACCAGCAACACGACCGAGGTCAGCAGGAACAGTCCGGAGTAGATCAGCGTGAGCCGTACCCGGATCGTCGTCACAGCAGGTATCCCGCACCGGGAAGCGTCTGAATGCACGGCGGGTCGCCCAGCTTGGCCCGTAGGCGGCTGACCAGGACTCGCACCACCGTGGTGAACGGATCGGCGTTCTCGTCCCATGCCTCTTCGAGCAGCCGTTCGGAGCTCACGACCGCGCCGTCCGCCCTCATCAGCACCTCAAGGACGGCGAACTCCTTGAGCGAAAGGTGCAGGTGCCGCCCGTCCCGCGAGGCTTGCAGCCGGTGAGTGTCGAGCACGATCCCGTGCCGCATCAGCACCGGCGGTACCTGCGACCGGCTGCGCCGCCCCAGCGCTCGCACCCGTGCGACCAGCTCGGCGTAGTCGAACGGTTTGGGCAGGTAGTCGTCGGCTCCCATCCCGAGACCCGCGACTCGCTCCGGCACCGACGCCGCCGCCGTCATCATCAGGATCCGCGTACGGCTCCCGCGCGCCACCAGCTCACTGCACACGAGGTCGCCGTGCATCTCGGGCAGGTCCCGATCCAGCACGAGAACGTCGTAGTCGTGCACCGCCAATCGCTCCACCGCGGCGGCCCCGTCGTACACCACGTCGACGGCCATGGCATGGCGGCGCAACCCCACCGCCACGAGATCGGCCAGGTCGCGTTCGTCTTCGGCCACCAGAATCCGCATGCCGACGTTCGTACCCGAACCGGGGTAACAACGGCGTTAACGGATCCGTTCACGACCGTGCAACCCGCTTCAGGCCACGCTGGCGGCCATGATCAAAGCCCTCTGCGCGGCCGTCCTGGTGGCGGCCTGCTCCATGTCCGCACTCGCGTCAGCATCGGCCGCCACGTCCCCATCGGCCGCCCCAGGCGGGAGCTGCACCACCAGCACGGCGCCACCGCCGGAATCGGCACCGCCGGAATCGGCACCGCCGGAA
Source organism: Nonomuraea sp. NPDC049141 (assembly GCF_040648415.1). Lineage (NCBI taxonomy): Bacteria > Bacillati > Actinomycetota > Actinomycetes > Streptosporangiales > Streptosporangiaceae > Nonomuraea > Nonomuraea sp. NPDC049141. Next base: position 20,042 of record NZ_JBEZDR010000018.1, read on the forward strand.
TCGGCACCGCCGACCTCGGTGAACACGCTCCGGCAGGCGTACTTCTGTGTGCTGGACAACTATTACAGCGGCCCGGTCATGGATTCGAAGGCGCTGCTGAAGAGCGCCTTCGCCGCCTACACCCAGAACCTGATGCGGCGCGGCGCCGACCGGGCCAACCTTGGGCTGCCGGCCCTGACCGGGAACCGCGACACCGACTGGGCCGCCTTCGCGAAAGTCCTCGGCGCCGGCGACCCCACCGCCCTGCGCGCCGCGATCACCGGCATGGTCGCCGGACTGCACGACAACCACGCCCGCTGGGTCAGGCCGACCCCGTCGCAAGAGGGCGGGCCAACCGGAACGGGCATCGTGGGCGCGTCGGCTGATCAGGGAGGATCGCAGCTCGACCCCGCGGCCCGGCCGCCGATGTTCATCACCCGCGTCCTGCCCGGCAGCCCCGCCGCCAAGGCCGACATCAGAGCCGGTGACATCATCGTCAAGGTCAACGGCGTGCCGGCGTTCATCGGGGACACCGTGAATCAGAGCATCCTCGACGCCTTCGCCTCCGGCACGGTACGGCTCACACTCAAGCGTCCAACGACGGGACGGACCCGCATCGTCGAGCTCAGAGAGGGCCCTGTCACGCGGCAGACTCCGGCGGTGACGTCAAAGAAGCTCGCCGGTGGCGTCACCTACGTCCAACTGCCTGGATTCTACGAAGGCGCCGCCGACCAGGTCATCGCCAAGCTGCAGGGTAAGCCGAAGGCGGTGGTCCTCGATCTGCGCGGCAACGGCGGCGGGTCGCCTCGCGAGGTGACGCGGCTGCTCGGCGCGTTCGCGCACGGCAAGATCACCAGCTACTTCTGCCCGCTCAAGGGTGACTGCGTGCCCAACAGGACCGACGACAGCGTCCCGCTGCTCGGCTCGCGCCTGGTCGTCCTCACCGACCGCGGATGCGCCTCGGCCTGTGAGGACTTCAGCGCGGCGGTCAAGGACAACGGCCTGGGCACCCTCATCGGGACCCGCACCGCTGGGGCCGTCTCCGGCCCCGGCGAGGGATATCTCCTCGACGACGGCAGCGTCCTGCTCTTGCCCAGGGTCCGGCACCTCGGGCCCGCCCGCGAAATCATCGACACGATCGGCGTGCCGGTCGACCACTACGCCCCCATGACCGCCCTCGACCTGGCCACCGGGCGCGACCCGGGCGTGGCCAAGGCGCTGACGCTTCTTTGACGCGCCTGCCGCAGCGGCCGGCCGCGTGGCGGGCTAGCGTCCGCCGGTGAAGGGTGGCTCGCCTTCCTTGAGCGGGCGGAAGCGTAGCGCCGACCAGACCTCGTCCACCGCGACCTGCCCGTTCGGCCGCAGGCCGTACTCGGCGACGATGGGCCAGAGCGTGTCGCGGTTGATGTCGGCCTTGTTGCCCTTCGGGTAGGCCACCCACAGGGTCGCGGGCTGGGCCAGTTGGTCGCGGTGCTGGTCGAGGAGCTGCCGGGCCGCGGCGGCGTCGGCGGCGAACAGCACCGCCACTCCCGCCTCGCCCAGGTCGTCGATGTGCCGCGCGCCCTCGGGCAGCGGCTCGACGAGTGGGCGGTGCTCGTCGTCGGAGATCCAGACGGTGGCCTGCGGCTTGACCAGCAGCTTGTCGGCGACGGTCTTGGTGGCCACGTCACGCCTTCCCGTAGATCAGGGACAGGACACCGGTGCTGAGAGTCTGGGAGTCGAGCAGCTGGAGCGGGATCTGCCCGGTGCCCTCCTCGAACAGGCGCTTGCCGGTGCCGATCACGATCGGGTGGACCAGCAGGCGCAGCTCGTCGAGCAGGCCGTCGGCCAGCAGCGACCTGACCAGGGTGGCGCTGCCGGTCATGCCGATGTCCTTGCCCGGCTGCTGCTTGAGCTCGGTCAGCTGGGCGGCGACGTCGCCCTTGATGATCGTGGTGTTCTGCCACTCGGCGGTGTCGAGGGTGGTGGTGACGACGTACTTGGGCGTGTTGTTCATGCGGTCGGCGAACGGGTTGGCCGCCGGGTCCTCGTGCGGCCAGTGGGCGGCGAACTCCTCGTAGGTCCGCCGGCCGAGCAGCATCACGTCGGCCTGCTCCATCTGCGAGCCGACGATCTGCCCCATCTCATCGTTGAAGTAGGGGAAGTGCCACTTCTCGGGGGACTCCACGACGCCGTCCAGGGAGATGAACAGGCCCGCCACGATCTTTCTCATCGCTGTGCTCCTTGTTTGAGGTGCCTTCAGCCTCCCACCGAAAAATATAGTTGTCAAGACTTCCGCAATGGTCGGAAGAGGGCCTCAGGAATCGCGGAGCCGCAGCGCCAGCCCACCGCCCAGGAGCGCGGCGGCGGCCCATGCGGCGAGTACGCCGAGCCCCGCCCACGGGCTCAGGGGCAGGCTCGACAGGTGGGTGGTGGCCTGGATGGCGAGCCCGGCGCTCATCGGCGCGATCCGCCAGAGCAGCCTCTGCCAGTCCGGGTCGTAGATCATGAACGGCAGGATCGACAGGACGTAGAGCAGCCCGAACACGACGCCGATGGCCGCCGCCGAGTCCCGTACGATGGCCGCCACGCCGAGGCTGAGCAGGGCGATCAGCCCGAGATAGAGGACCGAGCCGAAGGCCGCGCGCAAGGTGGGTCCGTCGGCCGGCGACAGCGGCGCGTAGCCGTGTGCGGCGGTGAAGCCGTTGCCGGGCAGGATGAGCCGTCCGGCCAGTACGGACGCGAGCACCGCGATGGTCGCCGCGGCCAGCGTCAGCCCGGTGACGATGGTCGCCTTGGCGGCCAGGAGGGTGACCCGGCGCGGCATCGCGGTGAGGGTGGTGCGGATCATGCCAGTGCTGTATTCGCCGCTGATCGCCAGTACGGCCAGGATGGCGACGACCGCCTGGCCCGCCTGGACCCCCATGAGGCTGAGCTTGGTGATGTCCTGATCGCATCCCGCCGACGGGCAGGACACGGCCGCGGCCGCCGCGGCGCTCATCGTCGCGGTCAGTGCGATGACGGCGAGCAGCAACCAGGCGGGACCCGCGACGGTACGCAGCTTCGTCCACTCCGCGTGGAGCTCCTGTCTCATGCGTCCCTCCCGCGCAACCGGACCATGGCCGCGCCGAGGGCGAGCGCCGCATAACCGCGGAACAGGGTTGCTTGCATGCCAAGGCACACTAGGCAGCGGCCCGCCACCGGTCGTCACGCCGCCGAGCCATCTTCACCGTCACTGACTCGAGGGACCTCCCGTCCCCCATGTGAGGGATGCCAGCGCACCACACAAACCGGAACAATGACCTGCGTGGAGCGAGCGGGCGGATGGGCGGACAGGGGACGGCGGATCGCCGCGGCCCCGTACGCGCCCGTCGTGGTGGGCGTGCTGCTGGCGCTGCTCGCGGTGGCCGAGTCGATCGCGCAGGCCCGAAACCCGCGACTGGCCCAGGTGATCGGGCTCGTCGACACCGAGCCGGTGGGCGCGACGATCCGGCACGCCGCGAGTACGCCGCCGCCCGAGTACGCCGCCGCCCCGCTGTACCTGGTGATACTCCCCCTGGTCGGCCTGGCCACCACGCTGCCGATCGCGTTCTTGCGGGGGCACCAGACCGGGGGCGGGGTGGCCGTGTTCGCGATGATGGGGCTGTCACTCGTGGCCTTCCAGACGCTGACCGTGGCGGGCGCGGGCGCGCAGTTGGTCGCCGGATACCGGCTCGGCCGCGCGGGTTCGCAGCGGCTGGCGCTGGTTCTCGCCGCGCCGTACCTGGTGTTAGCCCTGGCCGGTGTCGTCGCGGGCTCGTCGATCCTCTCCACGGCAGGCAACGAGGTGCGGATTCTCATCCTGCTGCTGGCCTGCCTGACCCCGGCGGCGGCCCTGGCCGGAACGGCCCGGCGGGCGCGCAGCGAGGCTCTGGCCAACACCACCGCGCGGCAGGCCATCGCCGACACCCTGATCGAGCACACGGCACGCGGCGAACGCGCCCGCATCGCCCGCGAGCTCCATGATGTCGTCGCCCACCACATCTCCATGGTCGCCGTACAGGCGGAGACCGCCCGGCTGACCACGCCCGGAATGCCGTCCGCCGGCGCCGAGCGGCTGTCCGCCATCGGCGACACCGCGCGGGCGGCGCTGACCGAGATGCGGCGGCTGCTCGGCGTGCTGCGCGAGGACGCGGAGGCGGACCCGGCGGTCCGGCGGCCCCAGCCGGGCCTGCGCCTGCGGGAGCTCAACGAGCTGCTCGACGAGTCACGGGACGCGTCGGGGACGGGGACGCGCCTCATCCTCCGCGGCCCGCCGGTCACGCTCGACCCCGGTGTCGAACTCGCGGCCTACCGCATCGTCCAGGAGGCCCTCACCAACGCCCGGCGGCACGCGCCCGGCGCAGCCGTCGACGTGGAACTGCACTACACCGACGACGACCTGCGGCTGCTCATCCGCGACAACGGACCCGGGCTGTCGACCGTGACGCCCGGCGGCGGTCACGGGCTGTCCACCGCCATACCCGGCGGCGGCCACGGGCTGTCCGGCATGCGCGAACGCGCCGCGGCCGTCGGCGGCACGTTGCGCGCCGGCCCCGCCGAAGGCGGCGGCTTCCTCGTCGAGGCCCGCCTGCCGGGAAAGGAGGAGATGGCCCAGTGAGCGCCCAGCCCCCGGCGGATGGCCGGACGAGTGCCCAGCCCCTGGGGGGTGGCCCGATGAGCGCCCGGGCCTCAGCGGTCAGGATCGTCGTCGCCGACGATCACCCGGTGGTCCGCACCGGCTTCGCCGAACTGCTCGACACCCAACCGGACTTCGAGGTCGTCGGTACGGCCGCCGACGGCGCCGAGGCCGTACGGATCTGCCGCGAGCTGTCCCCCGACGTCGTCCTCATGGACGTCCGCATGCCGGGCATGGACGGCATCGAAGCGACCAGGCGACTGGCCGGCTCCAGCACCGCCGGGCCGCGCGTCCTCATCCTGACGACCTTCGACCTGGACGAGTACGTCTATGACGCGCTGCGCGCCGGAGCCAGCGGGTTCCTGCTCAAGGACGTCACCGCTGAACGGCTCTTCGACGCGGTACGGGTCATCGCCGCCGGCGAAGCGCTGCTGGCCCCGGCGGTCACCCGCCGCCTCATCAGCGAGTTCGCCCAACTGCGGCCGAAACCCGACGCTGCCTCCACCGCCGCGCTCACCCCCCGCGAAACGCAGGTCCTGCGGCTCATCGCCGAAGGGCTGTCCAACCCGGAGATAGCCGGGCGGTTGACGGTCACGGAGGAGACCGTCAAGACGCATGTGAGCCGGGTGCTGAGCAAGCTCGGGCTACGCGACAGAACGCAGGCGGTCGTCACCGCGTACGAGACCGGACTGGTCGTGCCGCGCTCCCGCGGGCCGAGATAGCGTGCCGCGCTCCTGCGGGCCGAGACAGTCCGCGCGGAGCGGCCGGGCTGACGAGCCGACGTGCGGGGCGGCCGGGCTGACGAGCCGACGTGCGGGGCGGCCGGGCTGACGAGCCGACGTGCGGGGCGGCCGGGCTGACGAGCGGGCGGGGCGGCGGGGATGGCGAGCCGACGTGGGGAGCGGCAGGGCCGGCGAGCCGTGGCTGGGGACGTTCGGCAATAATCTTCGCTTATGCAGGTCTTCGTCGCGGGCGCTTCGGGCGCCGTCGGCCGGTTGCTCGTCCCGCTGCTGATCGGCGCCGGGCACCGGGTCACCGGAGGGTCCCGCTCCGACGCGGGCCTGGAGTCACTGCGCGCCCAGGGGGCGACCCCCGTACGGCTGGACGTCTTCGACGCCGCTGCCACGCGGCGCGCGCTCGCCGACGCGGCCCCCGACGCGATCATCCACCAGCTCACCGCGCTGAGCGGTGGCGCGCTCGCCGAGAACAGCCGCATCCGCCGGGTGGGCACCCGCAACCTCGTCGAAGCCGCCAAGGAAGCGGGCGTCGGCCGCATCGTCGCCCAGTCCATCGCCTGGGCGTACGAGCCGGGAGACGCGCCGGCCATCGAGAGCGTCCCGCTCGACGTCGGCGCGCCCGAGCCCCGGGCGGGCATGGTCGGTGGCGTTCGTGCGCTGGAGGAGGCGTCGGCCGAGCTGGAACACCACGTCCTCCTGCGCTACGGCATGTTCTACGGCCCGGGCACCTGGTACTCCCCCGACGGCCTGGCCGCGGCGAGGCTGCGTGGCGAGCCGGCGGCGGGGTTCCCGGGGAAGCTGGTGGCCAACGACGCCGTCACCTCGTTCGTGCACGTGGCGGACGCGGCGTGGGCGGCCGTCGCCGCCCTCGATTGGCCGAGCGGCCCGGTCAACATCGTCGACGACGAGCCCGCGCCGGCCTCCGAGTGGCTCCCAGCGCTGGCCAAGGCGGTCGGCGCGCCCGTACCCGTACCGGACGGGCAGGCCGGGCGCGCCGGGTGGGAGCGTGGCGCCGACAATGGCCTGGCCCGCGCCACACTCGGCTGGCGGCCGGTCCACCCGACCTGGCGGACCGGCTTCGACGCCGGATGAATCCGTGCCTGTGTCAGGCCGGAAGGTCGCCCAGGCGGTCGGCCCAGCCCATCCGCTCCAGGGCCACCCGCAGGAGCGGTTGCCCCTTCTGCACGACCTCGTACTGCAGCAGGTCGGCCGTCTCCTCGTTGATGATCATCCGGAACTCGGTCCCGTCGTCCCCTGTCGTCGAAAGGGCGACCCCGGTACGCCCCACCGCGTCGGTGACCTGACCCAGCGAGGTGATGCCGTTCTGGTCGGCCAGCACCTTGAACAGGGCCGACCGGGTGCCAGGCTTGATCGGCGCGGTCATCAGGTCCACGCCCGTCTGCCACAGGTAGACGGTCATGCCGGTCTGGGTGTTGTAGGGGCTCTGCCTGAACAGGGTGTCCAGGCGGCGCTTCATCGCGTCCTGACCGGTGGGCAGCTGTGAGATGTTCTGCATCGTCAGGCTCGGGTTGTCGATCGACAGGATCCGCTCGCTGCTGTCGTCGCGGGTGGCGGGCTTGTCCGCGAGGGCGGGCGAGCCGGCGGCCTTCCAGGCGGCTTCGTCCTGCGGAGAGCCGAAAGAGACGCGCACGTCCTGGTGCCGGGTGAAGCGGCTGGCCTCGCCCGGCTTCATCGCGCGCCAGGATTCGTCCATGTCGGAGGTGAACGCCTGGTACGGCAGCTCGGAGGTCTTGAGCTTGACCATCTTCTGCCTGATGTCCTTGCGCTCGGCGGCGAGCTCGTCCGGTTTGTCCTTGAGCTCTTTCTCCTTCCGCTTCTCCTCCGCTATCAGGGCCTGCATCGCGGCCATGTACTCGCTCGGCGCGACGTGCACCTTCTGGTAGGTGCGCTCGCGGACGTACCAGTAGCGGCCGGACGTGGCCGGCTCGCGCACCGCGGTCGCGGCCGCCGCGAGCAGGAACGAGCGGGCGTCCACCGGCTTGGCCGCGATCGCGGTCCGCGCGGTGGAAGGCGTGGTGGCCGGTGTGGTGGCCGGGGGCGCGGGTTCGCCGGACACGACGATCACCGCCGCCGCGGCCACTCCGGCCGCGGCCGTGCCCGCGACCAGCAGGAACGGGATCCGGAACCGCTTCGGGGATGGGCGCGCGGAACGGGGGGTCTGGAAGGCGCGGGCCAGGTCGGCCGAGCGGCGCCGCCGGTGGGCCTCTTCTGTCATCTCCTCCAGCTCCGCGGGCTTGAGCTGGGCGAACAAGCGGTCGGTCATGTCATCCTCCGGGTGGGGTGCTGCGGACATCAGGTCTCTGAGCTCTCTTGGAACCGGCCGCGGACCGTACGGGCCTGAGGGCGTGCGCCGCCCGGCTCCAGGCGCAGCGCGTTGGCCAGCCGTTTGCGCGCGCGGTGGAGCCTGACGTTGTAGGTCCTGACCGAACAGCCCATGACGGCGGCGGCCTGCTCGGGCGGCAGGCCGTACCAGGTGGCGAACACCATCGCCTCCACGTCCTGCTCCGGCAGGGCCGACAGCGCGGCCAGCGCGCTCTCCCGATCGATGACGTGGTCGGCCACGTCCCAGCTCACGTGCTCGCGCGAGGTGGTCAGTGTCGTGATCCGGTCGACCAGGGCCTGCCGCCGATGGCGCGAGTCGCGCTGCTTGGCCAGCAGGTTGCGCGCCACGCCGAGCAACCACGGCAGCGGCGGCTCCGGCAGGTCGTCCAGCCGCCGCCAGGCGACGAGGAACGTCTCGCTGGACACGTCCTCGGCCGCGTCACGCTCGGCACGCAGCAGCGCGTAGCCCAGAACGCTCCGGTAGTGCCGGTCATAGAGTTCGGTGAATCGTTCTTGAGGATCGTCCACACCCAGTAGTCCCTCCAACCGCTCCGGGATTACCGCAACCCACCCGGAATCTGGTCAGCCGCCCGGTTTGCGGGCCCAGAACAGGGCGTGCCCGCTGTCCCCTTCCGGGACGAACTCCTCCGAGGTGACCTCCAGCCCGGCCTCCCGCAGCCAGGACCGGTAGGTGGCCACGTCGGTGTGGCTCCACCACATGGGCGCGGTGCCGCCGAGCCAGCCGTCCTCGGTACCGGTCCAGGGCTCCCAGCCGGCGGTGGCCAGAAGCACCCCCGAGGGCCGCAGCCAGGCGGCGACGCGCTCGATGAGCCGAGGCTGACGCTCCAGCGGCAGGTGGATGAGGGTGTACAGGCAGACGACCGCGTCGAAGGAGGCGTCCGGCAGGTCCAGGGCCGTGGCATCGCTCCGGACGAAGGTGGCGGCGGGCACGAGACGGCGGGCCCGCTCGATCTGGACGTCGCTGAGGTCGACGCCCGTCACGTCGTGCCCGGCCGCGGCCAGCGACCGGGAGACGGGGACTCCGCAGCCGCAGCCGAGATCCAGCACGCGGGCCCGGGGCGGCAGGCGGGAATGGAGCTCTTCGAGCCACGGGGCGTATGCGCCGTCGTCGTCCTCGTCGCCCCGGTAGAGGTAGGACAGCTCGTTGTAGCCGTGCCGGACCAGGTCGGTTTCCTCGCTCATACGGTTACTAGATCACGTACCAGGAGACGAGAACGGCCGGCCGTCGAAGGTGCCGGAAAGGGCGGGACGCTCCTGCGCGGTGAACGCCTGCCAGGTCAGCGTAATGGCGTGCGCGCGGCCGTCGGCTCCCGTCGCGCGTAGTGCGGCGGTGGCCTGGCCGGTCGGGCCGAGGTGGATGTCGCCGCCGGCCTGGAGGTCGGTGACGAAGCGGGCCTGGTCCAGGGTGATGGTGGCGGTTTCGTCGTGGAAGTCGACCCGGCCACCGCGCAGCCCCGGCTCGGTCTTCAGCCTGGCGTGGAGCAGCGCGTACGGATTGCGGCGGGACGTGGCGTCCACGGCCGTGGCGAAGACCGCCGAGACGGTACGCCGCTCGGACTCGGTCAACGCAGTGGCCGGGATCGCGGTGACGTCGGCCGATGATCGCGGGAACGTTCCGGCCGCACGATAGTTCTCCGCACCGCACCGCAGGTCAGGGACCCGATGGGCGGGGTCGGACAGGAAGGCGCGCATCCCCGTACGTACGCAATCGCTGACCGGCCCGCCGCCCCAGGCGAGGCTGTGCCCGCCATAGCGGACCCGGACGACCTTGGCGTTCGGGAAGGTGCGCAGGGCGCGGGCGACCTCGGCGGGGCTCTGGGTGTCGAAGTCGCCGCCCACCACCAGAACCGGTACCGCTGGGCGCGTGGCCCGCGGCGGGACCGGAGGGTTGTCGCGCGGCGTGGGCCAGTTCACGCAGAACTCCAGGGCCGCCGCGCCGGTCACCCCCATGTCGGCGGGCGTGAACGGCGCCAGGGGGCGTTCCTCGCGGAAATAGCGTTCGAGCTGGCGCTCACGCACGGCCGCAGTGGCGTCCCGGTCGAAGGGGAACGAACCGTCGCCGCAGCGGTGAGCCAGGTAGCCCGCCCATTCGGCGCCCTCGACGGGCTGCTGGGGACTCCCGCTCACCACGCGGGCCAGCCGTCGCAGCGGTGCGGGGTCGCCCTTCAGGTAAGCGGTGGCGGCGGCGCTCGACTCCCGGCCGAACACCGGCTGTTGCACGTTGCGCACGATGGCGATGAGCGAGCTGAGCGGCAGTTCGGCATCGGGCTCGGCCCGCAGGTGGGCCACCAGACGGGTCCAGGTGCCGCTCGCGTCTCCCGGCAGCGCACGGCAGGCGCGGGACCGCTCGCAGATCAGGTCGAGCCGGTCGAGGCGGCTCCGCATCGGCCAGAGCGCGTACCCGTCGGGCGCGGTGATCGTGGTGCTGTCGAGGAAGGCGGCGGCCAGGCTCTCGGGGTAACGGGTCGCGTACGCCTGGGCGTACAGGGTGCCGTACGAGTTGCCGTAGAAGGTGACCTTCGGCACGCCGAGCGCCTGCCGGACCGCGTTCATGTCGGCGACCACCTGGTCGGCGGTGAAGTACTGGGCGCGGGGGCCGAGCTGTCGCGCGCACGCGGTGATCGTGTCCGGGGCCATCAGGTTGAGGCCGGGGCACAGCAGCGGCGACGACTTGCCCAGCCCGCGCGGTTCGACGACGAGCAGGTTCTGCCGGTCGAGCACGGGACCGAGCGTCTGCTGGATGATCGGGATCTGCGGCAGTGCGGGAAGAGGCCCGCCGGGATTGGCGAGGATCGTGCCCTTCGCGCCGTCCTTCGCGGGCAGCCAGGCGAAGGAGACGGTGATGCGCTCGGAGGACGGGTCGTTCCAGTTCAGCGGCACCGAGACCGTGCCGTCGCAGCGGCCCACCGCCTTGGCGCACTCGTGTACGGGATCGGCGGAGGCGGGGATGGCGGGCAAGGCGGCCGTTGCCAGCGCGAGGCCGACCACTAACGCTCTGATGTTCATCAACCCAGCCTCTTCATCAGCCGATAGGTATTCTTCCGCCCTTCGTACGATTTCCGGCTAGGAGCAGGCTCCTAGTCACCCCGCGCCGGGACCGGCGTCGCGGAAGAGCCGGAGCCGAGACGGGGCAGCAGGGACGCCGGCAGCAGGGCGAGGGCGGCCAGAGCGGCCAGGACCAGCAGGGCGGGTCCCATCGCGGGGGCGGGCGAACTGATCAGCATGACGCTGGTGGCGACGGCGATGCCGAGGGTCGGGCCGATGTTCATGGCGGTCTGCTTGAGCCCGCCGACGACTCCGGCGTACCCGGGCGGCGCGTCGCCGACGACGGTGCCGGTGGCGGTGACCATGACGGTGGCGAACCCCGCGCCGAGCACCGCGAAGCTCACGCCGGTCGCCACCGACACGCCGCCCGGACCGAGCCGGGACAGGGCTGCGATGCCCAGGACGAGCAGGACCGTACCGGCGATCGCGGTGCGGCGCGGGCCGTAGCGGCGCAGCGCGGCGGCGGCGACGGGCGCGCCGGCGACCATGAGAGCGGTCATCGGCAGGACCAGCAGGCCGCCGGCGAGCGGATCCAGCCCGAGCGTGTCCTGGAGGTAGAACGTGGCCACGAACAGCGCGCCGAACAGGCCACCGGTGACCAGGAGCAGGATCGCCATCGACGCGACCACCGGTAGGGACCGGGCCACGGCGGGCGGCACGATCGGCTGCGCGCCGCGGCGTTCGCGCACGACGAGCGCGGTGGCGACGGCCGCCGTGGCGGTGAGTTCGAGCAGCGTCGGCGCGGTCCATCCGCGGGCCGGCAGGGCGACCAGAGTGTGCACCAGCAGCGCGAGCGTGCCCGCGAGCAGCGCCGCGCCGGTGAGGTCGAGTCGCTGGGAGCCGGCGCGGTCCGGCGCCGGCACCCGTACGGCGAGGGTGAGCGCGGCGATCGCCAGGGCGATGGGGATGTTGACCACGAACACGGCCCGCCAGCCCAACTGGGTGACGATTACGCCGCCGAGCAGTGGGCCGGTCGCCGCGGCCACGCCGATGGCGCTGGTACGAACGGCGATCGCCCGGCCCAGCCGCTCGGCCGGGTAGGCCAGCCGCAGCAGGGCGAGCGTGGCCGGCTGCAGGAGCGCGCCGAACACACCCTGCACGGCACGCAGGGCGATCACCCAGCCGACTCCGGGCGCCAGCGCGATGCCGGCCGACGCGACGGCGAAGCCGAGCACGCCGGCGAACAGCAGCCGCCGGTGCCCGTACCGGTCGCCGAGGCGCCCGGCGATGACGAGCAGCGCGGCCACCGCGAGCAGGTAGGCGGTGTTGGTCCACTGGACCTGCGCCATGCTCGCGCCCAGGCCGCGTTGCAGGCTGGGCTGCGCCACGATCAAGACTGTGCCGTCCAGCGCGACGATCATCGCGCCGCCCGCAGTGGCCAGGAGCGCCAGGCGATGCCGTACGGACGCGGTCACGAGCCCACCGGGCCGAGGTGCGCGTCCAGGGCCGCCGCCACCAGCTCGTCGAGAGGGTCACTACCAGGCGCGTCGCCGGATGCGCCGCCACCAGGCGCGTCGCCCGGTGGCGGGGCAGCGAGGGCGAGCGGCAGACTGCCCCAGGCCCATAGCTGGGCGACACCGTGCAGGTTCGCCCAGAGGGCGGCGGCCGTCACTTCCGGCGGCGGCCCAGCCTCACCGCGAGGCCCGACCTCACCGTGCGGGCCGGTCCCGCCGTGCGGGCCGGGGCGGTGGGTGGCGCCTCGCTCCGACTGGTGCCGGGTGACGAGGGCGACGACGTGCTCGAACAGCGGCAGGGTCGACTCCCGAAGCCGCGGAGAGTCGGCGGAGTGCTGTTCGCTGTCGAGCAGGTCGTGCCGGAACATCAACTCGAACATGCCGCGGCACTCCAGCGCGTACCCGACGTACACCCGCGCCAGCGCCCGCAACTGATCGCGCGGCGCCACCTCGCCGTCGGCCGCCGCCACGAACCGGGCCGTGAGGTCGGCGAATCCGCGGCGAGCGATCGCGGACAGCAGCGCGTGATGCGTGGGGAAGTAACGGCGCGGAGCCCCGTGCGACACCCCCGCCCGGCGGGCGATCTCCCGCAGCCCCAGCGAGGCGGCTCCGTCGGTCATCACGAGGTCCACTCCGGCGTCGATCAGCCGGTCTCGAAGATCCATAGACAGTGTCTACCAGCTCGCGTAGACACTGTCTACGCCCCGATCTCATACTTCAGAGCTACGCGAAAGGTGCACTCTCCGGCGGGAGGCCGACCACAGGGTGGGATCCGTAGCTTCGGTGCCGCAACCACCGGCATCCGGAAGGACCCATCCGCCATGGCATTCCCCCAGCTCATCCGGCGGATCGAGGCGGCGACCCCGCCCGCCCGCGACCGGGCCGTCGACGCGCTGCGTGCTCTGGCCATCCTGGGGGTGGTGCTCGGCCACTGGCTGGTGACCGCCGTGGTCGTCGGCGACGACGGTACGGTGCGCGTGGCCAGTCCGCTCAAGCACCTGCCCCAGCTCGCTCCTGTTTCCTGGGTGTTCCAGACGTTGGCGGTGTTCTTCCTGGTGGGCGGGCAGATGGGGGCCAAGGGTTACGCCTCCGCCCGCGCCCGTGGCATGACGTACGGGCAGTGGCTCGGCGGGCGGATGGCCCGGCTGTCCCGGCCCATCGGCGCGGTGCTGGTGGTGTGGGCCGTGGTGGCGGTCGCGCTGCTGGCCGCCGGGGTCAGCCTGGAGACCGTGGGCGCGCTGGTGAAGCTGGTGCTGTCGCCGCTGTGGTTCCTGCTGGTGTTCGCGGCGCTGACGGCGGTGACGCCGCTGGTCGCCAGGCTGCACCCGCTGTGGCCGTTCGCCGTCGTCCTGCTCGTGGATCTGATCGTGTACGGTCTGGGCGGCCCCGCCTGGCTCGGCCGGGTCAACGTGGTGGCCGGCTGGCTGGTCCCGTACTGCCTGGGCGCGGCCTGGGCCCGAGGCGACCTGCGCGACCGCGGGACCGGATGGGCACTGCTGCTGGGCGGCGCCGCCACCTCGGCCGGGCTCGTCCTGTGGGCCGGATACCCGGCCGCCATGGTCGGGGTGCCCGGCGCCCCGATCTCCAATCTCGACCCGCCTACCCTGGCGGTCGTCGCCTTCGGGCTGGCCCAGTGCGGGGCGGCTCTGCTGCTGCTCGACCCGCTGCGGCGGGTTTCGCGGCGTCCGGCGGTCTGGGCGGCGGTGGCGCTGGTGAACCTGTCGGCGATGACGATCTTCCTGTGGCACCAGACCGCGATGATCGTGGTCACGGTGGCCGGGCTGTTCGTGGGGGACGCGCTGCCCGGTCTGCACACCGCTCCCGACGGGTTCGGGTGGGTGTTGGTCCGGCTGGTCTGGCTGCCGGTGTTCGCGGTGGTGCTGCTGGGGTGCTGGGCAGTGGTCCGTACGTACGAGCGGGATGTCAGCCCGACGGCAGGCGGAGGACGGCGACAGCGCCGTCGGGGGCGTTGACCAGGGTCAGGTCGGCGCCGATGACCTGGGCCTGCCCCAGCGCGATCGTCAGCCCGAGGCCGTGACCGCGACCGCGTTCGGCGGCACCCGTGCGGAAGCGTCTCGGGCCGTCGGCGAGCAGCTCCGGAGGGAAGCCCGGCCCCCGGTCGCGGATCTCGATCACGTGGTCCCGGACCGTGATCTCCACCGGGGGCGCACCGTGGCGGTGGGCGTTGAGCACGAGGTTGGCGAGGATCCGGTCCAGGCGGCGCGGGTCCGTCTCGGCCACCGCGTCCCCCGAAGCCAGCACCCGCGCCTCGACCCCCACCCGGGCCGCGGACTCCTCGGCCACCTCGGCCAGTGGCACCCGGACCCGCTCGGCGACCTCGGCGCCCGCGTCCAGCCTGGAGACTTCCAGCAGGTCCTCCACCAGCGAGCGCAGCACCCGTACCCGGTCGCGTACCAGGTCGGCCGCCTCGCCCTCCTCCAGTAGTTCGACGACGGTGACCAGGCCCATCAGCGGGGTACGCAGATCGTGCGCGACGTCGGCCGTGAAGCGCTGCTCGGCCAGCAGCCGCCGTTGCAGGCCGGCGGCCATGGAGTTGAGGCCGGCGCCGATCTCGGCGATCTCGTCCCGGCCGCGCGCATCGGTGCGGGCGGCCAGGTCGCCGTCGGCGATCTGGCGGGCGGTGCGGGCCATGCGCCGCAGCCGCCGGTTCGGGAGTTCGGCGGCCAGCACCGACAGCGGCACCACCCCGGCCAGGGCGAGCAGTGCGGCCTTGACCATGTCGCGGTCCAGCGCGTACAGGCTGAGCAGCTCCGAGCCCATCGAGATCTGCGCGCTCACCGCCTCGCGGCCGTCGCTGCCGTACGGCTTGGCGGCCCACATCCACGGCTCGTCCCGGTGGTCGAGCCCGTACCAGGTCACCGTCCGGCCGGGCCGCAGCTGGGCGGCCAGGGCGTCAGGGAGTTCCGTGACCGCCACCACGTCGGCGGAGGCCGGTGACTTGTCGATGGCCACCTCGGCTCGGGCCTTGCCCAGGTCCAGGGCGCGCTGCCAGGTCGCCTGGTGCACCAGGAGCCCGACCACGGCGGCGACGACGGTGGCCGCGAGTGTGACGAGGGCGGCGATCTTCCAGCGCAGCGAAGCCGGATTCATGTGGCACTCAGCTTGTAACCGAACCCGCGCACCGTCTCGATGCGCTCGGCGCCGATCTTCTTGCGCAGGCGCTGAACGCACAGGTCGACCACGCGGCTGTCGCCGTCCCATCCGTAGTCCCACACGGTGCGCAGCAGCGTCGCCCGTTCCAGCACGATGCCGGGATGGGCGGCGAACTCCAGCAGCAGCCGCAGCTCGGTCGGGCTCAGCTCGACACGTCGCCCGGCCCGACGTACCTCCAGCGCGCCGGTGTCGACGCTCAGCTCGCCGAAGGTGAGCACCCCACTCACGGCTGTGGTTTCGGCGAAGGTGGCTCTGCGCAGCAGCGAGCGGATCCTGGCCACCAGCACCGGCAGGTCGACCGGTTTGACGACGTAGTCGTCGGCACCGCCCTCCAGCCCCGCGACGATGTCCAGGCCGTCACCGCGGGCCGACATCATGAGGATCGGCACCTGACTGGTCTCCCTGATCCTGCGGCACACGCTGATGCCGTCCAGGCCCGGCAGCATCACATCCAGCAGCAGCAGGTCGTGACCACCCGCTTGAGCGGCCTCCAGGCCGGCCAGCCCGTCAGCGGCGGTGGTCATGTGGTAGCCGTAGCGTTCCAGAGCCAGACCCACCGACGCGCGGATCACCGCGTCGTCCTCGACGAGCAGCAGGGATGTCATGAAAGTGCACCATACCTAGCGAAGTGCGGTGACCGGCTCCATGCGAGCGGCCCTCAAAGCCGGGTACAGGCCGGCGAGCAGCCCGACGACGGCACCGGCGGCCGGCGCCATGACGGCCAGCCGTACATCCATGACCGGAGTCCATTGCTTGACGGCGCAGACCGCGACGATCACCACGATCCCCCCGGAAGCGCCGATGACGCCGCCGGTCAGCCCGGTGAGGGTGGATTCCAGCAGGAACTGCGCGGCGATGTGGCGGCGGGCGGCGCCGAGGGCGCGGCGCAGGCCGATCTCGGCGACGCGCTCCATCACGGTCACCAGCGTGACGTTGGCGATGCCGACCGCGCCGACGACCAGGGAGACCAGCCCGAGGATCAGGAAGAGGGCGTTGACGTCGCCTTCCACCGCATCGCGTGCTCTGGTGGGGCTGGGTGGCGAGCTGACCTGCAGGAGGGCCTCGTTGCCTGGGCTGAGCGCGGCCGGCGCCTGCTTGGCGATCAGTTCGGCGGCGCCGAGGCCGGTGTTGACCAGGACCCGGGTCACGGTGCCCAGGCCATAGCGCTCGCCGACGGCCGGTGGCAGCAGGACCGCGCTCGCGAGGCTCTTTTCGCGCTGCGGGTCGCCGAGCACGCCGATGACGGTGTACGCCTGGGTGCCGATGAAGACGGCCGGGGCCCTGGTCAGCCGGGTGATGCCCAGCAACTTGGCCGCGTGCTGGCCCAGCACGACGACCTTGTCCCCGCGGGCGATGTGCCCGGCGTCGAAGTAGCGGCCCTCGATCATCCTGCCTTTGACCGCGGCGGGCAGGCCGGGGCTGCTGGAGAGCACGGTCAGGGTCTGGGTGGTGATCCGGGTCGGGTCCACGATGTCGTTGGAGCGGACGCTGAGGTTGGCGCTCTGCTCCGACTCGGCGAGCGCGGCGGCGGAGACCACCCCGCGCAGCCGGCTCACCCGGCTGACGTCGGCCCAGTCGACCAGGGGGAACGGGTGGTCCGGGACGTCGACCGTGATGGAGGTGGCGGTGAGCTCGTCGAAGCGGCCGACGATCTGGTTGCCCGCCGTCGCGGCGATGCCCAGGGTGACCACGAGCGTGGAGATGCCCAGCACGGTGCCCAGCGTGGTCAGCGCCGAGCGCACCGGGCGGGCCAGCAGACCCGCCACGGCCTCGTTCAGCAGATCGCGAGGGTGCACGTCTACTCCTCGGTGAGTACGCCGTCGGTGATGCGCACCCGGCGCCCGGCCCGATCGCTCACGTCGGTTTCATGAGTGATGACCACGATGGTCATCCCCTGGGCGCGCAGGTCGTCGAACAGGTCGAGCACCGCGTCGGTGTTCTTGCTGTCGAGGTTGCCGGTGGGTTCGTCGCACAGCAGCAGCGACGGTTCGCCCATGAGCGCGCGGGCGATGGCGGCGCGCTGCCGCTCACCGCCGGACAGCTTTCCGGGCAGGAAGCCCACCCGGTGCGAGAGCCGTACCCGCTCCAGAGCCCGAAGCGCGCGTTCGCGGCGTCCCGCGCGCGGTGCCGCGCCGTAGACCTCGGCCAGCATGACGTTCTCCAGCACGCTGCGGTGCGGCAGCAGGTGGAAGGACTGGAAGACGAAGCCGATCCGGCTGCCGCGGATGGTGGTCCGTACGCTGTCCTTCAGGCTGACGGTCTCGATGCCGTCGAGCCGGTAGCTGCCGCTGGTCGGCCGGTCCAGCAGGCCGAGCGTGTTGAGCAGGGTGGACTTCCCCGACCCCGAAGGGCCAACGATGGCCACGTAGTCCGATTTTTCAACTCTTAGGTTGATAGCGGAGAGTGCCCTGACGGGAGGATCGGCGGGGAACTCCTTGGTCAGGTCGTCGAGCAGGATGACCGGCTCAGGCATTGTTGATCACCACCTGGTCGCCCGGCTTGAGGTCGCCGGTCACCTCCACGGCTCCGTCGGCGGACAGGCCGGTGCGTACCTCGACCTCCTTCGTCCGGTCGGGCGCGATCTCCACCTGCACCCGGGCCTTGCCGTCAACGGCGGTGACGACCGCCGCGGCGGGGACCACGAGCACCTCCCGGTCGGTGGCGCCGATGGTCACGCGAACCGTGACAGGCGCGCCGGCCAGCTTCTTCAGGCCTTTCATCGAGGCGGGCGTGATCGTCACCGGCACGGCGCCCTTGGCGTCGCGTCCGCCGAGCGAGGTCACCGTGCCAGAGACGGTCTTGCCGGCCTCGGTCTCGATGCTCGCGCCCAGACCCGCCTTCACCCGCTCGGCCTCGGCCACGTCCACCGAGCCCGAGACCACGAAGGCGGAGCTGGTCACCGTGGCGATCGACTTGTCCACCAGCTCGCCCGCCTTGACGGTCGGCTTGTGCAGGCGGGCGGGCAGCTTGGGCAGGAAGACGACCTCCCCCGGCGGGACGGTCGTGCCGTAGGTCCGGGAGAACTCGGCCAGCAGCGCCCGCGCCGCGGCCAGGTCACGCTCGGCGTCGGCCACCTTCAGTTTGACCGGCGAAAGCTGTCTGGCCTGCCTGAGCGCCTGCTCGGCGGTGACGGCGGCCTCGCGCGCCACCCGGACGTTCTTCCTCAGCTCGGTCAGTCGTTTCGCCCGCGTGATCCGGGTTTCCTCCTGTACGCGCTCCTGCGCCGACCTGGCGGCGGCCAGGTCCGCTCTGGCGTTGGCGACCCGGAGTTCGAGCAGGCGGGTGTCGGCCGGCGGCCCGGCCGTGGGAGCCGCGGTGGGGCTGGGGCTGGACGCGGTGGTGGGCGCCGCCGGGGTGGGTGTCGCGGTGGCCTGGGCGAGCTCCTGCTCGGCCGCCAGCAGTTTCTCCTCGGCCGCCCGTACGGCGCTCTCGGCGGCCTCGACCTTGGCCTCGTCCTCGGTGGTGGTCTCCTGTGCCCGCGTGCTCTTCAACGCCTGGTCGGCCTCCTTCAGGTCCTGCCGGGCGTTGGCGAGCTTGGCCTTCAGCGGGAGCACATCCTTGCCCTGGTCAAGGGCCTGACGCTCGGTCGCGAGCACTTCCTGCGCGGTCCGTACGGCCCGGCCCAGCTCGTCGCGCTGCTGCCGCTGTTCCAAGGTGGGTCGTTGCGCCTCGTAGCCGCGCTTGGCGTAGAAGCGTGACACCGCGGCACTGGTCGCCCGGTCGAACACGCTGGTCACGGGCGCGCGGTAGCCGAGCCTGCGCAGCGCCTTCTGCAACTGCCGGACATCGTTTCCCTTGGCGCCGGGCACGATGCCGCGGTGCATCGGCACCGTGCCGGCGAAGACGAACACCGGGCGCCCGTTCACCTCCATCATCACCGCGCCCTCCGCGAGGGTGCCCCGCCGGGGAGCGCGGGTGGCACGCTGAGCGCTCTCGCCCCCGCCCACCACCCCGGCCAGCGACACCGGATACGGCGAGCCGTACTCCAGCGTGCCGCTGACCACCACGGTGGCGACCAGCTCGCGCCGCTCGACGGTGGCGGTGACCAGCGATGGTCTGGGCGGCTTGCGGGCCGCCGCCTCGTCCGCCGGGGAGCGCAGCAGGGTGCCCACTCCCCAGCCGGTCCCCGCGACCACCAGGACCACGGCCAGGACGAGCAGCAGCTTGCCGCGAGGGGTACGCATCACCGCTCTTGGAACCCGTACTTCACCCTGGCCTCGTTGGTGAGCCGCTTCTGCAGGGGGATGAAGGCGGCGTAGAAGTCCTTGCCGCAGTCCAGGTCGACCAGCGCCGACTTGATCTCCCTGGCGAGGTACGGCCTGGCCACCTCCGCCGTGACCGTGCCGGCCTTGCCGAGCCGCTCGGACTGCTCGCTCCACAGCGTCACGCCGCGGGCGTCCAGCGCGACCGGCTTCTCGGAGGTCACCCGCTCGCCTTTGGACTTCAGGCATTCGGCGAACGGCGCGGCGAGCTCCAGGAGCTTGGGGTCGCCGTCGAGAGTCTTGTCGATGTTCTCGATCTCCGTGCTCATCTGGTCCTGGTAGTCGGCGACCGAGGTGACTTTCAGGCCGTTCACCTGCCGGAGCGCGGCGACCCGGCACTCGTTCAGTGTCTTGAGATAGGCATCCCGCTTGGCGCCGGACAGGCCGTCGATCGTCGCCTGGTTGGGGTCCGGTGCCTGCGTCTCCGGCGGCTTCGGATAGACGACGGCGGAGAAGACACCGAAGCCGTTCTTGGCGCGGTCCGCTTTCATCGCGGCGTAGTCGGCGGGGTTCGCGTCGGACTTCTTGGGGAGGCTGACCGAGGGGGTGTAGGAGAAACCCTTCTGCTTCATGCAGGTGGCGATGACGGTCTCCCGTTCGCGGGCCTTGTCCACCGTGGCACCGCCGTTACCGGCGGCGGGGGCCGGGGCGCCTCCGCAGCCGGCCAGCACCGCCAGGCCGAGCAGACCGCACATCAACACACGCATCAAAGTCTCCTTCTCGGTGGGATCACGCCGCTCTTGAGCAC
Source organism: Nonomuraea sp. NPDC049141 (assembly GCF_040648415.1). Classification (NCBI taxonomy): domain Bacteria; kingdom Bacillati; phylum Actinomycetota; class Actinomycetes; order Streptosporangiales; family Streptosporangiaceae; genus Nonomuraea; species Nonomuraea sp. NPDC049141. Next base: position 40,441 of record NZ_JBEZDR010000018.1, read on the forward strand.
GCCGTGGCCACTCTGGAGCCCTTGTTCCGCAGCTCTGTATGCGCCGGGTATCGCCGGACGCTCAACCGTGTATCCGCCGGGTATCAACCTCACGCGGGGACAGGGTCCCGCAGCCCGGGTGCCAGGGTCAGGGTGACCGCGACCGAGGCCGCCGCCATGACCGCTATCGCCGTCGCGGGCGAGGTCAGCTGCGCGGCGGCACCCGCGAGCGCGGCGCCCACCCCCTGCATGGTCAGCATCCCTGTGGAGTGCAGCCCCAGGGCGTGCCCGCTCAGCTCGTCCGGCGTCAGCGACATCAGGCGCTCCTGGAGCACCAGGCTCGCCGAGTATCCGGCCGAGGCGAGCACGACGGCCGCCACCACGACCGGCAACGGCGGGTGCAGCACGAAGATCACGTACGGCGTGGCGAGCAGCAGGCACAGCGGCACTCTGAGCCGCTCCCGCCACAGCGGCGGCACGAACCGGCCGGTCACGACGTCACCGGCCAGCATCCCGAGCGCCGCGCAGGAGAAGAGCAGCCCCGCCTGCCCGGGCGCGTACGGCACGAAAAGCGACTCACAGCCGACGATCAACCCGTTGGGCACCCAGAGGGCGAGGTAGACGTACCGGCGGGGTCTGGCCGACCACAGCCGGACGTTGTCCCGCCAGGTGTCGGCGACCGACGGCCGCCCGGCGGCCCGCGGCGCCCGGCGGCTGAGGCCGAAGCGGGCGACGACCGCGGCGGCGAGGTACAGGGCCGCCCCGGTCAGGAGCGCGCCACGCGGCGACAGGACGGCGATGAGCACGCCGCCGGTCGCGAACCCGCAGATCTGCACGAAGCCGTCGGACATGTTGAACATCGAGCGGCCGAGCAGGTACCCATCCCGCGTGAGGATCTCGTTGAGCAGCCCGTAACGCACTCCCCCGCCCAGCGAGGTGATCAACCCCTGCCCCAGCAGTACGGCGAAGACGGCCCACACCGGCAGCCCCGGAACGGCCTGCACGGCGGTGGCGAGGGCGAAGACCAGCAGCAGGCCCGTCAGCGCGGCACGCGGCGGTAACCGGTCGGCCGCCGACAGCAGCGTGGCCGCCCCGACCACCTGCACGAGCGCGGGACCGAACATGGCCAGCCCGGACAGCAGCGGCGACCCGGTCGCCGAGTAGACCAATGTGCCCAGGGCCAGCCCGCTCACCGTGTGGCCGGCCACCTGCCCGGCGCACGCCAGAAAGAGCGGCGTGAACTCCGGCGTCCGGAAAAGTTCGCGATAGGTACGCATGGCGGAAAGTGTCAGTGGCCCTGCCACCAGGGCGTTAATGTTTCGCGGGGAGGCGAAACCATGGGCTGGTGGCAGGTCAACGCGGACACGCTCGCGGACAGCCGGTTCGTCGTCTCGCCCTTGGCCGAGGCCACGGCGAGCCTGAAGACCCTCGAACGAGGCACGGCCGCGCATCCGGGCGAGCGCGCGTGGCTCGACGCCCACCTGCCCGCCTACCGCGAACGGCAGGCCCGCGACCCGATCACCGCGCTGCTCATCCGGGCCGCCCTGGGCCGCACCTGGAACGCCGACTTCCTCACCCCCACCCCCTTCGACGAGACCGAACCCGCTTTCGAGCAGGAGGTGGCGCGCATCCGCGAGACCCCGCCCGAGGCCGCCCGCGCCGACCTGACCGTGTCACTCGGCGGCCCGCTCCCCGCCCGGCTGCACCGCGGCGACCTGCCGGAACGCACCGCCGTCCTGCTGGAATGGGTGTGGAGGGAGACGGTGCTCCCCTACTGGGCGCGCCGCCGCAGGGTCATCGAGGCCGACGTCATCGCCCGCACCGCGCGGCTGAGCCAGGGCGGCTGGGCGGCGACGCTCGACGACATGCGCCCCGGAATGCGGTGGCTCGGCGAGAGCCGGCTGCAGATCAGCACGCATGACTACCCGCCGCGCGAGCTCTCCGGGGCGCGGCTGATGTTCGTCCCCGTCACACCGAGCCAGACGTGGGTCTCGTGGGACACGGCGCATCGGCACGCCGTGATCTATCCGTGCTCCGGCGCGCTGGCCGACGCCGGTCGCGCGCCGGTGCCCGAGGCGCTGGGCAGGCTGCTTGGGCCCGCGCGGGCGAACGTCCTCATGCTGCTCGGCACCCCGAAGAGCACGACGCAGCTCGTGGCGCTGACCGGCCAGGGCCTGGGCTCCGTGGGCCGCCACCTCAAGGTCCTGCTCGACTCCCGGCTGATCCGCCGCCGACGGGCCGGGCGGTCGGTGTTCTACGACCGTACGGAAGCCGGGGAGGTCCTGGTGAACGCCCAATCGAACTGATCAATGGGCGCTCGCTGGTCTGGGCGGCATGCCCGCGGCCTGATAGCAGGCGTCGATGAGTCGCATGTTCGACACGGCGTCGTCCGAGTCGATCGGGAGAGGCGTGCCCATGCGGACCGCGGAGGCGAACGCCTCCAGCTGGTAGGTGTACGACGACCGCTCGCCGAGCGTCTCGACGCGTGAGCCGGAGCGGGTGGTGATGCTGAGCCGGTCGTCCATGTGCGGCAGGACGAAGTTGTGCGCCACGGCTTCGCCCTCCGTCCCCACGATGCGGAGTGTCATCTCCACCTCCCCGTATGCCATGTGGCAACGCGCGGACCCGGTGGCTCCGCCGGGGAAGGCGAGTTCCGCGTTCAGCCACTCGTCGACGTCCGTCAGATCCCGGTGTATGCCGGCCCTGGCCGACACGAGCTCGGGAGGGCCGCCGGCGAATCTGCCCATCATGCGTTGCGCGTGGAGGCCGTAGCAGCCGAGGTCCATCATCGCGCCGCCGGCGAGCGCGAGGGACCAGCGCGGGTCGGCATCCGACGGCGGCGGGATGGCCACCACGGTGGCGATGCGCTCGATCCGGCCGAGTTCTCCGGACTCCGCGATGGCGAGCAGGCGCTGGGTCACGGGGTGGAACAGGTAGTGGAACGCCTCCATGAACGTGGTGCCGGCCTTCCGGACCGCCTCGCCGACCGCGGCGGCCTCCTCGGCGTTACTGGCGGACGGCTTCTCGCTGAGGACGTGCTTGCCCGCTTGAAGAGCGCGGATGTTCCAGGGGCCGTGGAGGCCGTTGGGCAACGGGTTGTAGACCACGTCGACCTCGGGGTCGGCGATCAGGTCGGCGTAGCTGCCGACGACGCGCTCGACCCCGTGCTCCTGGGCGAACGCCTCGGCGCGGCGCCGGTCCCTCGCCGCCACCGCCACCAGCCGGTGCCCGAGCGTGGCGGCGGGCGCCACGATGGATCGGCCGGAGATCCTCGCCGCTCCCAGGACGCCGATGCGGAGCGGTTCTTCCAGGGGGGACATATCTGGTGGCCTCCTCAGGCGTAGTTCGTGTCTTCGGCGACGTCCGCGAGGCCGACGGGTACGGGGGCGCCGGTGGCCAAGGACTTCAGCCCCGCTTCGCAGACCGCGGTCGCGGCGTAACCGTCCCAGGTGGTGGGTCCGACGACCTCGCCACGGCGGCTGGCGTCGGCCCAGGCCTGGATCTCCAGATCGTACGCGCGCGCGAAGCGGGCCCGGAAGTCCGTGGGGACGGTGCCGCCCCAAGATCCGCCGGTGTCCCCTGAGGTCGTCGAGTAGAGGTCTCCCCAAGGGCGACCGGCGATGACCGTTCCGCGCTCGCAGACGACCTCGCAGCGGACCTCGTAGCCGACCTGGCTGCGAACGAACACCTCGTTGGTGACGATGCCGCCGCCCGCCATGCGGAAGATGGCGACCTGGGGATCGACGACTCCCTCGGGTGAGTGGCCGGACGGTGCGGGAGACAGGACGGTGATCTCCTCGATCTCCTCGTCGAAGACGAAGCGCGCGACGTCGACCTCGTGCACGAGGCTGTCACGGACGATCATCTCCGAGCGGAACGAGTCCGGGACGTCCTTGTTGCGGTGGGTGTTGTGCACGAGCAGCGTCCGCCCGAGCCGTCCAGAGGAGAGCAGTTCCTTCAGCTGGGCGTACTCGGGGTCGAAGCGGCGAATGAACCCGAGCTGGACCAGCGGTCGGCCACGGTCGCGCTCGGCGCGGACCAGGCGCAACGACGAGGCGCTGTCCATGGTCAGCGGCTTCTCGCACAGGGTGTATTTGCCGGCCTCGAGGCAGGCCAGGACCTGCTCCTCGTGGACCGATCCCGGCGAGGCGATGACGACGGCGTCCACGTCGTCGTCGGCGACGAGGTCGAGGGCGTCACTGATCGCCCGTACGCCGTCGTACTGCCCCGCGACCGCCTGCGCCCGGGTGGTGTCGGGGTCCGAGACCGCCACCAACCGGGCGTTCGCCACCAGCCGGGCGATCCGGTGGGCATGGTCGGCGCCCATCACGCCGACGCCGATGATGCCGACCCGTAGCTCGTGGTCCTTCATGCTCACGCCTCGCCCGTCGGGGTGCTGTCGGGGGCGGGGACGCCGCCGTGCTCGACGGTGTGCGGGGTGACGACCTTGCCGGGTTGGGCGCCGCGCAGTTCGTGGCTGAGTTCGGTGAGTTCCTGGCCGCCGGCCATCTCGGCGGTGAGTTGTTCGAGGGTGAGTTCGTCGCGGTGGGCGTCGAGGACGACGTGGCCGAGTTTGAGGATGATGAAGTGGTTGCCGACGAGGTAGGCATGGTGGGGGTTGTGGGTGATGAAGATGACCCCGAGGCCGGCGTCGCGCGCCTTGGCGATGTACTTGAGGACGACACCGGACTGTTTGACGCCGAGCGCGGCGGTGGGTTCGTCGAGGATGATGACGCTGGCGCCGAAGTAGATCGCCCGAGCGATCGCGATCACCTGGCGCTGGCCCCCGGAGAGGCTGCCGACGGAGCGGTCGAGGTCGGGGATCACGATCCCCATCTTGGTGAGCTCCTCGTGGCAGATCCGCTTCATCGTGGGAATGTCGAGGAACGGCCCTTTGCGGATCTCGTTGGCCAGGAAGAAGTTCCGCCACACCGACATCAGCGGCGCGAGTGCGAGGTCCTGGTAGACCGTCGCGATGCCGAAGGCCTGGGCGATGCGCGGGGAGCCGAAGCGACGGATGATGCCGCGCAGCGACATGTTGCCCTCGGTGTGGTCGTGCAGGCCTGCGACGATCTTGATGAGGGTGGACTTACCGGCTCCGTTGTCACCGAGGACGCAGGTCACCTCGCCCTGCCTGACGGTGATGTTGACCCCGCGCAGCGCATGGATATTGCCATAGTGCATGCCGATGTTCTCGAGCTGCAGGACTGGATCTGTCTCATTCTCCACCGTCATCGGGCATCCGCCTTTTTCTTCACGTAAAGGTTCACCAACGTGGCGGCGATGAGCATGATCCCGAGGAAGGTCTTGAACCAGTCCGGGTCCCAGCCGGCGTAGGAGATGCCCAGCTGCGTCATGCCGAAGATGAGGGCGCCCACCGAGGCCCCGACGACCGAGCCGTAGCCCCCGGTGAGCAGGCAGCCGCCGATGACGGCCGCGATGATGTAGATGAACTCGTTGCCGACGCCTTGACCGGACTGCACGTTGTTGTACATGAACAGGTTGTGCATGCCCAGCAGCCAGGCGCAGAAGCCCACCCCCATGAACAGGGCGATCTTCGTGGCCTTGACCGGGACGCCGACGGCGCGGGCGGCCGCCGGGTCACCTCCGGCCGAGAAGATCCAGTTGCCGTACCTGGTGCGCAGCAGCAGCACGGAGGCGATCACCGTGAGGACCGCCCAGTAGACCACCGGGACCTCGACGGTGACCGGACCGATGCTGAAGCCGGAGGCGAACACCGCCTTGGCGCTGTCGAATCCGTCCATGTCGTTGAGCGAGTTCGACGAGACACCGCCGGCGATGACCCGGGTCATCGCGAGGTTGACCCCCTGGAGCACGAAGAACGAGCCCAGGGTGACCAGGAAGCTCGGCAGGCCGGTGCGGTGCAGCAGCCATCCGTTGAAGGCTCCGATGGCGAGCGAGAACACCAGGGCGAACAGGACACCGACCCAGACGTTCAGACCGAGGTACCACGCGGTGTGCGCGGCGGCCAGACCGGACGAGGTCACGGCCACACCGGCCGACAGGTCGAACTCCCCGCCGATCATGAGCAGCGCCACGGCGACGGCCATGATGCCGATCGTCGAGGAGCCGTACAGGATCGTTCCGATGTTGGCGGCGTGCCGGAACGCCGGCGCCACCGCGAAGAAGAGCACGGCGACGGCGCCGGCGCCGATGAGCGCCCCCACCTCCGGACGTCCGAGGAACATGGCCGCCGGGGACCGCGTCGCGACGCGGTCGTCGGTGGGTGTGGCCATGACGATCGTCATCTCAGATCACTCTCCTGATCATCGAGTGCCGTTGGCGGCGTACTTGGCCACGGCCTCGATGTTGGTCTTGTCGATGAACGCCGGCCCGGTGGCCACGTTCTGGCCGCCTCCGAGGGTGTTGCCGTTCGTCCGGTACCACCAGATCCCGTCGACCGCGAGATAGCCCTGCATGTACGGCTGCTGGTCGACCGCCCACTGGATGGAACCGTTCTGGATGGCGGCGACGAGCTCCTTGTTCGTGTCGAAGGTCCCGATCTTCGCCGAGCTGCCGGCACCCTTGACGGACTTCACCGCGTCGAGGGCGATCGGTGCGCCGAGAGTGACGACGTAGTCGATGCTCGTGTCCTGCGTCAGCTTCGCCTGGATGGTCGTCGTCACGGCCGAGTCGTCCGTGCCGTTGACGTAGATCTGGGTGACCTTGGCGCCGGCCGCTCCCTCCTTGACCCCGTCGCAGCGGTCGACGAGCTGCTGCTGCCCCTGGGTCTGGTTCACGCACAGGATGTTCTTGGCGCTGTCGGCCACGGCCTTCTTGCCCACCGCGATGCCGGCGTCCTTCTCGCCCTGGCCGAAGTAGCCCAGCGCGCCGAGGCCGAGCGCGTCCGAGCCGCCGGCGTTGAACATCGTCACCGGGATCCCCGCCGCGATCGCCTTCTTGATGGTGGCGCCGAGTGCCGGCGTGTTCGGGTCGGTCACCGCGATGCCGTCGACCTTCTTGTCGATCGCGGCCTGGATGAGCTGCGCCTGCTTGGCCGCGTCCGGGTCGGAGGAGTACTGGATCTCGGCGTTGTCCTTGGCCGCGGCAGCGTCGGCTCCCTTGCGAATGATGTCCCAGAACGTGTCACCCGGTGCCGCATGGGTGATCATGGCGATGGTCATCTTCGGGGTGGACGCCGCGGCGGTGCCACCGCCGCTCGCGGGCGAGGCCTCCTGCTTGCCGCCCGACGATGAGCAGGCCGTCAGGGCCAGGGCCGCGGAGAGCGCGAGGACTGCGCCGGCGACAGGCTTGGAGCGAATCATGATCGGCTGCCTTTCGGACATCACCGCCTCGACGCGGTGACTGGATGAATGACATGTGGTCGACGGCGACGGCCCAAACGGTGGCCCGGGACCGGTGATTGCCTATGGGTTCGACGTGCTGAGGAACGTCCGGCGCGTCGGACTGGCCGGGCGGCGTCTCCTGTGCTGCCCTACCCCCGAGAGGGGGGGTGACGCGTGTCACACTAGTACGCATAATCGGCTCCCGAACTTGGTGAAGTGCCTCAAGAACGCCTCAGAGCCCGGGACGCCGGTGCGGACACACGGAGGAAGACGGATGGGCGCTCGTCGCGAGCACCGGGTGGTCGACATCGCAGCTCAGGCCGGGTTGAGCCGGGCGACGGTGGATCGGGTGCTGCACGGCCGCGAGGGGGTCCGGCCGGAGACGGTCGCACAGGTGAGCCGGGCGATCGACGAGCTGGAGCGGCAGCGGGAGCAGGTGCATCTGTCGGGGCGCACGCTCATCGTGGACTTGGTGATGCAGACACCGGAGCGTTTCGCCATCGCTTCCCGGGACGCGCTGGAGGCCGAACTACGGTCGTTGCGACCGGCGGTACTCCGGGCCCGGTCGCATCTGAGTGAGCACAGCGACGCGGCCGCCGCGGCGGCGCTGCTCGACACGGTGGGCCACAGGGGGGCGCACGGGGTCATCCTCAAGGCGCCCGACCATCCTCTGGTGGTCGAGGCGGTGCGGCGGCTGGCTGACCGCGGCATCCCGACCGTGACGTTCACGACCGACGTTCCGGACAGTCAGCGGGCGGCCTACGTGGGCATGGACAACGTGGCCGCCGGAGCGACGGCCGCGTATCTCATCACGCAGTGGGCAGGGCCTTCCGGAGCCGTCCTGGTGACCGTCAGCCACTCGTCGTTCCGCGGCGAGGAAGAGCGGGACATCGGCTTCCGGCGCACGCTGTCCGAGCTCGCCCCCCGCCGGACGGTGCACGAGGTGAAGGACACCGACGGCCTGGACCCGACGATCCTCGTGGCGGTCCGTGAGGCGTTGGCGCTGCACCCGTCGATCAACGCCGTCTACTCCGCGGGCGGTGGGAACGTCGCCATACTCAAGGCGTTCGAGGAGGTCGCGATGACGCCGAAGGTCTTCGTCGCGCATGACCTCGACGGCGACAACCAGTCGCTGCTGCGCACACGGAAGATCTCCGCGGTTCTGCACCATGACCTGAGGGCGGACATGCGGCGCGCCTGTCGCCTGCTGCTACAGGCGCGCGGGGTCCTGCCGGGCAAGCCGGTGAGCATCCCGTCCCAGGTGCAGGTCGTCACCCCGTACAACGAGCCGGCGTCGATCTACGGCGGCTTCGAGCTCTGACGGCCCTGGAGACAGGTTGTTCCTCACTCGGCGAGCAGGCTCCGCAGGTAGTCCACGCTGGTCCTGACGTCCGCGACCGGGCCTTCGCCGGCGGGCGGCTCGGTGAGGATGGTGTCCTGTTCGAGGGTGTACCAGCCGTCGTAGCCGTTGCCGCGCAGGTGCCCGACGATGGTGGCGACGTCGACGTCACCCGTGCCCAGCGGCCGGTACATGCCCTCTCGGACCGCCTCGGTGTAGGTGAGGCGGCCCGCCTGGACCTTGCGGGCGTACGTCAGGTCGACGTCCTTGAAGTGGGTGTGCGCGATCCGGTCGGGCACCTGGCCGGCCAGGACGGCCGGGTCGGTGCCGCCGATGAGCAGGTGGCCGGTGTCCAGGCACAAGGAGACGGCCGAGCCGTCGAGGACACGTCGCACCTCCGGTCCGGTCTCGACCATGGTGCCGACGTGCGGGTGGAGCACGGCGCGGATGCCGTGCTCGGCGGCGTGGGCGGCGACCCGGTCCAGGTTGCGCAGCAACCGGTGCCAGCCCGCCTCGTCCAGGTCGGGCCTCGCGTCGTAGCCTGTCTGGCCGGAGTCGGCGGACAGGACCATGACGCCGGCCCGCGCGGCCTTGAAGCCGGGCAGGAGCCGGTCGAGCTCGATCATGGGGTCGATGTCATCGCGATGAAGGACGAACGGGGTGAAGCCGCCGACGGCGTGCAGGTTGTGCGCCGCGAGGGTCTTGGCGAGCTCGTCGGGGTCGGTCGGCAGGAAGCCGTCCGGGCCGAGCTCGGTGGCCGACAGGCCGATCTCGCTCATCTGGCTGAGGACCTGGTCGGCGGGCAGCTGGTAGCCCCAGCCGGGGACTTCGCAGACACCCCAGCTGATGGGGGCGCCGGCGATACGGTGGACGGTGTCGGTCATTGTTCCTCCTGTGCGGGCACGGGGTTGGCGAGAGCGGCTGGTCGTCGGCCCGCGAGGACGTCCGCGACACCCTGCGCGGCAGCGGCGAACGTGGCGCGGGTGGCGCCGGCGCTGAGTCCCATGAGATGAGGCGACAGCACGACGCCGACGTGGTCGAAGACCGGATGGTGGGTCGGTGGTTCGGAGTCGAAGACGTCCAGGCCGAGACCGGCTAGACGGCCGTTGGCGAGGGCGTGCGCGGCGGCGTCGAGGTCGAGCAGGCCGCCGCGGCCGCAGTTCACCAGGACCGACCCGACCGGCATGGCGGCCAGGAAGGCCGAGCCGACGAGGTGGTGGGTCTGCGGCGTGAGCGGCAGGTGCAGGGTGACGACCTGCGAACGGGAACGCAGTTCCTCGAGATCGACGAGCTCGGCACCGTCGCGGTCCTCCGGCTGTGCGAGGTGGGGGTCGTGGGCGAGGACGGTCATGCCGAACGCGCGGGCCAGGTGGCCGACGCGGCGGCCGATCCGGCCGTAGCCGACGATGCCGATCGTCGCTCCGTCGAGGTCACCGAGGGTGATCGTGCCACGTTCTGACCAGCGGCCTCGTGCGACGCACTCGGTCGTGACGCCCAGCCGTTTCACCAGATGGAGGATCATGGCCAGGGCTCCTTCGGCGACGGCGTGGGTGCCGGCGCCGGGTGTGACGACGACGGCGATGCCGCGGCGGGTGGCCTCGGCGACGTCGACTCGTTCCACGCCGACGCCGGTGCGGGCGAGGACCCGGAGGTTGGGCATCCGGTCGAGCATCGCGGTGTCGACGAGGACGTCGGCCCGCACGATCGCTCCTACGGCTCCACGGAGGTCCTCGGGGCCGGGGTCGGCCACGAATCGCGCGTCCGGCGGCAGGTGCCCGGTGACGAGGCCGGGTTCGACGTCACCCAGGGCCACGACGACCTGCCGGCCGACGTCGGTCTTCACGGCGTCTCACCGGCCCTGCGCAGCTCGGCGATGACGGTCTTCACGGCGTCTCACCGGCCTTGCGCAGCTCGGCGATGACGGTCTTCACGGCGTCTCACCGGCCTTGCGCAGCTCGGCGGCGACGGCTCCGGCGAGCAGGGTCGTGTCGGAGCCGATGGCGAGGAATTGCCAGCCTGCCGCGACCAGTCTGGCCGCCGCGTTGCCGTCCGACACGAGCTGTCCGGCGGCCTTGCCGTTCCCCTTGGCCGCGGCGAGGACCCGGTCGAGGGCGGCGACGTACGCCGGGGCCTGGGTCTGGCCGGGGACGTCGAGGGCGTGACTGAGGTCGCGGGGGCCGACGAACAGGACGTCGACGCCGTCCAGGGCCGCGATGTCCTCGACGGCGTCCAGGGCCGGGAGGGTCTCGATCTGGACCACGCCGAGGACGTCGCCGCCCGAGCGGCCGAGGGCGGCCGGGTCCAGCCCGTACCGGCACATGCGGTTGTAGGTGGCCACTCCCCTGTCCCCCGCCGGCGGGTAGCGCAGGTGCCGCACGCAGGCGGCGGCCCCGTCGGCGGTGTCGACCCGGGGGAACATGATCCCGGCCGCGCCGAGGTCGAGCAGGCGGCCGGCGCGGATTCGCTCGGTGGACTCCACCCGGACGACGGTCGGCACCGTGTACGACGCGGCGGCGGCGATGACGTCACGGGCCTGCTCCTCGCCGCCGGCGCCGTGCTCGAGATCGAGCAGGACCCAGTCGACGCCGGCCGCCGCGCACACTTCGGCGGTGACCGGTGTGGCGGCGCCGAGGAAGGTGCCGTAGGTGACGTCGCCGTGGGCGAGCCGTCGTCGCAGGTCACCGCGGTCCAGGGCATACGGGTTGTGGGTCATCCGTGCCACCGCTGGGTGGCCAGGCCGGCCTCGTACTGGCTTCGGGCGGCGCGGACCGTGTCGGACTCGGACACCTCGGCGGGCGCGACGTCCCACCAGCATCCCGCCGACGGAAGGTCGGCGTGCGGGATGACCGGGACGACGATGACGACCGGACGGGTCTCCGACCGGGTCTCCTGGAGCGCCCGCCGGATCTCGTCGGCGGTCGTCGCCCGCAGGGCCCGAGCGCCCAGGCCGGCGGCGACCCGCACGAGGTCGACCTGGAGGTAGTCGCCGGTCAGGGCGGCGTCCTTGCCCGCCTCAAGAGTGAGCGGCTCCGTGCGGTACCGGAACTCGTTGCCGAACTCGCGGCCCATCGTGAACATCTGCAACCGGTGAATGACCTGGTAGCCGTGGTTCTCGGGGACCACCACGGTGACGGCCAGGCCCTCCTGGGCGGCCGTGGCGAGCTCGGTGGGTGCCATGAGGAACGTACCGTCGCCGATGAAGGCGGTGACGCGATGCCCTGGGTCGGCGTCGGCGAGCCGGGTGCCGATCGCGGCCGGGATCTCGTAGCCCATGCAGGAGAACCCGAACTCGAGATGGCAGGCGCGTCCGTCAGTGGCGTCCCAGACCTTCAGCAGATCACCGGGCGGTCCGCCCGCGGCGGCCACGATGGTGTCGCCCTGATGGGCGTGCTCCTGGAGCAGTCCGATGAGCTGGCCCTGGGTGAGGACGGCATCGGTGTCCGGGATGGCGTCGGTGGAGTGTGCGCGCAGGGCGTTCACGTCGACGGGGGTGTCGGCGTCCAGGGCCGCCGCACGTACGGGCAGCCAGCCTGCCTTGGCGGTGGTCACGGTGTCCCGCCAGGCGGTGCTGGTCGTGACCCCGGCGGCCACGAGGGCGTCGGCCAGGGCTCGTAGTGCGAGCTTGGCGTCGCCGAGTACTGACGTGGCGCCGAGCCGGTCGCCGTCACGCGGGTCGACGTTGATGCTGGCGAATCGCACGCCGGCGGTGGCGAACAGCGAGTGGGAGGCGGTGGCGAAGTCGGTCAGCCGGGACCCGACGGTGAGCACGAGGTCGGCGGCGCGGGCCACCTCGTTGGTCGCGGGGTTGCCCTCGAGGCCGATGCCCCCAAGCTGCCACGAGGCGTCGGTCTGGACGGCGCCCTTGCCGGCGAAGGTCTCGGCCACCGGGATGCCGACAGCGTCGGCGAGCCGCTCGAGCTCGGTGCCGGCGTCGGAATAGATGACACCGCCGCCGGCGATGATGAGCGGCCGGGACGCCGTCGCGAACAGTTCGGCGAGGGCGGCGATCTCGTCCTGCTCGGGGACCGGCCTGCGGATGGCCCAGTCGCGCTCGGCGAAGAACTCCAGCGGGAAGTCGTAGGCGTGCGACTGGATGTCCTGCGGCAGGGACAGGACGGCGGCTCCGGTGTTGACCGGGTCCACGAGCACCCTCATGGCGGCCGGGAGCGCGGTGAGAAGCTGCTCGGGGCGGGTGATCCGGTCGAAGAACCGGGACACCGGGCGGAAGGCGTCATTGACGCTGGCGTCGGCCTCGATCGGGTGTTGCAGCTGCTGCAGGACCGGTCCCTGCCGGCGGGTCGCGTAGGAGTCGCCGGGCAGCAGCAGGACGGGCAGCCGGTTGACCGTCGCCAGGGCGGCGCCGGTGACCATGTTGAGCGCGCCGGGCCCGATGGACGCGGTGACGGCCAGCGCCGCGCGTCGCCTGGAGGCCTTGGCGAACCCGCTGGCGATGTGGACCAGGCCCTGCTCGTTGCGGCCCTGGATGAACGGCAGGTCGTCGGCGTACTGGTCCAGCGCCTGTCCGAGTCCGGCGACGTTGCCGTGACCGAAGATCCCCAGGGCGGCGGGGATCATCCGACGGCGATCGCCGTCCGCGACGCTGTACTGCCTGGATACGTACAGGACCAGTGCCTGGGCCGTGGTGAGGCGCAGCGTCCGGTTGCTTGTCATGTCCTTGTTCTCCTTGGGACGCACGGGATCCGCACTGACTGAGGGGCGGGTCACCAGGGCTGGCCGTGCAGGATGACGGTCTTCTCCTCGGTCATCTCCGCGACGGCGGCGCGGAAGCCTTCCTTGCCGATGCCGGAGGCCTTGAGGCCGCCGTAGGGCATGAGGTCGGCGCGCCACAGCGGGGTCCAGTTGATGTGGATGACGCCGGCGTCGATCTGACGCATGGCACGCACCGCGGCGCTGACGTCCTTGGTGAACACACCGGCGCCCAGCCCGTAGGCGGTGGAGTTGGCGTACGCGATGGCGGTGGCCCAGTCCTCGGCGGTGGATACCGCGACCGCGGGGCCGAAGAGCTCTTCCTGGTTCAGGGGAGCGGTCGGGGCCACGTTGTCGACGACAGCCGGAGTGACGATGGCGCCCTCGCGCTGCCCGCCGGTGAGCAGTTTGGCTCCACCGTCGACGGCCGCGCGGAGCGCGCCCTCGACGCGCCGCGCCTCGGCCTCGCTGATCAGGGTCCCCAGCCGGGTGCCATCCTGGGACGGGTCGCCGTAGGGGATCGCCTCGACCATGGGAATGAGGGCGTCCAGGAGGTCGCCGTGCACCCGAGGGTGGGCGATGACGCGCTGGACGGAGATGCACACCTGGCCGGCGTTGATGTAGCCGCCGGCCGCGATGGCGCCGGCCGCGGCCTCGATGTCCGCGTCCGGAAGGATCACGACCGGGCACGAGGCGCCGAGTTCGAGGGAGAGCTTCTTCACCCCGGCGGTGCGTGCGATGTGCTCGCCGACCGTGGTGGAGCCGGTGAAGGAGATCTTGCGGACCCTGGCGTCGGAGACGAGGGCGTCACCGAGCCGGCCGCCCGAGCCGGTGAGGACGTTGAGCACACCCGGGGGCAACCCGGCGTCGGTGAACGCCTGTGCCAGGGCCAGCGCGGTCAGCGGGGTGGTCCTGGCCGGCTTCAGGATGACGGCGTTGCCGGCGGCCAGTGCGGGCGCGACCTTGTGCAGCACCAGCAGCGAAGGGTAGTTGAACGGGGTGATCGCGACGACCACGCCGCACGGCTGGCGCAGGGTGAAGCCCACCTTGTCCAGGCCGGTGCCCCGGTTGGCGTCCAGCGGCAGGGTGTGGCCGTAGAGCTGGGTGCCCTCGTATCCGGCGAGCCCGATCATGTCGGCGGCGCGGGCGACCTCGCCGCGTGCCTCGGTGATGGTCTTGCCGTTCTCGGCGGACAACAGCGAGGCGATCGCCTCCGCACGCACGTCGACGAGCGCGGCAGCGCGCATCAGGATGGCGTGACGGGCGTGGGCGGGCGTCTCGCGCCACACCGCCGCGCCGTGCTCGGCGGCGGCCAGAGCCTTGTCGACGTCGGAGGTGTCGGCGATGGCCGCCTGCCCGACGACGTGACCGTCGTACGGGGAGCGGATCTCCTCGACCCGCCCACCGGCGCTGGGAACCCATTCGCCGGCGATGAGGAGCTGACCGTCGATCATGGTGAAGGCCTTCCTGTTCAGACGCTGATCCAGCGCTTCTCGGCGTCCGAGCGAAGCATCGCGTCGACGAGCCGGGCGGCCAGCACCATGTCGGCGATGGTCGCGCCGTCGGGCGTACGGGTGACGATCGAGGTGAGCAACCGCTGGGCCTCGATCACCTTGAGGTCGTCGAAGCTGAGCGGGATCGCGGTGTCCGGCTGGAACGCCCCGGCCTCGCCATCGCCCGGCCCGACGCGGTGGGTGGTCCACGACGCGCCCTGGTAGTCCTGGCCGAGGCACACCTGCAGCTCGCCCATCCGCCGGAAGTCCCA
This sequence comes from Nonomuraea sp. NPDC049141, assembly GCF_040648415.1. Taxonomy (NCBI): domain Bacteria; kingdom Bacillati; phylum Actinomycetota; class Actinomycetes; order Streptosporangiales; family Streptosporangiaceae; genus Nonomuraea; species Nonomuraea sp. NPDC049141. The sequence continues at coordinate 55,538 of NZ_JBEZDR010000018.1, forward strand.
GGCGAGAGAACCGGTGCTGCCGTGCACCTCGAACCCGTAGGAGTTCTGCTCGCCGACGGAGGCGCGGCTGGCCTCCAGAAAGCCCTTGGCCCCGGAAGCGAACCGCAGCATGGTGAGGACGTGGTCCTCGTTCTCGACCGGCAGCAGCGGGCCGTCCGCGCCGCGTGAGAAGTGCGACGAGGCGCCGATGGCCTGGGGACGCCGGGTGATGAACGTCGACGTCTCGGCGAGCAAGGCGGTGATCGGGCCGACAACGTACTGGGCGAGGTCGAGGCCGTGCGAGGCGAGGTCGCCGATGACGCCGCTGCCGGCCTGGTCCCTGACGAAACGCCAGGTCAGGGCGCCGTCGGGGTGGGCGCAGTAGTCGCCGAGCATCTGCACCCGGACGTGGCGGACCTCGCCGATCCGGCCGGAGGCGACCAGGTCGCGGGCGACTTCGACGGCGGGGGCGTTGCGGTAGTTGAAGCCGACGGCGGAAGCGACGCCCGCGGCCGCGATCGCATCGGCGATCTCCTGGGTCTCGGCCAGGTTGCGACCGGCGGGCTTCTCGATCCAGATGTGCTTGCCGGCCTTGGCGGCGGTCACGGCCACGTCGCGGTGAGTGAAGTTCGGGCCCGCGACACACACCAGATCGATGTCGTCGCGGCTGACGAGGTCGGCCCAGTCCGGGGTGGTCCAGGAGATGCCGAAGACCTTGCGGGCGTAGTCGAGACGGTCGTCGTCGGCGGGGTCCGCGACCCCGACCAGGCGCGGGGTCGCGCCCAGATCGCGGTAGTGCTGAAGGACGCGAGTCAGGGCCTTGGCGTGGACCTGGCCCATCCAGCCGAAGCCGACGATGCCGATGTTGACATTCAGCGACATTGGGGTCCACCTGTGGCGGATGGCTCCGCCTACCTTTCTGAAGGAGGCCAGCTCTGAAGGTGATCAGCGGACTTCGTCGAGGCGCACCGGCCGGTGCTCGCGCCAGGAGCGGGTGGCGGCCTCGGCGATGAGCGACGCCTCGACGCCGTCGTGGAGGGTGCAGGGCGAGGGCAGGGTGCCGGCCACGACCTGGGTGAAGGCGGTCAGCTCGGCGCGGAAGGCGTCCGCGAAGCGGTCCATGAAGAAGTTCCACGGTGTGCCTGACGGAAAGGCGACCGCCGGATCGGCGGACCGCAGCGGCAGGCGGTCGTCCAGGCCCGCGGCCACGGAATCCTTGCTGCCCAGCACCTCGAGACGGACGTCGTGGCCGCGGCCGTTGGAACGGCTGTTGGAGACGACGGCGAGCGTGCCGCCGGACATGGTCAGGATGGAGGTGACGGATTCGGCGTCACCGGCGGCCTCGATGTAGTCGACGCCCTGGTTGGTGCCGGCGGCGTACACCTCGACGACCTCCTGGCCGGTGACGTACCGGACGGCGTCGAAGTCGTGGATCGCGCAGTCGTTGAAGATGCCGCCCGACCCGCGGATGTAGGCCTCCGGCGGAGGCGCCGGGTCCAGCGTCGTCGAGCGTACGGTGTGGACGTACCCCAGGGTGCCCGCGACCAGGTCTGCCCTGGCCGCCATGTAGGCGGCGTCGAAACGGCGTGGGAAGCCGATCTGGATCGGGGTGTCGTTGCCGGCCAGTTCGTTCCGCAGCGCGACGGCCTCCTCCGACAGTGCGGCGACGGGTTTCTCGCAGAAGGTGGGGATCCCCGCCAGAACGCAGGCCCGGATGAAGTCGGGGTGCGTGGCGGTCGACGACGCGATGATGATGCCGTCGACGCCTGAGGCCAGGACGTCGGCGGGCTCCGGGGCGACGCGGACGCCGAGCCGCTCTCCGACTCCTCGCGCGAGGTCGGGGACGGCGTCGGTGATGATGATCTCGTCGACAGCCGGGAGGTCCGTGAGCGTCTGTGCGTGGAACGCGCCGATGCGTCCCACGCCGATCAGTCCGATGCGCATGACGTACCTTCTACTCGTAGGTGCCCGGGATGGTCTGGTCCCAGTCGATGACGGACCCGGTGACCACACCGCTGCGCGCCGAGAGCAGGAAGATCACGAAGTCGGCGATCTCGTCGACCTGCCCCAGCTTCCCCATGGGCTGCTGTGCCGCGGCCCTTTCGAGCCAGTCGTCGTCGGCGTCGTGCCAACGGCGCTGGGTGGCGTCCTCGCCCTCGGTCTCGGTCCATCCGATGTTCACGCCGTTGATCCGGATCCGGTCCCAGCGATGAGCGAACGCGGCATTGCGCGTCAGTCCGACCAGGCCGGACTTCGATGCGACGTACGGCGCCAGGTACGGCTGACCGCCGTGGGACGACATCGTGATGATGTTGACGATGGAACCCCCTCTGCCTCGGGCGACCATGTCCTTGATCGCCGCCTGCATGAGGAAGAACGGACCGCGCAGATTGACGGCGATGTGCTCGTCGAAGAGCTCCGGCGTGGTGTCGAGCATCGTGCCGCGGGTGGTGAGGCCGGCGCAGTTCACCACGCAGTCGATCCGGCCGAACCGGTCGATCGTCTCCGCGACCGCGGCCTGGCCCTGGCCGACGTCACCGGCATCGGCCTGGACGTAGCGAACCTGCCGGCCCGACCGCTCGGCGAGATCGGTCGCGAACTGCTCACCGACGTCCTTCCGCCGGCCGGTGACCACGACGTCGGCGCCGTTCCGTACCGCGGCGTCGGCGATCGCCGCACCCAAGCCTTGCGTCCCACCACTGACGAGGACGACCCTGCCGTCGAGCAAGGCGTCGCTGAGCTGAGGCATGACTGGCTCCCCCGGAGGTTCTGATGGCGCACCCGCGACGATCGGCCGGGTGCGAGACAGGGTGTGTGACCCCTGACACAAAACCGTAGGCTCCGTCCGTGCGCGTACGGCGGCCAGAACGACTCAAGAACGCCTCAGCCGTCGCAGCCGACTGAGCAGTGTGATCACGTGACCAGGAGGCCCACTCGAAGCGGGTCTTGTGGATCGACGGGCACCGAGGTGAAGATCTCGCCGGTGACGCTCTCGTGCGATGGGAAGTCGTCGTGGACGCGATTCGTCGCGCCTTGCTGTCGGGCGAGCTCGTACCCGGGCAACGCGTCAAGGAAGCCCCGCTCGCCGACGCGCTGGGCGTCAGCAGGCCCACCATCCGTGAGGCGATCCACCAGCTGATTCATGAGGGATCCCTGGTGCAGGAGCCCTACAAAGGCATTCGCGTCGCCAAGCCCAGTCCACAGGACCTCCTCGGCGTGGCGGAGGTTCGCGTGGCGCTGGAGACCCTCGCCGCCCTCAATCTCGCCAAGAATCCGCACGGGTAGGGCATGACGCGGCTGCGCCATGCCCTCCAGACCCATCTCGACGCGCTCGACTCCGGCGACGTCGTCAAGGCCGACCTGACGCGAGACGCCGACCTGCACGTACGCCTCGTCGATGTGATCACCTCCGGCGACGAGGACCAGATCGTCGCCTAGGTCCGCGAGCACATCGCCAGAAGCGCGGGCGAGGTCGTGAAGCTGATCGAACGCCAGCCCGGTCAACCCTGAACCACGCTCCCTTTGGCGGCCCCTGCGGTCGCGGGCCGTGTCGTTTCGCGCGCCCGGCGCCGAGCCTGCCCGAACAGCAGGCCCGATGACTCACATCAGCCAGAGGCATAGTCGGCCAGGCCGGGCTCCAGCAAGTCGAAGGCTTGGATGGCTTCGGCGGCGATGGTGCGGGCGATCTGGTCGTTGGGCTGTCCGGCGAGGGTGAGGGTCTGGATGCGGTGAAACAGCACGCGGTGCACAGTGCCCAGCAGAGCAGCGGCGGTCTGCACGGCGATGTCGTCGGACTGGGCGGCAGTGACGTCGGCGAGCACTTGGGCGAGGTGGTGTTCCCGCTGGTCGTGCAGGCCGCGCAGACAGGCGGTCAGGGTGGGACTGTCGGCGATCATGCGGGCGAACTCCTGGCCGGAGAATCCGGCGACCGGGTCCTGGGCGGCCACGGCGTCGGCGAACGCGCGGCGCAGCGCGGCCAGCGCTGATTCCCCTGGGCGTCGTGCGGTGACGGCACGGGCCAGGGAGGCGGCGAACTCCTCCTGATGGTCCAGGGCCAGGTCTTCCTTACGCGGGAAGTAGTTGGTGACGGTCTTCTTTGCTACGCGGGCGACGGCGGCGATCTCGGCGATGGTCGTCGGCTCGAAGCCCTGGGCGATGAACAGCCGGGTCGCATGGTCGGAGATGAGCTGCCGGGTTTCGTGCTTCTTGGTCTCGCGCAGCCCGGCGACGGGAGCGGGAGTCTGGGTAACCATGGAGCAATCTTACCTTCGTAGCATCTTTATGTTGACACCCTTGGGCGCCCTGGACTAACTTTACCTCCGTCGTAAGTTTATGACGATGGAACGCCGAGTTCGAAGGAGAACGCCCTTGCGCAAGCACCCCCACGCCGCCGCCGCGCCCGTGGTCGAGTTCGCTCGTGTGCCCCGATCGCAGCAGCCCGAGCGGGCCCCGCTGCACGGCGCCGAACTGCGTCGGCCGCCGACCGACCACAGCATCCGTGCGTCGCAGCAAGTCCGGAGCAGGCGCATCGTCCCCCGGCGCCGCAGCTACTGACCCCACCCCACCCCACCCCGCCGCACCAGAGGAGATCCCTTGCAGTTCATCGCTTCCACTGTCTCGCTGACCGTCGACGACGTCGCCGCCTCTCAGGCGTTCTTCACCACCTACCTGGGCTACACCGTCCAGCATGCCGCCGCCGGCTTCGCCTCCCTGTCGCGCGACGACTCGGTCGACATCGTCCTGCTCGCCCGCGGCATCGAGGTGCTGCCACCCGAGCAGCGCGACCAGCGTGCCGGCGGTCTGATCCTCGCCTTCACCCTCGACGGCGGCCTGGCCGAGCAGGAAAAGCGGCTGCGCGACGCCGGGGCGCAGATCACCATGCCGCTGCGCCAGGAGCCCTGGGGCGAAGCCTTGTTCCAGGTCACCGACCCCAACGGCCTGATCGTCCAGTTCGTCGAATGGGTCGCCCCCGAACGCCGCTGACCCGCCCGCACGACAAAGGCCCCAATCGGCGCGTCACCGCGACGTGCGGGAACGCACTCGACGCGTCACTTTCCCCTTGAGCAGGAGAAACCGCCATACCTGTGACCTTCAACCACACCATCATCGCCGCCAAGGACCGCCACGCCTCGGCACGGTTCTTCCGTGAGCTGTTCGAGCTCCCCGAGGCGCCTTCCTGGGGGCCGTTCACCAACGTCCTGCTGGATGTGCCCCGGAGTCCCACCACGTCGGTGACCGGCAGCGGCAGGGCCACCCGGACCATGTCGTCCCAGTGCTGGCGAATGACCATCCTGTTGATGAACCGACCACCGCGGCCCTGTTCTGCGAACCGCGGCCGGGCAGCTCACAGAGGCAAGGGCCGGTTCTCGACGACGCTCTTCATGACAAGGGTGGAGCTGAGGCGCAGGACGCCGGGAAGAGCGGACAACTGGCCGTCGTAGACCTCCTGGAAGGCGGCCAGGTCGCGGGCGATGACGCGCATCAGGTAGTCGGGGTCACCGAACAGCCGTTGAGCCTGCAGGACGTGCGGGACGGCGGCGACCGCCTGCTCGAAGGCGTCGACCGTGTCGCGGTCCGCGGCGCGCATGGTGACGAAGACGAGGGCCTCGAACGTCAGGCCCAAGGCGTGGGCGTCGAGGTGTGCCCGGTAGCCGCTGATCGCGCCGGAGTGTTCCAGGGCGCGCAGGCGGCGGTGGCAGGGCGAGACGCTGAGGCGGACGCGCTCGGCGAGTTCGGTGATGGTGAGCCGCCCGTCGCGCTGGAGTTCGGCAAGAATTCTCCGGTCTACGTCGTCCATGGGGCAGATTCTCCCTCATAACGGGCTTTGTGGGGGAAAGATTGGAAGCACATTCCGGCCATGCGACCATAAACTTCCTTATCGAATCTGAGTGAGCGCGAAGGAGAAGCAAGGTCATGCCCGTCGGTACCGTCGCCGCGTTCTGGGCGGTCTCATTGATGTTCGTGGTGACACCCGGCGCGGACTGGGCCTACGCGATCACGGCGGGGCTGCGCCATCGGACGGTGTTGCCGGCGGTGGGCGGGCTGCTGGCCGGGCATCTGGCGGCCACTGCGCTGGTGGCGGCCGGAGTGGCCGCCCTGGTGGCCCGGTCGCCGCTGGTGATGACCGCGCTGACCGTGGCGGGCGCGGCCTATCTGGTCTGGCTGGGGATCGGCATGCTGGCTCGCCCCGCGGCCCCGCAGGCCGGTGCGGAACAGGCCGCCACCTCGTGGGCGCGGCAGATGGTGAAAGGGGCAGGGATCAGCGGGCTCAACCCGAAGGTGTTCCTGCTGTTCCTGGCGCTGCTGCCGCAGTTCACCGACCCGGACGCCGGTTGGCCGCTCGCGGTGCAGATCGTGGCGTTGGGGCTGGTGCACGTGGCCAGTTGCGCCGTGGTCTACACCGGAGTGGGCGCGGGAGCGCGCCGGGTGCTGCGGGCGCGGCCCGCCGCGGCCCGGACGGTGAGCCGCTTCTCCGGCGCGGCGATGGTGGTGATCGGTGTGCTGCTGCTGGTGGAGCAGCTGGTCGGGTAGGGCCCCGCAGATATGTACCTGCGTACACTCCATGCGTACGCTCGTACATATGGAGTCTGACTTCGACGGCCGCTCGATGCGCGAGCGCATGCTCGCCGGTGACCTGTACATCGCCGACGATCCCGAGCTGGCCGAGCACATGCTGCGGGCCATGGACCTGGTGGAGGCGTTCAACGCGACGTCGGCGCGTGATCCGCGGGAGCGGCGCCGGCTGCTCACCGAGCTCCTGGGTGCGGTCGGTGAAGGTACGGAGATCCGGCCGCCGCTGCGCGTGGACTACGGCGGCAACATCCGCATCGGCGCCCGGTCGTTCGCCAACTTCGGGCTCGTCGCCCTGGACGTCGCGTCGATCACCATCGGGAACGATGTGCAGATCGGGTCGTATGTGCAGCTCATGACGCCGACTCATCCGGTTGATCCAGAGCTGCGCCGGGCGAAGTGGGAGGCCGCCAAGCCGATCACCATCGGTGACAACGTGTGGCTGGGCAGTGGGGCGATCATCCTGGCCGGGGTCACGATCGGGGAGAACACGGTCGTGGGGGCGGGCGCGGTGGTCACCCGCGATCTTCCGGCCAACGTGGTCGCGGTGGGCAATCCCGCCCGGGTGATCCGCACGATCGAGCTGGATACGGCATGAGCGGCCCCACCGACGCGTCCGCTCCACGGCGGCCGCGGCGGCACGACCCCGGGCGGCGGGACCGGCTGATCGACGCGGCACTCACCGTCATCGCTGAGCGTGGCGTCGCCGGGACGACGCATCGGGAGATCGCTCGCGCCGCGGACGTGCCGCTGGGGTCGATGACCTACCACTTCACGTCGCTTGAGGAAGTACTGGCCGAGGCGTTCACCCGGCACGCCGACGCGGTGGCCCGCGTCTTCGACGAGCGTCTGAGCGCCGCTCAGGATCGTCAGGAGGCGGTCGAGTCGGTCATCGCGCTGGTGTCGGACGACCTGCTCGGCTCACAGGACGATCTCGTCCTGTCCGTGGAGCTGTACGTGGCCGCTGCGCGTAATCCGGCCCTGAGAGCCGTCACGCAGGCATGGATGGCGCGCAGCCGCCGGGCGCTGGAGCGCCATTTCGACGCCACCACCGCCCGGGAGCTGGACGCGCTGATCGAAGGGCTCGTGCTGCACAGCGCTCTGTCGACCGACCCGATGACGCCCGACCAGATCCGCCACGCCATCCACCGGTACTTCCGCTGATCTCCGCTCGCCCGCACCAACGTGATCGGAGAGCCGATGCCCGCTGCCCCTCTCACCGCACCCACCCGTGAGGCCCCTTTACCTCAGCGCCGACCTGCGTACCGATGCCGCCACCGCGGGTCTGGCCGTCGTGGCTCTCCAGGTCGCCATGACGGTCGGCCGTCTGACCGGTGACCGTGTCGTGGACCGCTTCGGCCGGCGCACCGTCGTCCGCGCCGGCGGAGCCCTGGCCGCCGTCGGCATGGGCGCTGCCCTCGCCGTGCCGTCCGTCGCGACCGCGCTGGCCGGCTTCGCCCTCGCCGGGCTCGGCGTCGCCACCCTCGTGCCCGCCGCCATGCACACCGCGGACGAACTGCCCGGACTGCTCAGCGTCGTCCTGGCCGGCGTCATCACCGTCGTTCTCGCCCATGTCCTGACCAACCGCACCCCAGCCTAGGCTCGGGGCTTGTCCCGAACGCACTGTCTGGGGGTTCGACTGCGGGCTCTTGGCCGGCGTCGAGCATGTTGGTCAGGGGTGGATGCCGAAGGGCCCGAGCAGGCCGGTGTCGATTCGCATGGACTCCAGCAGACCGAAGGCGTTGTCCTTGGTGAACACGTCGGCGGCGGCCAGCGTGCCGAGGTAGCCGGCGACGACCGGGGCGGCGGCCTGCTGGGCGACCGCGTCCAGGTAGCCGGCGAAGATCGCCCACGCGTTGCCGGCCGGACCGTACTTGCCGAAGAACGGCGCCGGGTCGAGGCTGGCGACCGTGTCACGGACGCTGGTCCGCAGGTCGGCCAGGTATCGCTGCTGCAGGTGTCCGTCGGCGCGGGTGCCGAGGCGGCCGAGGTGGCCGCCGACGAGGGTGCGCCACGGATATCCCATGGCGGTGTCGTGGGCCCGCAGCCAGCCGGGGATGTCCTGGGAGACAGCGAGATTCTTGAAGGGCACCCAGCCGGGATAGAGCACGTCGACCACCATCAGGGTCTCCTGCTTGGGGGCATGGATGAAGATGTTGTCGGGTGAGTGATTGGGGCCGTGGTAGGCCAGTTCGAGACGCTCGCCGCCGACCCGCAGGACGTAGTGGTCGTCGAAGGTGAGCGTGGGCGCCGGCCGGTTCGGGTCCGCGTCCCGGCGCAGGAATCTCGCGGTCTCGGTATGTCCGATGCGGATGACGTCCTTGCCGAAAATCGAGGCGGCTCCGATGTGGTCGGCGTGCGAGTGGGAGTAGATGAGGTGGGTCACCTTCCGGGGGCGCCCGTTGGCCCGGGTGACCTCCTCGATGGCGCGCAGCAGGTTGTACCCGATGGTGGGTGGCGCGTCGACGAGGACGACGCCCTGGCGTGTGGTCAGGAACATGGCCTGGTAGGAGGAGTCGGTGACCCAGTGCAGGTCGCCGTCGATCCGGCCGACGAAGTAGCCCTTGTCGTTGAGCGCGGGGCCCTTCGACGCCTCGGGGATGGGCGCGTAGTCGGGGAGGGCGCCGGATGCGGGCGCCTCGCCGGTCCCGAGCAGGCTGGCGGCCAGGGGTAGCGCCGATGCGGCGGTCGCTCGGGTGAGGAAGGTTCGCCTACTCGCGTGGGCGATGGTGTGGACCATGGGGATTGTCTCCATTCGGAAGGTGCGGCCGCCTGGCGAACGTAGGACGGGCGGAGCGGATCGAAGGGTCCGGTGGTGAGGGGTGGTCGGCCGGTGTCCTGGACCGTCACGATCCGGCCCAGTCCGCGGGTGAGCGCTGGCCGGAACCGCGGCAGGCGCGGGGATCGCGCCTGCCGCGTGCCGGACCGATGGGTCTCGTGTGGGGATCAGCGGGTGGCGCGGGCTGCCGCTGTGATGACAGCGGTGGTGGCGTCAGGCCGGGAGATCATGATCACGTGTGAGGCTTCCCCGACTTCGCTGGTGCGCGCGCCGGCGCGCTGGGCCATGAACCGCTGGGCTGCGGGTGGGATGGCCTGGTCGGCGCCGGCGACCAGGTACCAGGAGGGGATGGTCTTCCAGGCGGGCGCTCCGCTCGGGGAGCCGAGCGCGGCCAGGGCGGCCGGGCGCTGGGTGGCGGCCATCAGGGCGGTGTCGCGGGCGGGCAGGTCGGCGGCGAAGGCGGCGTGGAATGCGGCGGGGGCGATGTAGGCGTCGGTGCCGGTACCGCCGCCGGGCAGCGGGTACTGGCGGGTGATCAGGCTGGTGGGCAGCTGGCTGCCGGGGAACTTACCGGTCAGGTCGAGCGCTGACTCGGCCTCCTCGGGTGCGAACGCGGCGATGAAGACCAGCGCCTTGACGTTGGGGTGGCCGGTGGCGGCGTTGGAGATGACCGCTCCGCCGTAGGAGTGGCCGACCAGAATGACCGGTCCGTCGATGCTGGAGACGATGCTCGACAGGTAGGCCGAATCGCCTGCCAGGTCGCGCAGGGGGTTGGCGGGGGCGATCACCGGGTAGCCGGCCCCTTGGAGCCGGGCGACGACCTTGTTCCAGCTCGAGGCGTCGGCGAACGCACCGTGGACCAGCACCACAGTGGGTTTGACCGTTTGCCGGCTCGTCGCGGCGGCGGCCGAGGGAAGAGCCGTGACCAGGATGGCCAGCATGGCCAGGACGGCCAGTGTCACGGGCAACAGGAGTCGGATCCCCGGCCGGAAGAGCGGAGAGGTCTGTGCGGACATGGCGGATCTCCTTGGTAGGGGTGAAGGTGTCGAGCGGTGCGCCTAGGCCACCGGCGGAGGACCCGCCACGCGCAGGCGGTACGCCTCGGCCGAGGCGAGGATGGCTTCGATGTCGAACAGGTCGTAGCGGTCGTCCCCGACGAAGAAGGTGATCTCTCCATCGAGCACGATCCAGATCTCGTCCTCCGCCTCGTGAACGTGCAGGGGTGGCGCGTGGCCCTTGGGGTCGGTGAACTCCATCACGCTCAAGGTGCCGCCGGTCGCCGTGCCCGGCACCAGGATCTGGGCCCGGCCACCGAGGAACCAGAAGGGGTTCTGCGTGTCGCCGGAATGGGGTGCACGTCTGTTGTTCATGTGGCTGCTCCTGTTTCGGCGTCGGGTCAGTTCTTCTTGAGGAAGCGCAGGAGTGTGCGGGTGAGCTGTTCGGGCTGTTCCTCGAAGATCCAGTGACCGGAGTCCTCGATGACGATCCCGGTCACATGGCCGGCGTACTTGCGGACTTGGGTGGGGACGAAGTCACCGAGGCTGCCGCGGGCGCCGATGGCGAGTACGGGCATGGTGAGCTTCTTCGCGCTGTATGCGCTGTTGTCAGCGACGTCCTTGGGAAAGGCGCGGAACCATTCGAAACTCGCCCGCAGGTGAGCGTCATCGCGCAGGTAGCGGGCGTACTCGCGGACCTGTTCGTCGCTGACGCCGTTCTTCTTGACTTCGAGGGAGTCGACGAAACGCTCCACCCACTGCTCCTCCCGGCCGTTCACCATGCGCTCGGGCAGGCCGTTGCGGACGCTGAAGTAGCCGAAGTTCCAGAAGCCCGGCCCCTTCGCGGTGAGGGAGGGGAAGGTGTAGAGGGTCTTGTCGGGGATGGGTGCCTCGCTGAGGACCAGCTTGGTGACGTCGCCGGGGTGGGCGGCGGCGTAGGAGTAGGCGACCATCGTGCCGATGTCGTGCCCCACGAGCCTGATGTCCCGCTTGAGGCCGAGCCTGGTCAACAAGCCGTGCAGGTCAGCGGCGAGGGTCTTCTTGTCGTAGCCACTGGCGGGTGCGTCGCTCTTGCCTGCTCCGCGTAGATCCGGCGCGATGACCGTGTAGTGCTTGGCGAGCTCGGGCAGGACTTCGCGCCAGGTGTACCAGGTTTGCGGGTATCCGTGCAGCAGGACCAGCGTCGGCCCGTGTCCACCGCGCACGTAGTTGATCGCGACGTCGCCGACCTGAACTCTCCCCTCACGAAAACCTGCCGGAATGCGCGGCGCATGGCCGGTCTCCGACGGCGTCTTGGAGGCGATGGCTGTGATGGGCACCGGGGCGGCCTGGGCGGAAGCGGCAGGGGCGAGGTAGGCGAACATGCCGGCCACCGCGATCGGGATGACGACGCGGCCGCGGACCTTCTTGGCGTTCATGGGGCAAACCGTAGAAACCGGCTCGCTTGCCGCGCGAGCGTCACCTGACTGCGTCACCGAGCGCTACGTGACCGCAGGTCTTGTTCCAGGCTGAAGGTGAACGAAGCAGTGGCCTCCGCTGCCACCGGCTCTCTCCCGTAAGCTTTGGGTGATCTCCACTTGATCGCGGAGAAGGAGCGCTCGATTACCGCACCCAGCTTCGCGGAGGTGCTGCGTCGCCATCGGCACGCGGCACGTCTGACGCTGGAGCAGCTCGCCGAGGCCTCGGGGGTCAGCGCCCGGACGCTGTCGGACATGGAACGCGGACGCAGCAAGGGTTCCCAGCATCGGACCGTCACCGCGCTGGCCGACGCCCTCGGCCTGGGCGACGCCGACCGCGACCAGCTCGTCGAGCTGGCACGCGAGGGCCGCCTGCGCGATCACTGGGCCCGCCCGACCGGGCTGTGCGAGCTGCCGCGCTCCGTCGGCGACTTCACCGGTCGAGCCGCGGGACTGGCCTGGATCAGCGAGCTCTTACGCGCCGGGGACGCGCCGGGCGCCGCGGGTGTGGGGCTCATCACCGGTTCTGCCGGGCTGGGCAAGACCACGTTGGCAGTCCGCGCCGCCCACGCCCTGCGGCCGGACTTCCCTCACGGGGTGTTCTTCCTCGACCTGTTCGGTATGTCTGCGCAGCCCCTGCCCGTCGACGATGCCTTGGGCATGCTGCTTCGCGCACTCGGCATCGCGGATCAGCAGATCCCGGGCGACGTCGCCGGGCGTGCGTCCTTGTACCGGTCCCTGCTGCGTGACCGGCGCGTGCTGATCGTGCTCGACAATGCCGCCGCCGAGGAGCAGGTCCGGCCGCTGCTGCCGGGCGGCGGTGCGGGAAAGGCCCTGGTGACCAGTCGCCGCCTGCTGGCCGGTCTGGAAGGAGTGCGCAGACTCGCCCTCGGGCCCCTGCCCCTGCTGGAAGCCACCGAGCTGCTGACCGGAATCCTGAAAGACCGCGGCGCCCCGGACGAAGGATCGGCCGTCGGGCAGCTCGCGCAGCTGTGCGGCGGTCTGCCCCTCGCGCTCCGGATCGCCGGAAATCGGCTGGTCAGCCGACCCGGCTGGAACGCCGCCGACCTCGCCGCCCGGCTGACGAACGAGGAGCGCCGCCTGGACCAGCTCAGCGCCGGCGATCTCAAGATCGCCACCGCGTTCGGGCTGTCCTACGAGCAGCTGGCCACCTCGACGCGACGGCTCTTCCGCCGGCTCGCCCTGGTGCCGGGCCGCAGCTTCGACGCCGCTCTGGCCGCCGTGGTGGGCGGCACGTCGATCGAGGAGGCATGGGACGCCCTCGACGACCTCGTCGACCTCGGTCTGCTGCAGGACAGCACGTCGGAACGCTACCGCTTCCACGACCTGGTACGGCTGTTCGCCCGCGATCGGCTTCAGCAGGAGGAGCCTGCGGCCGAGCGCGACGCGCTCACCGTGACGATGACGTCATGGCTGCTGCGGACGGCCACGACCGCCGGGCGGTGGTTCGAGCCCGGGTACGGCGATCCTGGCCAAGCTGCCCCCGATGCCGCTGAGCTGTCCTCCGCGGAGAAGGCCGACCACTGGCTACGCGTGAATGTCGACAACTGGCTGGGCGCGTTACGTCACGCGGCGAGCATCGGCCGGTTCACCGCCGTCCTCGACTGCGCCGAGTCGATGGACTGGTTCTCCGATCAGTGGATGCACGCGCCGCACTGGTACGAGGTGTTCACCCTCGGCGCCGAGGCCGCCGCCGCCCTGGGCGATCCGGCCCGGCAGGCCGCGCAACTGAACATGCTGGCCTGGGTCCATCTGCTGCCGCGAGATGACCCGGAGACCGCACTGCGCTACACAGCCCAGGCGATAGACCTGGCAACCCGCAGTGGTGCCACGGCGCAGATCGGCTTGGCTCATCACCACGCGGGAGGCGCGCTTCGACGGCTCGGGCGGCTCGACGAGGCCATCGCGGCGGAAACCCAGGCGGCGCGGATCCACTTGGCCAACGGCGACATGGATCGGTACTGCCATTCTCTCGCCGCCCTCGGCACCTGCCTTCGCGACGCCGGAGATCACACCAAGGCGCTGAAGCAGTACCTCGACGTGCTGGCCCTGCTGAACGACGACTGCTCGGGGATGACGCCGAGCGTCGCGGCGTTCAACAGGCCGATCGTGCTGGCCCGCATCGGCGAATGCCTGGGATTGCTCGGCCACCGGGCTGAGGCGATCATCAAGCTCACCGAGGCGACCAGCCTCATGGAGCAGGCTCAGTTGCTCGTCCCGCAGGCCCGCTCCCTGGAGACACTGGCGGTCTTGCTGGCCGAGGAGGACCGGACCGGCGAGAGCCGCCATACCTACGCGAGGGCGGCCGAGGTGTACGAAGCCATCGGCGACGCCGAGGCGAGCAGCCGCTGCCGCGACCTGGCGAACGCCTGACGCTCGGGCCTACTTCTGCGTCCTGTTCTGCGTGGCCGGGCCGCGTGCACGCGACTTGGATGGAGAGCACCAGGACACGCGCCGGGCCTGTCCGTCCAGCTCGGGAGCGACCATGACCACCATCAGGAACATCGTGCTCGTGCACGGTGGCTTCGTGGACGGATCCGGCTGGCGGGGTGTCTACGACGAGCTGACCAGGAACGGGCTCCGCGTCCACATCGTGCAGAACCCGACGCTGTCGCTGGCGGATGACGTCGCGGTGACCCGCCGGGTCCTGGACGGCCTCGACGGCCCGGCCGTCCTGGTCGGCCACTCCTACGGTGGGGTCGTCATCAGTGAGGCCGGCGCCCACCCCAACGTCACTTCGCTGGTCTACATCGCCGCGTTCGCCCCGGACAAGGGCGAATCGGTCAGCACCCTCATCGCCGACCCGCCGGCGCCGCCCATCCTCCCTCCCCAGGAGGGCTTCCTCTTCCTTGACCGCGACACGTTCGCCGCCTCGTTCGCCGCCGACCTGCCCGGCCAGGTGGCGGCGTTCATGGCCGATTCTCAAGTCCCGTGGGGCGTGGACGCCCTCGGTGGGTCGGTCACCGAACCGGCCTGGCGGCACAAGCCCAGCTGGTACCTCGTCGCGACCGAGGACCGGATGATCCCGCCGCCGGCTCAGCGCATGATGGCCGAGCGCGCCGGAGCGAAGGTCGTCGAGGTCATCGGCAGCCACGCCGTCTACGTCTCCCAGCCCGCCGCGGTCGCCGACCTCATCCGCGAGGCCGCCATCTGACGGCAGGTGGGGCGGCGTCATCCCCAAAGAGCACCGCCGCCTGCGAGCCGCCCAGAACACGCATCCGCAGAACTGAGCGCATCAGCGAAAGGCCTGAATCCTCATGATCCGCGTTTCCGACGAAGGCATGGTGCTCGTCCCCGGCGGCACCCTCATCACCGCCACCAAGTTCGCTGGACGGGACCCCGAGCGCACGCGACCATGGCTTCATATGCCAGCAAACCAGCAAGCAATACCACTTTTCGGGCGGGAGTCCGAACAGCGGCGTCTCGGCGAGTTCGTGGACGGCGTCCGAAAGAGCGGCGGAGCGATGCTGGTGCGCGGCGAGGCGGGGATCGGGAAGTCGGCCTTGCTGCTGGACACGGCGGGGATCGCGGCCGCTCGGGGCATGCGGATCTTGCGGACGGCCGGTGTGGAGTCAGAGACGCACATGCCCTTCGCCGGTCTGCATCAGGTGCTGCTTCCGCTTCGTACCGAGATCGGGGAACTGCCCGCACCTCAGCGCGGCGCGCTGGGAGCGGCGTTCGGGCTGACCGACGCCCGGGTGCCGGACCCGTTCCTCATCGCCCTGGCGGCGCTGAACCTCCTGGGCGAGGCCGCCGCCCGCGCGCCCGCCCTGCTCCTTGTCGAGGACGCTCACTGGCTGGACCGCGCAAGCGCCGACGCGCTCGCGTTCGTCGCGCGGCGGCTGGACTCCGAACCGATCGTGCTGCTGGCCGCGATACGCGACGGTTTCCAGAGCCCCCTGGAAAGGGCGGGGCTGCAGGAGTTGCTCCTCGATCGGCTCGATGAGACCGCCGCGACCGCCTTGCTGGACGCCTGCAGCCCCACCCTGACGCCGGCGGTACGCACCCGGTTGCTGCGGGAGGCTGCGGGAAACCCCTTGGCCCTCGTCGAGCTGCCGATCGCCGCGGACACGCGGGACGGGAAGGGCCCCCTGCCGCCGGGATGGCTCCCGCTGACCACCCGGCTGGAACAGACCTTCACCGCCCGCATGTCGGGATTGCCATCGACCCTTCGGACCATGCTGCTGGTGGCCGCGCTCAACGACAGCACCGACCTTTCCGAGACCCTCGACGCCAGCGCGCTGATCACCGGTGTACCGGTCACGGCAGACGATCTGGCTCCCGCTGTCACCGTACGGCTGGTCGACGTGGACGAAGCCGGGGTGTCGTTCCGGCACCCGCTCATGCGCTCGGCGATCTACCAGGGCGCGAGCATCTCCCAGAGGCACGCCGTGCACGCCGCCTTGGCCGACGTTCTCACCGGCCGGCCGGACCGTCGTCTCTGGCACCGCGCGGCATCCAGCCCCAGGCCGGATGAGAGCATTGCCGTCGAGCTGGAGACCACGGCCCAAAGCGTGCGACGTCGGGGCGACCTGCTGTCGGCCGTCGCGGCGCTGGAGGACGCGGTCAGGCTCAGTGAGAATCCCGCTCACCGGTCTGAACGGCTGGTGCGGGCCGCCGAGTACGCGGCCGAGATGGGACGGCGCGATATCGTCGTGCGGCTGCTGGGCGAAGGCGAGCAGCCGCACCTGTCGGCCCAGCAGCAGGCCCGTGTCGTGTGGATCCGCGAGAGCTTCCAGGACGGCATCCGTGACGACAGCGCGGCAGCGCACTCTCTGGCCGATCTCGCCGAGACGATGGCGGCGCAGGGGGACGTCGATCTCGCGCTGAAACTCCTGTCCAGTGCGTCCTTGCGATGTTTCTGGGCTCATGCTGACGAGCGGTCGCGGCAACGCGTCGTCACCGTGGCCGAGGGCCTGCCCGTCGACGATCTGGACGGGCGGTTGCTGACGGTCCTGGCGTTCGCGGCTCCGATCGAGCGTGGCAAGGTCGTGATCGAGCGATTACGCCATCTGGCCGCCCACCCGACCGGCGGCCGGCCCGCGGCTCGCCTGCTCGGCAGTTCGGCGTTGATGGTGGGGGCGTTCGACCTGTCGGAGGAGTTCAGCGCCGCGTCGCTGCCGACTCTGCGCGCGCAGGGCCGGCTCAGCCTCCTGGCGCGAGACCTCGGGGCACAGGCGTGGAGCGCGGCCCGGCTGGCCGACCTGAGCGTGGCCATCCCCGCGGCCGAGGAGGCCGCCCGTCTGGCGCACGAGACCTCCCAGCCGCTGATGCACGCCATCGCTCAGGCCTCGGGCGCGGTGCTCGCCGCGCTGCGCGGCGAGCAGGATCGCGTGGAGAGCCTCGCGGTGGCGGCCGAGCAGGTGGCCCTGCCCATCGGAGCCCGGCCCGTGCTGGCCACGGTGCAGCTCGCGCGTGGACTCGCCGCGCTGGGCGAGGGACGTTACGCCGACGCCTTCGACCAGCTGCGACGGATGCACGACCCCGCCGATCCGGCCTTCCACCTGGCGCTGCGCTGCTTTTCCATCGCCGAACTCGCAGACGCCGCGGCGCACAGCGGTCAAGGGCACGCGGTGGCCGGCATCATCGAGGAACTGGAGGCGGTGGCGCTCACCACGCCGTCGCCGTCCTTGCACGCCGACCTGCGCTACGCCCGGGCCGTCCTGTCCGATGAGGCGGCAGCAGAGCCCCTCTTCGACGCCGCGCTCGGTGCCGACCTGCGGCGATGGCCCTTCGTACGGGCTCGGGTGCAACTGGCGTACGGCGAATGGCTGCGGCGCCAGCGGCGTACGGCCGAGTCGCGGGCACCCTTGCGCACGGCTCGCGAGACGTTCGACGCCTTGGGGGTGATCCCCTGGAGCGAGCGAGCGCGCCAGGAACTGCGGGCCTCCGGCGAGAGCAGCCGCAGTCGCAGCAGTGAAGCGCGCGACGTGCTGACCGCGCAGGAACTCCAGATCGTCCAGATGGCGGCCGATGGCCTGACGAACCGGGAGATCGGCGAGAAGCTCTATCTGTCTCATCGAACCGTCAGCTCCCACCTCTACAGGATCTTCCCCAAGCTGGGGGTCACCTCGCGATCGGCGTTGAGCAGAGCCCTGCGCGTACCATCCTGACCTCACCGCTTCGCCTGGTGACGCTCGGTGACGCAGTCATGTGACGCTCGCGACCCGCGCAGAGGGCTTCTTACGGTGAGGCCATGAGTTCCTTCAAGAACGGCAGCACGCCGACCGTCGTGCTGGTCCACGGCGCCTTCACGGACGCGTCGAGCTGGGCGGGCGTGATCGCCGAGCTCCAGGATTCCGGGATCCCCGTGATCGCTGTGGCCAACCCGCTGCGCGGACCGGCCACCGACGCCGCCTACCTCGCCGGCGTCGTCGCCGCGATCGACGGTCCGGTCCTGCTGGTGGGTCACTCCTACGGCGGTGTGGTCATCACCCGGGCCGCAGCCCAGCCGGGCAACGTGGTCGGGCTGGTCTACGTGACCGCTTTCGCCCTGGAGGCAGGGGAGAGCGTGCTGGACGTCACGGGCCGCTTCCCCGACAGCCGGCTGGGCCCGGCGCTGCGGCCGGCCGTCTTCCGCACTGGCGATGGAGAAGAGGCCGTGGAGCTGTTCCTCAAGGAAGACCAGTTCGCCGCGGTGTTCGCCGCCGACCTGCCCGAGCGCCTCACCTCGGTGGCGGCCGCCGCGCAGCGCCCCATCGCGGCGGTGGCGTTCGAGGAGAGCTCTCCCGCCGCGAGCTGGAAAACCCTGCCGTCCTGGTACGTCGTGGCGACCGCGGACCAGGCGATCCATACCGCCGCACAGCGTTTCATGGCCCAGCGCGCCGGGGCCGACACCATCGAGGTCGACGCCTCACACGCGATCGCGCTGTCGCAACCGGCAGCCGTGGCCGGCCACATCCGCACCGCCGCGACCGCGACCCAGGCGGTCAAGCACACCCATCCGGCATGACAGCCATGTTCCTGAGGAGCAACCGATGACCGCACCGACCACTCCCGTCATCTTCATCCACGGCCTTTGGCTACACGCCACCTCCTGGTCTTCCTGGATCGAGCTGTTCACGACCGCCGGCTACGACGCGGCGGCGCCCGGCTGGCCGGGGGACCGCGAAAGCGTCGAACTGTCCCGCAAGGACCCCGACAGCATCGCCGACCATGGCATCGACGACGTCGTCGCCCACTACACGGAGATCATCAACGCTCTGGACGTCAAGCCGATCCTGATCGGTCACTCCTTCGGCGGCATGATCGCCGAGAAGCTGCTCGGGCAGGACCTGGCCAGAGCCGCGATCGCGATCGACGCCGCCCAGATCAAAGGGGTGCTGCCGCTGCCGTTGTCGGCGTTGCGCTCGACCCTGCCGGTGTTCAAGAACCCGGCCAACAAGCACCGGGCCGTCTCCCTCACCCTCGACCAGTTCACCTACGCGTTCGGCAACGCCATCCCGGCTCAGGAAGCCGCCGAGCTGTACGAACGCTGGACCATCCCCGCGCCGGGCAAGCCGCTGTTCGAGGCTGCCGCCGCGAACTTCTCCCCCCATTCGCCCGCCAAGGTCGACACCGGCAACGACGCCCGGGGGCCGCTGCTGCTGATCGCCGGCGGCAAGGACCACACCGTCCCCGAGACGGTCACCGAAGCGACGCTCAAGCAGTATCGAGGCTCCACCGCGATCACCGAGATCCAGCGGTTCCCCGACCGGGGCCACTCCCTGACCATCGACCACGGCTGGCGTGAGGTGGCCGACGCGTGCCTGACCTGGCTTACCAGGAACGACCTGTAGACGAGCTGAGTGGCCCTGGTCGAGGACGGCCGGGTGGGGGCACCGTCGTGACTCGCCGCCATTGCCAAAAACCCTTGCCGTTGTGGCAAATTGGGTCCATGGACGATGACGAGATTGTTCTGGACGATGTTCTGCATGCCGTCGGGCCCCGGCTGCGGACCCTGCGCCAGCAGCGCGGCGCCACCCTGACCGAGCTGTCGGAGTCCACCGGCATCTCGATCAGCACCCTGTCGCGCCTGGAGTCCGGGCAGCGCCGGCCGACCTTGGAGCTGTTGCTGCCCCTGGCGCGCGCCCACCAGGTGACACTGGACGAGCTCGTCGACGCGCCGCCCACCGGTGACCCGCGCGTGCAGTTGCGCTCGTTCCGTCGCCGGGGCTCCGTCTTCATCCCGCTCACCCGCCGGCCCGGCGGGCTCCAGGCGTTCAAGCAGGTCATGCCGCCGAACTGGCCCGGAACCGAGCCCGATCCCCGGGTGCACGAGGGCTACGAGTGGCTCTACGTACTGTCCGGGCGGGTGCGCCTGGTCCTCGGCGAGCACGACGTGATCCTCACGCCCGGCGAGGTCGCCGAGTTCGACACCCGTATCCCGCACTGGTTCGGCAACGCCGGTTCCGAGCCGGTCGAGATCCTCTCCCTGTTCGGGCCTCAGGGCGAGCGTCTCCACGTCCGCGCCCAGCCGACCGGCAAATGAGCTGACCATCGACGGCGCTCGTTACGGGATGACGTCCGCCACGATCTTCGCGGTGGCCTGGCGGCACGAGGAGAGTCGCCCGCTGATGTTCGCCTGAGCGGCCGAGTTGCTGGCGCAACGCCATCCGCCGACGGTCGCGACCCCAGCGCTGCCCTGCTTGGGGGTGTCCGGCCGGTAGTAGGTCCGGAAGATCTTGAGGGCCGTACGGCAATCGGCTCGCCCCGCGGACACCGCGACCGCCGCCATGGCGCCGCCGCCGGGCGGCTGGATCTCACCGCACACGGTCCCGGGGCCGGCGAGCGCGCGCTTGCGCGAAGGCCGGGCCGTGGGCGTCGGGGATACCGGCGGTACTGATGTCGTGGGCGTGTGGGTGGCGGACGGTGCGGCCTCCGGCTCGGGCTTCTCTCCGCAGGCGCCCATGAAGAGCAGCAGTACCGGGACGCAGGCGATAACTCGTGAACGCACGAAACAGGACTCCGCACCTCGACTCCAAGATCGGCGTAGTCTCTCACACGCTCTCAGACGGGGCTGCCGGCGCGTCGCTCCACCATACGGACGATCTCAGGCGGTGGCCGGGAGTGCGAAGCGCACCGTGGTCAGGCGTTCCGACAACTCCCAGAGGCGGCGGCCGGTCTCGGGATCGGTGGCGGTCGGGGCCAGCTGGACCTGTTTGGGGGCGCCGCGCAGCTCAGCCATGCCGCCCGGCCCGATGAGCTGCCCACTTGCCGCGTCCGGGGCGGTGGCCGCGTACAGCTGAGGCAGCGCGCCCCGCTCGGCGGACTGGGCGAGCGGGGCGAGGATGCGGCCGAACAGCAGCTTCACCATGCCGACCGGTGCGCTGGTCTGGAGGTTGGTGGAGGCGTAACCGGGGTGGGCGAGCACGCTGCGCACCGGGCTGCCCGCCGCGGTCAGCCGCTGGTGGAGCTCCCATCCGAAGGCGGCGTTGGCGAGCTTGGACTGGTTGTAGAACTTCATGGGAGAGTACGTGCGCTCACCGGTGAGGTCGTCGAAGAAGATCCGGCCCTGCCGGTGGTTGGTCGAGGTGACCGTGACCACGCGGGGGTCGCTCCCGTCGGCCAGGAGGTCGAGCACCAGGCCGGTGAGTGCGAAGTGGCCGAGGTGGTTGGCGGCGAACTGCAGCTCGTGGCCCTGCGCGTTGAGCGTACGGGGCGGCGCCATCACCCCCGCGTTGTTGACGAGGAGGTCCAGGCGCCCCAGGTCGGAACGCAGCCGGTCGGCGAAGGTGTGGACCGAGTCCAGATCCGCCAGATCGAGGTGGCGCACCTCGAGACGGGCATCCGGCCGCTCGGCGGTGATCTCGGCGACGGCCCGCCGCCCCTTGACCTCGTCCCGTACGGCGAGGATGACGTGCGCGCCCCTGTGGGCGAGTGCCCGGGTGGTCGCCAGGCCGAGGCCGCTGCCGGCCCCGGTGACGACAAAGGTCTTGCCGGTCTGGTCGGGAATCTGGTCGATAGTCCAGCTCATCACGCGGCCTCCTTGAGGGTACGACAACTATCATTGTCGTACGAACGACAATGATAGTTGTCGTATGCTGGTGTCAAGCAGTCCCGTTCGGAGAGGCCCATGCGAACCTGGTCGGACGACAACCCCAAGGCCCAGCTCATGCAGCGCAAGCGGACCGCGATCGTGGACGCCGCGCGCGAGGCCTTCCTCGACACCGGCTACGCCGAGACCTCGGTGCACCGCATCGCCGCGGCGGCGGGTGTCTCGATCAAGACGGTCTACCGGCATTTCGACGGCAAGGACGACCTGTTCAGTGCCGTCATGCGGGATGCCTGCTCAATGCCGGAGCCCGAGGTCCTTCCCGACAACGATTCCGAGTTTCCGGACTTGCCGTGGTTCACCGAGTCGCCCCAGGTGGCGTTGCCGCTCGCGGGCATGGACTACCTGCGACGAGTGCTGTCACCGACAGAGCTGGCGCTGTACCGGGTGGTGACCCGGGACGCGCCTCGGTTCCCGGAGCTGGGGCACCGTTACCGCCAGATCATGGAGCTCCGGGTGCATGCTCTCCAGCGCTACCTCGAACGCTGGGCGCCCAGCCAGGATTGGAAGGCTGGGAGCCTGCGGTGGGCGGCGGGGACGTTCGTGGCGATGCTGGGCGGGGGGCTGTTCGAGGACGCGCTCCACGGCGTACGTGAGCCGACCGAGGAAGACATCACCGCGCGCGCCCGTAAGGCGGCGGACCAGCTGATGACGCTCCTGAAGGCAGATTGACGGGTTCCATGGTCCACCGGGTGATCGGGTCACGGGCGCCGTAGGGGCGGTGGGGCAAGCTGTCGCGCCTGCCCTGCGGCAGTGCGGTCATCGCCCGGGGGCCCGACCTCGACGCCGGAACACACAGGTCACGACTCCAGGAAGCGGAGGACGGCCAGCACGCGGCGGCTGTAGCCGGTCTGGTGCGAGAGATGGAGCTTGTCGAACAGTGAGTTGACGTGCTTTTCCACGGCGCTCTGCGACACGTGCATGGCCTGGGCGATCGAGGCGTTGGTCAGTCCCTGGGCCATGCGTTCGAGGACGTCGCGCTCGCGCGGGGTGAGCCGGGCCAGCGGATCGATCTGGGTGGTGCGGGCCAGCAACTGGCGTACGACCTCCGGATCGAACGCCGCTCCCCCGGCGCCCACCCGGTCGAGCGCGTCGAGGAAGTCGGCTACCTGCGCCACCCGGTCTTTCAGTAGATATCCGATACCTTCCACATCGCCGCTCATCAGCTCCGTCGCGTACCTCTTCTCCACATACTGCGACAGGACCAGCACCTTGACGGTGGGCCAGCGTCGCCTGATCTCCAGTGCGGCGCGCAGGCCCTCGTCAGTGTGGGTCGGTGGCATCCTTACGTCGACCACCACGATGTCGGGCCCGTGGGCGGCCACCGCCTCGACCAGGGCGGCACCGTCGCCCACGGCGGCGGGCACCTCGTGGCCCTCCTCCACCAGCAGCCGTAGCAGGCCCTCGCGCAGCAGCGTCGAGTCTTCGGCCAGGATCACCCGCATGGCAGCTCCGCCACGATCATTGTCGGACCGCCCGCCGGGCTGACCACCTGGAACCCGCCGTCGAGTGCCGCCACCCGGCGGGCCAGCCCCGACAGCCCGCTGCCCGAGGCGGTCGCGCCGCCCCGGCCGTCATCCATGACCCGCACGACGATCATTGTGCCCTCCCGGTGCACGTCAACGGTGATGAGGGTGGCTCCCGCGTGCTTGGCGGCGTTGGTCACCGCCTCGCAGACGACGAAGTAGGCGGCCGTCTCCACCCCCATCGGGGGGCGCGCGGCCAGGTCGCAGGACACCTTGACCGGTACGCTCGAGCGCTCGGCCACCCCCGCCAGCGCCTCGCCGAGACCGAGGGAGTCGAGGCCGCTCGGGTAGACCCGCCAGGCCACCTCGCGCAGCTCGGCCAGCGCCTGCTGCGCCTCCTCGTGAGCCTGGTCCAGCAGCTCGGGACGGCCCCGCCGGGATCGGCCGATCAGCATCGACAGGGCGACCAGGCGCTGCTGGAGGCCGTCGTGCAGGTCGCGTTCGATCCGGCGGCGCTCTGAGTCGACCGCCGCCACGATCCCGGCCCGGCTCTCGGCCAGCTCGACGATCCTGCGTTCGAGTCTCTCAGTCGGATCGGGGCCGAGCACCCGGCGGGCCAGCCGCTGTTCGAGCGCGTGCACGCCAACCACGCCCGACAGGATCAGGAAGAGCAACAGCAACCCGACCAGGGCGAAATAAATGAAGATCGGCCAGGTGGGTTCGATGTCGTCGAAGGTGCCTCCGGTCCCCCAGGCCCAGGCGATGCGGACGCCCGTCACCACCCCGATCAGCAACAGCCCCACCACCAGCCCGCCCAGCACCCCGACCGGAACGCGCAGCGCGAGATAACGCGTGGCCCGCCCGCCCACGTCGAACTCCGCCGGGTCGAGGCGCAGCCGCCGCGTCTCCAGCAGGGCCAGCCGCCTGGCCATCGCCCGCGTGTTGGGATAGCCCAGGAAAGGCAGCGCCACCAGCAGGAACGCCAGGTCGGCCAGGGCGGTGGTCGCGCCCAGCGACACCGCCGCCAGCAGCCGCAGGCCCTCAGCGACGGGACGCATGTCTGCCCTTGCGCCGCTCCGCCAGGCGTACGCCGATGAAGACGAGCACCGCCAGCACGACCAGGCCGATCACCACGTTCGTGCCGACTCCCACATAGGCCTCCACCAGCGACCAGTTCTCGCCCAGGTAGTAGCCGGCGAGCACGAAGATGGTGTTCCAGATGAGGCTGCCGGCGGTCGTCAGCAGGGTGAACGTGAGCAGCGGCATCCGCTCCACCCCCGCCGGGATGGAGATCAGACTGCGGAAAATGGGGATCATCCGCCCAAAGAACACCGTCTTCTTGCCGTGCTTGAGGAACCACGCCTCGGTCTTCTCGATGTCGGAGACCTTCACCAGCGGCAGCTTGGCGGCGATCGCCAGCGTACGGCGGCGGCCGAGCAGCGCGCCCACCCAGTAGAGCGCCAGCGCCCCGAACACCGACCCCGCCGTGGTCCACACCAGCACATCGAGCAGGTCCATCTCACCCCTGCTCGCGGTGAACCCCGACAGTGGCAGGATCACCTCGCTCGGCAGCGGCGGGAACAGGTTTTCCAGCGCGATAGCCAGGCCCGCCCCGGGGGCGCCCAGGGTCTCCATGAGTGCGATGAGCCAATCAGTCATGTTGTAGAGGCTAATCAAGATCCAATATGGCGGTAATGAGGTGGGCGGCAGATCTCGGCTGTGGTAAACCACAGGTGTTTTGTACCGTACACTGTACGGCCGTGAGCCCAATGACGGATCTGGTACGGCAGGCGGTCGTCTTCGAACCCGGCGACCCGCCCAGAGAAGGGCGGATGGCCTTCCTCGACCCGGGCGGGGACGCCACGGTGACCGTGGTCGAAGAGCATGGCGGTGAGCTGCGGGTTCTGGAGGCCGGGGCCACCCGCGTCCCGGTCGCCGACGCCGTGGCCACGCTGGCCAGGGCCAGGAGCGACGCGGGCGCCCACCCTGCGGCGCGATTCTGGGGCGCGGTGGCACTGGTCGCGCTGCAACTGGTCGCCAGGGGGCGGATCCTGCCGGGGGTTTCGGCGGGCGACTTCGACTCCTGGCGGGCGGGGCCGTTCGACACGGCCGACGTACAGCGCATCCGGGAGCTGGCCGACGCCATGCCCGCCGCGGCGCGGTCCGTACCTCTCGAAGGGTGGGCCACAGCCGACGGCGGGCGGCCCGAAGCCGACGAGCGGCCCGGCCGCGCCGGTGCGGGAGGGGTGCGGTTGAGGGATGCGGAGTCGCTGGTGCGGGCGTTCCTGGACGCGGTGGCCGACGCCATGCCGCGCTCCCCCGGCGCTGTCCGCGCCACCGGCACCTCGGCGTTCGCGGCCGTCAAACCGGTCAAAGTGCCCCGGCTGCGTGCCTGGGCCGAGGAGGTGTCCGCGGGGCTGGACTCCGGCGTACGCCTGTCGCTGCGCCTGGAGGCCGACAGCCTGGAGCAGGCGGAGTTCCGGGCGGTGGTCCAGCTGCACAGCCTGGCCGACCCGTCCCTGGTGGTGGACGCCGCCGACCTGTGGGAGGGCAGGGACCCGGGGTTCGGCCCCCGTGCCAGGATCGAGGCCACGCTGGCCATCAGGCGGGCCGCCCGCGCCTGGGCCCGGCTCGAACGCCTGCTCGACAGCGCCGTCCCCGACGAGCTGACCCTGTCCGGCGGCGACGTGGAGGAGCTGCTGGCCGGCGCCGCCGAACGCCTGGGCGCGGCCGGTGTCGAGGTCCACTGGCCAAGGGAGCTGGTACGCGGCCTGAGCGCCCGCGCCGTCGTCGGCGAGCGCGACAGCGCCCCGTCCGACCTGCCGTCTTTCCTCGGCGGCCATCACCTGACCAGCTTCGACTGGCAGCTCGCCCTGGGCGGCGAGCGGCTGACCGCGGCCGAGATGGACCGGCTCGCCGAGGCGCACCGGCCCGTCGTACGGCTGCGCGACCAGTGGGTGCTCATCGAGCCGGACCTGGCCCGCAAAGCCCGCCACCGCGACCTCAAGCCGCTGACCGGCCTCGACGCCCTCGGCGCCGCGCTGACCGGCACCGTGGAGGTCGACGGCGAGCAGGTGCCGGTCGAGCCGAGCGCCTGGCTGCGCGAGCTGCGCGACCGGCTGTCCGAGCCCGAGGAGATCGCCGCGCCGGAAGGCCTGGACGCGCGGCTGCGCGACTACCAGCTGCAGGGCCTGCGCTGGCTGGCCAGGATGACGTCGCTCGGGCTCGGCGCCTGCCTGGCCGACGACATGGGCCTGGGCAAGACGATCACGCTGATCGCCCTGCACCTGCACCGGGGCGGCGGGCCCACGCTGGTCGTCTGCCCCGCCTCGCTGCTGGGGAACTGGGAGCGGGAGATCTCCAGGTTCGCCCCGGGCGTCCCTGTCCGCCGATTTCACGGAAATAGCCGGACATTGGCTGATGAGGGATTCGTACTGACGACATACGGCACGATGCGGATGGACGCCGCGCGGCTCGCCGCGCACCCGTGGGACCTGCTGGTGGCCGACGAGGCCCAGCACGTCAAGAACCCCTCCTCGGGTACGGCCAAGGCGCTGCGCGAGATCCCGGCGGCCGCCCGCGTCGCGCTGACCGGCACCCCCGTGGAGAACAACCTGTCCGAGCTGTGGGCCATCCTCGACTGGACGACGCCGGGGCTGCTCGGCTCGCTGGGCAGGTTCCGCTCACGCTGGGCCAAACCGGTCGAGTCAGGCGACTCCGTGGTGGCCGAACGGCTGGCCAGGCTCGTGGGGCCGTTCCTGCTGCGCCGCCGCAAGTCCGACCCCGGCATCGCGCCCGAACTACCGCCCAAGACCGAGACCGACCGCCCGGTGGCGCTCACCACCGAGCAGGCCGGGCTGTACGAGGCGGTCGTACGCGAGATCATGCGGCAGATCGAGAGCGCCCAGGGCATGGCCAGGCGTGGACTGATCGTCAAGCTGCTGACCGGGCTCAAGCAGATCTGCAACCACCCGGCCCATTACCTGCACGAGGCCGCGCCCAGGCTGACCGGCCGGTCCGGCAAGCTCGAACTCCTCGACGAACTCGTCGACACCATCGTCGCCGAGGACGGCGCGGTGCTGGTCTTCACCCAGTACGTGGCCATGGCCCGGCTGCTCGACCGGCACCTGACGGATCGAGGGGTCGCCACCCAGTTCCTGCACGGCGGCACCCCGGTGCCGAAGCGGGAGGAGATGGTGCGGCGCTTCCAGGAGGGGGCGGCGCCGGTGTTCCTGCTGTCGCTCAAGGCGGCCGGCACCGGACTGAACCTCACCCGAGCCGACCACGTCATCCATTACGACCGCTGGTGGAACCCGGCCGTCGAAGACCAGGCCACCGACCGCGCCTACCGCATCGGCCAGGACAAGCCCGTCCAGGTGCACCGGCTGATCGCGGAGGGCACGATCGAGGACCGCATCGCCCAGATGCTGGCGGCCAAGCGCTCGCTGGCCGACGCCGTACTGGCCTCGGGCGAGGCCGCCTTCACCGAACTGACCGACGCGGAACTCGCCGCCCTCGTGGAGTTGAGATGAACGCTGTCCGAGGATTCCCGGCATTCCCCTCGCAACGGGCCGGCGCCCGCTTCGCCACCTCCTGGTGGGGCCGCGCCTGGATCCAGGCCATCGAGGACACCTCCCTCGACCAGAAACTCCTCCGCAAAGGCCGCACGTACGCCAAGTCCGGCCAGGTCGGCCCCATCACCGTCAGCCCGGGCCGCATCGCCGCCGTCACCGAGAGCGAGTACGACACCGTCGTCCACGTCGAGCAGCTCACCGCCCCCGAATGGGAGCGCTTCCTCGACCAGGTGGCCGCCAAGGCGGGACACATCGCGGCGCTGCTCGACGGCGACATGCCCCACGACCTGGTCGAGGACGCCGAGGACGCGGGAGTCCCGCTGCTGCCGACGGTCGGCGACCTCGAACCGGAGTGCTCCTGCCCCGACTGGGGGCACCCGTGCAAGCACGCCGCCGCCCTGTGCTACCAGGCGTCGTGGCTGCTCGACGCCGACCCGTTCGTCCTGCTGCTCATGCGCGGACGGGGCGAGCGGGAGCTGATCGAGGCACTGCAGGGTCGCGACGTCCCCGCACCCGATCTCGCCGCCGACGCCGGCATGCCCGCCGCGATGGCGTTCGGCCTGGGTGTGCCGCCGTTGCCGGGGCCGCCGCCGTTCGACGTCGCGTTCGCGCCGCTCGGGCTGGAGCCCGCGCCCGGCGTCGACGTGGCCGCCCTGGAGGTGCTCGCCGCCTCAGCCGCCGACCGGGCCCGCGAGCTGCTGCTCACCGGGCGGCTGGCCGTACTGACCGAATACCAGGACCGGGTACGGCTGGCCGCCGCCCACGACCTCGACCTCGGCCTGGAGACGGCCGTACAGGCCTGGCGGTACGGCGGCGCCGACGGACTGGAGGCGCTCGAATCAGCCTGGACCCCGCCCAAGCAGGACCTGGCCAGGGCCCGGACGCTGCTCCGGGCCGGCTGGGAGGGCGAGCACCCACCGGAGGTCGAGGCGTGGCGCAACCGCTGGACCATCGGTGCCCGGCAACTGCGTTACGGCCGCGACGGCCGCTGGTACCCGTTCACCGACCGCGACGGCCAGTGGTGGCCAGCCGGCCCACCGGAACGCGACCCGTCGGCGCTGGTGGGCTGACGAGGCTTCTGGGTCGACCTTCCTCGGCCGCCCGTCCCAGGACAGCCGGGCTCCCGGCGCCCGGCTGCATGGGAAAATGGTGGTGTGACCGCACGACGTATCGCCTACCAGGGCGAGCCTGGCTCGAACTCCCACTTGGTGTGCAAGCACCACTACCCCGACTGGCATACGGTGCCGTGCGCGTCCTTCGAGGACGTGTTCGCGGTAGTGGAGAACGGCGAGGCCGAGCTGGCGATGATCCCGATCGACAACTCGATCGCCGGCCGGGTCGCCGATATCCACCACTTCCTGCCGACCTCGGACCTGCACATCATCGGCGAGCACTTCCTGCGTATCCAGTTCGACCTGATGGCGCCGCGGGGTGCGACCCTGGACACGATCAAGTCCGTGCACAGCCATGTGCATGCCCTCGGTCAGTGCCGCCGGATCATCCGCGAGCACGGCCTGGTGCCGATGATCGCCGGTGACACCGCCGGCGCCGCGCGCGAGGTGGCCGAGGCGGGCGACCTGACCCAGGCGGCGATCGCGCCGCCGCTCGCGGCGGAGATCTACGGCCTGCACATCCTCGCCCGCGACGTCGAGGACGAGGAGCACAACACCACCCGGTTCGTGGTGCTCAGCCCCAACTTCGTGCAGGCACCGCGCGGCGAGGGCCCGGTGGTCACCTCGTTCGTCTTCAACGTCCGCAACCTGCCGGCCGCGCTCTACAAGGCGCTCGGCGGGTTCGCGACCAACGGCATCAACATGACCAAGCTGGAGAGCTACATGGTCGGCGGCCACTTCGCGGCCACTCAGTTCCTCGCCGAGGTCGACGGGCACCCCGAGGATCCCGGTCTGAAGAACGCGCTGGAGGAGTTGGCGTTCTTCACCACGGACGTGAAGATCCTCGGGGTCTACCCGGCCGACCCGTTCCGCGCCGACTGACGCCGGGGCTGCGGGAAACTTGATCACCTGGAAGGCCGCGTCGGGAAATGCGCAGGGACGGTTTGCGGCCTCAGAGCAGCTTGCGGGGCTCGGCTTGTCGCCACTGATCGTTCCGATGCGGGTGGAGGTGTGGTGACCTGCAAGCGATGACCGTCAGCTGGATGTGGTGTGCACAGTGATCTCTTCGGCCAGGTCGGCTTGCGGGCGCGCGCTGCGCAGTGCGGTCTCGACGCGGCGGTTGCTGGTCATGGTCGCGGTGACGGCGGTCATGGCGAGCAGGAGGCTGGCGGCGGCGTAGAGCGGGGTGCGCAGGTCGTAGGTGGTGGCCAGCCAGCCGCCGAGGACGGCGCCGAAGGGGGCGGCGCACATGGCGAGCATGCGGGAGGTGGAGGCGACGCGGCCCATCAGGTGGGCCGGGACGATGGCCTGCCGGAGGGAGGGCCCGAGCACCATCGTGGCGCCCATGCCCGCCCCGCAGACGGCGAGCGCGAGCCCGGCCACGTACGGGTTCGGGGCGGAGGCGAGCCCCAGGATGGCGAGGCCCTCGATTGTGGCGGTGCAGGTCAGCGCGGTGCCGGTGCCCAGACGCCGGCCGAGTAAGGAGGCGATGCCCGCGCCGAGCAGGCCGCCGGTGGCCTCGGCGGTGAGGAGCAGGCCGAAGCCGAAGGCGCCGACGCCGAGACGTTCGCGGGCGAACAGGGCCAGAACGGTCTCCACCGCGAGGAAGGCGACGTTCCCGACCGCCGGACGGAGCGCGAGCCCGAGCAGCAGCCGGTCCCGGAAGACGTAGGAGGCCCCGGCCCGCGCCTGCCGGAGCAGCGACTCGCGGGCGCTTGCGGCCGGCCGCGGCACGGCGGGCAGCGACCGGACGAGCAGTGCGGACAGCGCGAACGACACCGCGTCGGCGAGCAGCGGAACCGAACGTCCGAGCGCGAGCAGCGCACTGCCCGCAGGTGGCCCGGCGAAGCCGGACGCTGCGGTCTGGGCGCCGCGCAGGCGAGCGTTGGCGCGCTCCAGCTGGGCGGGGTCGCGGCCGAGCAGATCCGGCAGGTACGCCGTGGCCGCCGTGTCGAAGAACAGCCCGCCGAGGGCGAGCAGGAACGCGACGGCCGCCAGCAGCGGGATGCTCAGCACGTCGAGCGCCGCCGCCGCAGCGGGTACGGCGAGCAGCACCGCACGCGCGGCGTCCGTGACCCACATCGTGCGGCGGCGGTCCCAGCGGTCCACCAGCGCACCGCCGAGCACTCCGAACAGCAGCCAGGGCAGTGTCCCGGCGGCCGTGACGACGGCCAGCGCCATCGGATCCCGGGTCAACGTCAATGCCAGCAGCGGCAGCGCGGCATGCGTCACGCCGTCACCGAGCGAGGACACCGTCTGCGCGGTCCACAGTCGCCCGAACCCGGTGGGCAACTTCGCCACATCATTTTTCAGATTCGGGGTCACTTGGCGTCCCCCTCGACCTGCTGGCGCGGAGCCGGCCGGAACAGCGCGAAGACCAGCGACACGTCTGGAAGCGATGGATCAGACAGCGTCCGGTACTCATCCGCCAGTGCCTGCAGCCGCGCCCCCAGCTCCGTGAACTGCTCCTCGGTGAGTCGCAGATGTGCCATTCGTACGTGCCGCTCACCATCCACCGGCGACGCCTCCAGGTCCGCCACCGCATTCCGCAGCAGCACGTCCGGCTGCCCCGGCCCTGGATCCGGCAGCTCGATCGACCGCGCGGCCATCGCGTAGTACCGCTCGGTGACCCCTCTCACTTTCCGCGTCCGCACCACCTTCACCAGGCCGGCCCGCTCGAGTAACCGCACGTGATAGCTGGAACTCCCCTTCGCAAGGCCCACCCGCTGGGCGATCTGCGTGATCGTCGCCGGCTCGAAGCGGAGCGTGGCCATGATCCGGTGACGCGTGAGATTGGAGACGGCGCGTAGCTGCTCGTCATTGGTGACGTGAAACGTCTCGGGGAGATCATCGGTAGGCATGCGGACAATGGTCAACGACTCTTGACCATTGCGCAAGGGGTTAGGCCCTAGCAATATGGCGATGATCTTGCGGATCTACCGAGGTCGAAGCCAACAGGGGTCCCGCATCCCCCATGAGAGCTACCGGAATCGTCCACTCGCTGGTGATTCGTCGGCGCCGTCGCGCTCCTAATGTTTCCGCTGGGTCGCCGACCGTGCGACCACTGTCAACGGAGGTCACCATGAGCACGACAGCCACGCCGGACCACGCACACCAGGGCGGCGGCCGGATGCGGCGGATCGCCCGGTTTCCCCTCACCTGGCTGTTAGTCGGGCTGCTCGGCGTCGGCGCGGTGTCGGCCGTGGCCGCGAGCGGGCCGCCGGTGCTCGCCGTGCTGGGCGCGGGCGCAGCGGTCGCCGTCTACTGGGCGGTCATGCGCTTCGTCGCGGGACGGAGCACGCCGGAGATCGCGAGACGCGGGGCCGGGCGGGAGGCGTTGACCGGCGCCGGGATCGGCCTGGGGTTCGTCCTCGTCTCCGCGCTCCTGATCGCGATCTTCGGCGGTTATTCGTTCACCTGGTCGTCCGGGAACGTCCTGTCGGTCGTGTTCGCGATGGTCGCGGTGTCCGTCGGCGCGGCGGTCACCGAGGAACTGATGTTCCGTGGTCTGGCGCTTCAGGCCCTGGAACGGCTGTTCGGCAGCCGGGCGGCCGTGGCGATCACCGCGTTGGCGTTCGGTGGCATGCACCTGGCCAACCCGGGAGCCACGGGGTGGAGCTCGCTGGCGATCGCCCTTGAGGCGGGTGTCCTGCTCGGTGCCGCGTACCTCTGGCGGCGCAGTATCTGGTTCGTCGCGGGACTCCACTTCGCCTGGAACGCCACCGAGGGGCTGCTCGGCATCCCGGTCTCCGGCCATGTGGCACCCGGGCTGCTGACCACGCACGTCACAGGCCCGGCGCTGCTGACCGGCGGTGAGTTCGGGCTGGAGGCGTCGATCGTGCCCGTCGTGGTGAGCGTGCTGCTCACCGTCCCGATGTTCATCCGTGCCCGCCGGCGCGGCGATCTGGTGCCGATGCGACGTGGCGGCCGTTAAGCTTGCGCGGTGTTCGCGAACGCCACACGTTCTGTCCGCTCCTGGCCAGGCTGGTGGCGAGCCCACCCGATGCCCGCGAAGGACGGTGTGCTCGCGGCGGTGCTCACGCTCCTGGCGTTCGAGCCGACACTGTCCACCATCTCGGCGCAGCTCGGTGACCTGCCCAGGCGCCCGTCGGACGCGCTGGCCGTGACGCTGACCTTGGCTCAGTCCGCGCCGCTGGCGCTGCGCAGCCGATGGCCCGCGGCCGGTCTGGCGGTCATCGGCACCGCCTTCGCCTTTCATCAGGCGCTGTCCTATCCGCCGACGTTCGCCGGCATCGGGCTCTATCTGGCCCTGTACGCCGCCGGAGCCCATCAAGCCCGGTTCCGTCGCGGTCTCGTAGCGGTGTCGACCGCGGGCTATGTCGTGCTGGTGCTCGTGCTGCACAGCCTGGGGTCACCCGATCGAGCCCAGGACTTCCTCGTGTTCTATCTGGCGTTGGTGGTGAGCTGGTTGGCTGGTGCCGGGATGCGCCGGTGGCGGGCTGAAGAGGCCGAGCTCCGGCGGCTCAGCGCGGACGTGGCCACGGCCGCCGAGCGCGCACGTATCGCCCGCGAACTGCATGACGTGGTCACCCACCATGTGACCGCCATGGTGGTGCAGGCCGACGCGGCCCAGTTCCTGATCAGCGGCGCCCCGGATCGCGCCGGGGACGGACTGGCCGCCATCAGCGAGACCGGCCGGCGGGCGCTGACGGAACTCCGGCACCTGCTCGGAGTGCTGGAGGCGACCGGCGATTCGGCGGTCGCGCACCGTACGCCGACGCTGGGCAGGATCGGCGATCTGGTCGAACAGGCCCGGCTGTCCGGCCAGCCCGTCGAGCTGACCGAACACGGAGACCAGCGACCTCAGACCGTCGATGTGGAACTGGCCGCCTACCGGGTGGTGCAGGAGGCACTGACCAACGCGATCAAACACGCGACGGGACGGCCCACGACGGTCACGGTCCACCACCACGACGATCACCTCGCCATCGAGGTGACCACCGACGGACCCGCCGAGGCCGCATCCGTGGTGCCGTCGAGCGGACGAGGCCTGGACGGGCTGCGGGAACGGGTACGCCTGCTCGATGGCGTACTGGTGGCCGCGGCCCGGCCCGGCGGCGGGTTCAGCGTCCGCGCCCACATCCCGTCCAGGAGCAACCCATGACCGACCCGCCGATCCGGGTGCTCATCTGCGAGGACCAGGCGCTGGTACGCGCCGGCTACATCACCATCTTCTCCGCCCAGCCCGACATGGACGTCATCGGGGAGGCCGCGGACGGCCGCGCGGCAGTCGAGGCCGCCCGGCGGCTGCGCCCAGACGTCGTCGTGATGGACATCCGGATGCCCATCCTGGACGGCATCGAGGCCACCCGGCAACTGTCCGGCCCCGACACCGCCAACCCGGCGAAAGTCCTGGTCGTCACCACCTTCAACGTCGACGAGTACGTCTACGAAGCGCTCAAAGCCGGAGCCAGCGGCTTCCTGCTCAAAGACGCGCCACCCGCGGAGCTCGTCAACGGCGTCCGGACCATCGCCCGCGGCGACTCCCTGCTGGCGCCCGCCGTCACCCGTACGCTCATCGGCCACTTCGCCGAACGGCTCCGCCCCGCCGACACCTCGCGCCCGGCCAGGGACGAGATCGTACGAGCGCTGACCCCCCGCGAACTCGAGGTGCTCGAACAGCTCGCCGCCGGTCTGTCGAACGCGGAGATCGCCGCGACGCTGTTCATCACTCCCGAGACCGTGAAGACCTACGTGTCACGGATCCTGATGAAACTCGATCTGCGCGACCGCGTGCAGGCGGTCGTCCTCGCCTACCGGGTGGGGCTGGTGTCCGGCGCGGACTAGCTGACCGGCTTCGACGCCACCGCCATCAGGTGCGCGCTGACCCCCAGCATGGACGGCTCAGACTCGACCAGCCGGATGGCGCGCAGCAGATGCTCCGGCTCTTGGAGTAATTCCTTCAGTCAGCCGGTTCTGGGCGGTGGCGTCGATGATCCACGCGTAGCGGCTGATGACCTCGGCCAGCAGCCGGCCTCCAGGACGCGGCCCACGGTGCTCCTTCACCAGGAGGCCGTCCGCTTGGCCATCTCCTGGAGCATGAACACGCTCGACTCCCGCGCCCGGTCCTCCCAGGCGAAGACGCATGCGGTCATCGTGCCGTCGAAGCCGAGGCGCCCCAGGGTGCCGAAGAATTCGTCCCAGTCGACCTCACCCTGACCGATGTTCAGGTGCTGGTGGACCCGGGCGGTCGACCCCGGCGGGTTGACGATGTAGCGCAGGCCGGATGACCCGCGATGGTCGAAGGAGTCGGCGACGTGCAGGTGGGTGAGCAGATCGCCGGCGTACTCCATGATCTCGGTCATGTTGCCGCCCTGGTGGAAGGTGTGCGGAGCGCAGTAGAGGAACGACACGAGCGGGGAGTTGATCCCCCGCACGACGTCGACGGCGGTCTTGCCGTCCTCGACGAAGTCGTCGGGATGCGGCTCCAGGCGCAGTTCCACTCCCTCGCGCTCGAAGACGGGAAGCAGTTCCTCCATCGACCTCCAGAACATGGCCTCGCTCCGAGACGCCTGCTCGGGACGGCCGTTGAACTCCGAGTTCATGACGTTGCAGCCGAGCTCGACCGTGATCTCGATGGCCCGCTTCCAGTAGCGCACGGCCGCCTGGCGCTCCTCCTCGTCGGGTCCGGACCAGCGGTACAGCGGTAGCACCGAGGCGAGCTTGACATCCGCTGTGGCGAGGGCGGATCTGAAGGCGGCGATGGTGTGGCTGTCGGCCCTTGGGTGCAGGAAGAAGGGCATGAAGTCCTCGCGGGGCGAGAGCTCGATGTGCTCATAGCCCAGCTCCGCGACAAGCGCGGGCAACTCCAGCAGCGGCGTGCGGCGCATCATGTACGGATCAAGAGCGATCTTCATTATCGGGTTCCTCTCAGGTGTAGAGACCGGGCCGCTGGACCAGATCGACGGGGACGGGAGCGCCCGACTCAAGTGAGGCGACAGCGCTTTCCGCGACCGCGGTGGCCGCGTAGCCGTCCCACGCGCTCGGCCCTGCGACGGCACCGGCGAGCAGTCCGCTGATCCACTCCTGCAGCTCCGCCAGGTAGGTCGCGCCGAACCGGACCCGCCAGTCGGCCGGGACCGTCTCGATGCGCCGTCCGTCGCGGATCAACGCGTTGGCGCCCGGGGTCTCCAGTGCCACGACGCCCGCGGACCCCACGACCTCGCAGCGCACGTCGTAGCCGTACTGGCAGTTGACGAACACCTCGACGGTGACCACGCCGCCGCCGGCCAGCTCCAGTAGCACGATCTGCGGGTCGCGCAGGTGGGCCGCGGCCAGCGGGCTCGGCTTGGTGGCGACGACCGTGGTGCGCACGATCTCCTGGCCGAACAGCCAGCGGGTGGTGTCGATCTCATGGATGACCGAATCGGTCATCGCCATCGAACTGGTGAAGGAATCGGGCACGACGGCGTTGCGGTGGACCATGTGGGCGAGGAGCGCCTCGCCGATGGTGCCGTCGTCGATCGCGTCCTTGACGACCTGGTAACCGGGGTCGTAGCGGCGCATGAAGCCGATCTGGATCAGCCGTCGGCCGGATGAGACCTCGGCTTCGACGACCTTGAGGCAATCCGCCGTCGTGGTGGCGAGCGGCTTCTCGCACAGCACGGGCTTGCCCGCCGCGATGCAGGCCAGGACCTGCTCGGCGTGGAGATCGCCGGGCGAGGCGATGACCACCGCGTCGACCATGGGATCCTCGATGACCTCCAGCGCGGTCGCGCGCGTCACGGCGCCCGCCCCCGCGGCGACCCGCTCCGCGCGGGCGATGTCGACGTCGAACACGGCGGCGACCTTCGACCCGACGACCTGGGACGCCAGACGTGTCACGTGGTCGGTCCCGATGTTGCCGGTCCCGATGACACCGACCTTGATTGCCACCTTGGCTCCTTGCGTGTTCGAGTTCGTGGAGAGATGCCGGTCAGGTACGCGGTCCGAGGCCGCAACCGTTGAAGTACTTCCGGGTGCGGGTCGCGATGGGGAACGGAGTGTCCGGCGGGCACGGATAGAGGTCCTGCTCGACGATCGCGAACAGGTCGGCGTCCAGCCGGCCGAGCTCGGCCAGCAGCGGCTCCATGTCGGGAACACCGGTGGGAGGCTCGATCATGGCTCCACGGCGGACGGCCTCGGCGAAGCACAGGTCCTCGTCGCGGACCTGCCGGACGATCTCGGGGTCCACCTGCTTGAGGTGCACGTAGCCGATCCGCTCGGGGAACGCCCGGATGATCTCGATGTTGTCCCCGCCGCAGTAGGAGATGTGGCCGGTGTCGAGGCAGAGCGAGACGAATTCGGGGTCGGTGTCCTCCAGGAACCGCAGCACGCGCTCCTGGGTGTCGACATGGCTGTCGGCGTGCGGGTGGAAGACCAGCTCCACGTCGGTTTCCTCGCGGAGCACGCGAGCCAGCTCGGACATCCCCGAGGTGAGGTCCTTCCACTGGCCGGGTGTCAGGTCCACCGGCTGCGTGAGCTTTCCGTCCAGGTCGGTGTAGCCCTCGGGCAGCGAGACCAGGTGTTTCGCGCCGAGCGCGGTGAGCAGCCCGGCCTCCGCGCGGCACTCCTGGATGGCGTCCTTCAGTGCCTCCCGGCCGCGGTGGAGACCGGAGAAGACCGCGCCGCCCGACAGCCGCAGACCGCGTCGGCCGAGCTCGTCGCGGAGCCGCTCGGGATCTGTCGGCAGGTAGCCGTACGGGCCGAGTTCGATCCAGCGGTAACCGGCGGCTGCCACTTCGTCGAGAAAGCGGTCCCAGGGAACCTGGTTCGGGTCATCGGGGAACCATACGCCCCAGGAATCGGGGGCCGTGCCCAGCCGGATCCGGGACAGGGGGCTGGTGTCGGCGGCAGTGCTCAACATCATCTCCAAAGGTGGGAAAGCGAATCGGTGATCAGGTGAGCGACTGGCGGAAGCGCTGCAGTCCGAGCTCTCCCTCGACCACGGCGGCGGTGAGCTCCTTGACAGAGGTCTGCTCGCGAGTGGTGTCGAGGATCTTGCGTCCGTGGTTCATCACGATGTGCCGGTCACACACCTCGTAGGCATGGTGGAGGTTGTGCGTGACCAGCACCGAGCTGACGCCCTCGCCCTTGAGCCGGGTGAGGTAGGCCAGCAGGGCTTCGGTGGCACGGACAGCGAGTGCGCTGGTGGGCTCGTCGAGAATGAGCAGGCTGCGCTTGAAGTGCACGGCCCGGGCGATCGCCACCGCCTGCTGCTGCCCCCCGGAGAGCGAGCCGACCAGCTGGCGGGGACTCTTGATGCCCTCGATGGTCACGACGCTGTCGAGGATGTCCGCGGCGATGCGGTCCATCTTGCGCAGCCTCATCAGGCCAAGGGCGTTGGTGAGCTCGCGTCCCATGAAGATGTTGCGGGTGATGGTGAGCGACGGGACCAGCGCGGAGTCCTGGAAGATCGTCTCGACGCCGAGCTTCTCGGTCTCCTGACGGGTCGGCGCCGCCAGCTTCTTCCCCCGCCAGGCGTAGTCTCCCCCGTCCGCCTTGACGACACCAGACATGATCTTGACCAGCGTGGACTTGCCGGCGCCGTTGTCGCCCAGCAGTCCGACCACCTCACCCTTGCGGATCTGGAAGCCGACGCCGTTGAGGCAGACGTTCGGTCCGTATCGCTTGGTGATGCCGGACAGCTCAAGGAGGACCTCTCCGGTCGGCTCCGGGGCGGTGGTGGACACGTCCGCTCCGTTCTGGCCGGAGGGCGCCGACACGCTCATTCCGCTTTCCCTTCGATGAGGCGGTTGAAGACGGCGGCGAAAACGATGATCGCGCCGATGAACAGGTTGAGGTAGAAGCCCGGGGCCCCGGAGAGCAGCAGGATGTCCTGCAGAACGAGGATGAGTGCCGCACCGAGCACCATGCCGAGGACGCTCCCCTTGCCGCCGCGCAGCGATACGCCGCCGACGACGGCTGCGGCGATGGCCTGCAGCTCCATGCCACGGCCGGTGCCGGGCTGGACGGACTGCGTCCGCACCGCGACCAGGATCGAGGCGAGTGCCACGCACAGCCCGAGGATTCCGAAGGCGACCAACTTGATGCGCGTCGGGTTGATGGATATCGCACGAGCCGCGGACTCGTTGCCGCCGACGGCGAAGATGTGGTTGCCGAGCTTGTGCCGGTGCATGAGCACCCAGAAGAACACCGCGACCAGGACCAGCCATACGACCTGACCTCGGAAGGGGCCCACCTGCCCGGCGAAGATGGTCTGCAGGGTCTCGCCGCGCTGCATGCGTGCGGCCGAGCTGCCGTTGTAGAACAGCGCGGCACCGTCCCAGAACAGCATCATGCCCAAGGTGACGATGAACGACGGGATCTTGAATCTGGTCACGATCACGCCGTTGAGCAGCGCTATGCCGGTGCCGATCGCGAAGGTCACGACGAAGGCGCCGAGTACGTTGCCATCGGAGTACCAATGGATGAAGACAAGCGCGCAGAAGGTGAAGTTCATCCCTAGCGAAAGGTCGAACTCGCCCGCGATCATCAGCACGCCCGCGCCGATCGCCAGGATCGCCAGCACAGGGATCGACTGGCTCAGCACGTTGAAGTTGGCCCCGGAGAGGTAGGGGAAGCTGTCCGGGGCCATCAGGTAGGCGACGACGCAACCGATCTGCACCAGTACGAAGATGATGCCGATCTCGAGTGCGCCGCGGCCGCGTATCAGCCGCAGCCATCCGCCGAACTGCTCACTGCGGCCTTTCGGGACGTAGTCCGTCATGGTGCGCTTCACCGGGGCGGTCAGCTCCGCCCCGGCGGGCGCCGCCGCCAGATCATGTTCCTCCATGGTCCCGCCCAAGGTCGGCGACGGCGCTCCGTCGCTGGTCGGTCTGCTCATGTTTGGCTCTCCCCTATCCGTCGCGGAGGTGACTGGTGGGCGGCCCACCCCTCAGGCAAGCTGCCGATCCGATCAGCGGATCTTGCCTGCCAACTGCTCGACGACCGCGACGTTGGACTTGTCCACCAGGCCGCTGCCACCGGAGTTGATGGTCGCGGGGCTGAGGCCGAAGTCGAGATGCAGCGCCAGTTGCGCCACGGTCTGGAAACCCTGGACATAGGGCTGCTGGTCCGCGGCGGCGAGGATGGCCCCGCTCTTGATTCCGTCGATGACCGGCTTGGACAGGTCGAAGCCGACCACCGGGACCTTGACCCCGACGTCCGACATCGCCGCCTCGACGTTGCGATGCGGGGTGCCGCCCAGCGGCACGATCGCCGCGGTGTTCTTGTGACCGAGCAGGTACTGGCTCATCTTGTCCAGGGCTCCCGCGTCGTCGATGCCGGTCGCCACCATCTCGGTCTTCGCGCCGATGGCGTCCAGAGCCTTCTGGACCCCGGCGTTGCGCTGGATGGCGTAAACCTGTTCGGGGAACTCGACCGGGGTGAAGACCTTGGCTCCGCGTGGGAGCTTCGCTTCGGCGATCAGGCGCTGCCCCAGGAGGTATCCGGCCTCCTCGAAGTTCTGGCCGACGAAGCCGGAGGTGCACGCGGCGACCTCGCCCTGCTGCGTGATGTTGTACGCGAGCACCGAGATGCCGGCCTTCGAGGCCGCGCAGACGTTCTCGGTGTAGCGCTTCGGGTCGTCGATCACCGCCGCGATGGCGGCGGGTTTGTCAGCGACGGCACTGCCGATGAGGTCGTTGTACTTCGACGGGTCGCCCTGGCTGGTCTGCAGGTTCAGATCGATGTTGAACAGCTGGGCCGCGTCCTTGGCGCCCTGCGAGATGGTGCCCCAGAAGGAGTCACCGGGATCCTGGGAGAGCAGGAACGTGATCTTGCGATTCTTGGCCCTGCTGCCGAGCCCGGACTGCAACCCTGCCGCCGAGGCGGCCTTCGCGGTCTCTGCGGACTGCGTGTTCTGTGCGGCGCCCGAACCATTCGAGCAGCTCGCCAGGGCGAGAGCGATGATCGGGGCGAGCACTAGAGCGCGCCAGTTTGTGACATGCCAGCTGGTCGGGGATCTGCGAATGTGCGGCACTGGGTTCTACCTCTCCCGGGGAGTGACCACGGTGGCGGGCTGGAACGGGCCCTTGGTGCGTTCGGCCGGCATCGGAACCGGCCTCGCTTCGAGCGATGTAACCTGCGGAGGAAGTGCCCTGTCAATAGGATGTCTTGACATTTTGCTTGGAAAATTTGTCCTGACATAAGGACATGCTGAGAACCTGACTAAAAAACGTCGACATGCCCTAGATGGCCTGGTCGATGGCTAGCCCATCGAACGTCCGGCCGCCTCGACGGCCCGTTCGCCGCGCGAGCTAGGGTCCGGCGAGCTGCGTGGTGTCCCCGTGGCCGAGTCGACGGAGGGGCATCGCGGCACGTGCGACCACGCCGCCGTTCGCCGGGGTTTCGGGATGATCCTTCTTGCCGATCAAGTAGTCCAACGAGGTATCGGCGACTCGCGAGGCTTCATGTCTTCATCCGATGTCACATTGAGCGCGCTCTACTAGCGCGCTCTAGTGGCTGTTACTATGAACTCGGTCACACCGAATGTCAACAGCTTGCAACAAGGCGTGCACACCGGAAAAGGGTTGGTGTTGGAGCAAACGGGGTCATCTGCTGCAAGGGTCTCGACGCGCACCAAGCGACCCACCATGGCGGATGTCGCGGCACGGGTGGGCGTATCACGGGCGCTGGTCTCACTCGTGTTCCGCAATGAGCCGGGGGCGAGCAAGGAGACGCGCGACCGGGTCCTCCGCGCCGCCGACGAACTCGGCTACCGCCCGGACAACGCGGCGCGGCTCCTCGCCCGCAATCGCAGCATGGTCCTTGGCGTGATGATCAACGTGCGCAACGCCTTCCATGCCGACCTCGTCGAGGCGATCTACGCGGAGGCGGAACGGCTCGGCTACGAAGTCCTGCTCAGCGCGCTCGGCCCGGCTCGCAACGAGCGGAAGGTCGTGGAGGCGTTGCTGGGCCACCGCTGCGAGGCATTGATCCTGCTCGGCCCGAACGCCGAGGCCGCGTATCTCGCCGAGGTGGGAGAGCACACCCCCACGGTTGTCGTGGGACGCCGGGTTTCGGGTGCCGGCGTCGACAGCGTCCACACCGCCGAGAACAAGGGCATACGTCAGGCCGTTGATCACTTGGTGGGCCTCGGCCATCGCGCCATCGTCCACATCGACGGTGGCAACGGCCCGGGGTCCGCCGAACGCCGCCGCGCGTACCGCGCCGCCATGCGCGGACACGGGCTGGAGAAAGAGATCCGGGTGCTTCCGGGGGATCACACCGAGGAGTCCGGGGTGAAAGCCGGAGAGACCTTACGGCACGATCACCAGTTGCCGACCGCCGTGCTGGCCGGCAACGACCGGTGCGCCATGGGCCTCATGCACGCGCTCAGCCGCGCGGGTGTCAACATCCCGAAAGACATCTCGGTG
Source organism: Nonomuraea sp. NPDC049141 (assembly GCF_040648415.1). Lineage (NCBI taxonomy): Bacteria > Bacillati > Actinomycetota > Actinomycetes > Streptosporangiales > Streptosporangiaceae > Nonomuraea > Nonomuraea sp. NPDC049141. Next base: position 97,903 of record NZ_JBEZDR010000018.1, read on the forward strand.
GTCGGTTACGACGACAGCCACATAGCTCATCTGTCTCACATCGACCTCACCACCGTGCGTCAGGACGCCGAGCAGATGGCCCAGCTTGCCGTACGCTCCGCGGTAGAACGTCTGGACGACAACCGGCTCCCCTCCCGCGAGCTCATCCTCGATGCCCGGCTCGTCGTCCGAGGCACCACCGCTCCACCGCACGCTTGACCGCGCGCCGCGGCGACGCCCTCGCCTCTGGTAAGTGCACGCCGAGCGGATGAGCCGGAGGGGGTGGCCCATCCGCTCGGCGGGTCTGTGCGTCACCGTGCCGCGTAGGCGCGGATGACTTCCTGGGAGACGGTGTTGCCGTCGACGTCGGAGGCGTTGAGCCGCAGTGAGACGAAGCCCGACGGGCGCGGCTCCAGCGTGGCCTCGTAGTTCGTGCCGCCCTTCGCGCGCAGGCGGGCCGCCCGCCAGGTGGCGCCGTCGTCGTAGGACACCTCCAGCGACACCTCCTTCACCGCGCTCGACGCCGCCCCCTCCTGCCGGTAGAGGGACACGCCGAGCTTGGCCGAGCGGGCCCGGTTCTTCAGGTCGACGGGCGCGTCGATCCCGGCCAGGAGCAGCGGGATCACCGTGGTCGCGGCGGCCGAGCGCTCCGAGCCGAACGTCCACACCGACCGGATACGCGTCGACAGCTTCGCCCAGGTGGCCTCGTTGCGGACGTCGTACTCGATCCGGTACGCCGACTTCTCCGCCGGCAGCGTCACCGTGCCCGAAGGCAGGTAGGCGGTCTGCTGGAGCAGCTTGTCGCCCTGGTAGAGGCGGAAATCAGTCTTCATGCCGTGCTCGAACGGGCTGGTGTAGGCGTCGCCGTAGTTGCCGTCCGCGTCGATGAAGCCCTCCATGGAGACGCGCAGCTTGTCGCCCTCCCTGCGCAGCGGGTTGCGCGGGTTGACGCCCGGCAGCAGCGGCTGCTTGAACCAGGTCCGCTCCACCCGCTCGCCCGCCTCGTAGCTGCGGAACTCCGGCGACGACAGGGCCATGCGCGGGGTGTCCACGTGCGGCCACATCGTGTTGTAGAACCGCTCAGGGCTGCCCGCCGAGGCGCTCCAGCGCAGGTCGGGGTCGGGGGTGAAGTATTGAACCTGGGTACGCGGCGTCTTGGCCAGCGGCCGGTTGGTGGAGATCGAGGAGGTGTCCCACGGCTCGAAGACGAACCGCGCCTCGTTCACCGTCACGTCGTCGGCGAGCTGGCTGTGATAGCCCGACTCGACGCGGGCCAGCGACTTGTCGCGCACCACGTACCGCAGCGAGTCCGGCACCCGGCCCTTCTCGCGCAGGTACAGGTCGTAGGTGTAGGGGCTGGCCACGATCCCCTTGGCCAGGACGGGCACGGGCAGCCGCCGCAGCCGTTCGACCAGTTTCAGGCCCTCCTCCTGCGTCAGCCGCACGGTCGGGACCGTGAGCTTGACGCCGGTGCCGCCCGAGGTGATGTCCGCCCCCGGGTGGTCGCTGTAGATCGCCACCATCCTGGCTCCCGCGGCGGCGGCAGCGTTGGACTGGGTGGAGACCGGCACGCCGTCGGTACGGCGGATGACCGCCAGTTTGCCGCGCAGGTCGCGGGCCTTGATCTCCTCGGCCGTGCCGCGCCCGGCGTCCACCGCCAGGAACAGCTCGGTGCCGTCCAGCTTCGGATACTCCGTGGCGTAGTCGCTGAAGGAGACCGGGTCGTAGTACTGGGGGTTCAGGGCGAGGCCCGGAGCCGTCAGGGTGATCGCGGGTGCCTCCAGCCGCCAGCGGGTGGCGACGGTGAAGGTGCCCTTGGTGACCTTCCTGGTCGGCTGGATGAACAGCCGCTCCTCGATCTGCCCGCCGGGTGAGATGTTGGTACCGCCGCGCAGGGCCGTGCCCTTCTCGCCGGCGCGGTACCAGGCGAGCTGCGCCGCGGCGCCCATGTTCCGCTTGGTCTTGTGGTCAGGGGTCTCGATGGCGACCTCGACCGCCTTGCGGGCGTCGAGTACGACCTCGGTGTTCTCGGTGATCTTCATCTCGGGGTCGCCGACGAGGCTCTCGTTCAGCGGCTTGCCCGTCGCCGTGCTGTCCTGCGTGGCGGGCATGGTGAAGATGTGGCCGAGCACGGAGTAGGTGCCGGGCTTGACCAGCAGGCAGGTGCCGGTGCCGGACTTCTGCTCGGTGCACGGCTGGGCCGGGTCGCCGGGCAGGAGGCGTCCGACCAGCGTGCCCTCGTCCAGGTTCAGCACCGTGAATCCGCCGCGCGCGTTGCGGCCGTCCCTGGCGACCCCGCGTACCCTCAGCTCGACGCGCCGCTGCTGCTCGACGCTCGCGGTCAGCAGGGTCCGTACGGTGGCGCCGCCGGGAACGCTCGCCGACAGTTCCTCCCGCAGCAGGCCGGGCGTCGCGGCCTTGAGGGTCACCTTCACCTCGGCCTGCCCGGCGCCGGGCACGGTCACCTCGCCGGGCTCGGCGGTGAACGGGCCGGCGCCCTTCAGGTCCAGCTCGACGGGGTCCTTGCCGAGGTTGCGATACTTCACCGTGACGCTCTTGGCGGCGCCTTCCACGAGGTCGCCGAAGTTCACCGAACCAGCCGAGGTAACGACCGCGCCCTTCAGCGCCACGGCCACGTCGATCCGGCCCGTGCCCCGCGCGTCCGCGGGCGTGCCCGGCGTGGGCTTGGCGGTCCCCATCAGCAAGGACTTCAGCTCGGGTCCCGTGAGGTCGGGGCGGGCCTGCCGCAGCAGCGCCGCGGCGCCCGCGACGTGCGGGGTGGCCATCGAGGTGCCCGACATCGTGACGTACCCACCGCCCGACTTCGCGGCGGTGATCTCCACGCCCGGCGCGGTGACATCCGGCTTGACCGAGTGGTCCGCGGCGATCGGGCCCCTGCTGGAGAAGGTGGCCAGCTTGTCGTCGTGGTCCACCGCGCCGACGGTCAGCGCGTCGGCGGAGTCGCCGGGGGCCCCGACGCAGCCGTCACAGCCGTCGTTGCCCGCCGCCACCACGAACAACGTGCCGTACTGCTGGGAGAGCCGCGACACGGCCGAGGTGAGCGGCCCGCCCGCGACGCGGCTGCCCAGGCTCATGTTGACGATCTGGGCGTGCTTCTCCCCCGCCGCCCACTCCATGCCGTCGATGATCCACGAGAGCTGGCCGGTGCCGTCGCCGCCCAGCACCCTGCCGTTGAGCAGGCCGGCGCCGGGCGCCACGCCCTTGCGGCGGCCGTCCGACGCGGCGCCGGAGCCCGCGATGGTGCTCGCCACGTGGGTGCCGTGGCCGTGGGGGTCGCCGGTCACGTTCTCGCCGGTGAAGTCGCGCTGGTCGGCGACCTTTCCGGCCAGGTCGGTGTGGGTGGCGTCGATGCCGGTGTCGAGTACGGCCACGGTCGTGCCCGTGCCGTCGAAGCCCGCCGCCCACGCCTCGGGCGCGCCGATCTGCGGCACGCTGTTCTCCAGCACCGGCTCCACCTTGCGGTCGAGCCAGATCTTCGACACCCCCGCCAGCGGGCTCGCCGTACGGGCTGCGGTTCCGGCGGCGAGCCCGGCCAGCGCGGCTCCGAAACGGGCCGCGTCATGGGTGGCGAGTGACACTCCCGCGCCGCCGATGCTCTCCAGGGTGCGGAGCTGCTTGACGGCCGGGAGGGCGGTTTTGGCGACGTTGCCGTCATAGGTCAGGATGAGCGGGAGCGCGGTGTCGTATCCGTCCTCGGCCAGCTCCGACACGTTGAACAGCTCGGCGTCGAGACGCTGCGGGACCAGGGCGGCGACGTCGTCGGGGATGACGGTCAGCGCACCGTCCGCCTCCAGCACCTGGAAGTTCGGCACGGAGCCGTCCGCGCGCGGGGCCGGGGTGATCGTCACCGCCTGGTGGCCGCCGTCGACGGCGCGTACCTGCACCTGGTCGCCGGTGATGAGCGTGATCTCACCGCCGGTCGTACCCCGAACCAGCCCGGAGGCCGCCACCCCGGTGCCGGGCACCGACAGCGCGGAGACGGCCAGCACCGCCGCGACGGTGGCCACCGCCTTTCGCCCACGCGGCATTGACGACCTCCAGTGAATCGGTAAGAGAAGCTACCGAATTCCTAGTGGTCATGATCTGGGATTGTCTACGTGAAAAGGGTGGCTAGATCCAGACGTGTCGTGAACCCGCCATGGCTGAGGGCCGGCTAACGAGAGCTGAGGTACTCTCGGGACTTTGACCCCCCGAAAAGGAGACGCCTGACCTTGTCCGAGTCCTTGAAAGCCGACTGCGAAAGCTGCTTCGGGCTGTGCTGCGTGGCGCTGCCCTTCTCCGCCTCGGCCGACTTCGCGATCGACAAGGACGCCGGACAGCCGTGCCCCAACCTGGAGACGGACTTCCGCTGCGGTATCCACCGCGACCTGCGGAAGCGCGGTTTCCCGGGCTGCACGGTCTACGACTGCTTCGGCGCGGGTCAGAAGGTCTCCCAGGTCACTTTCAGCGGGCGGGACTGGCGGCAGGCTCCGGAGACGGCCACCCAGATGTTCGCGGTGTTCCCGGTCGTGCGGCAGCTCCACGAGCTGATGTGGTACCTGACCGAGGCGCTGACCCTCGCCCCGGCCCGCGAGCTCCACGACGAACTCCGCGCCGCCCTCGACGAGACCGGACGGCTCAGCCGCGGCGACGCCGACGACCTCCTGGTCCTGGACGTGCCCGCGCACCGGCAGGCCGTCAACACGCTGCTGCTGCGGACGAGCGAACTCGCACGCGCCGGATCCCCGCGCCGCAAGAACCGCAGGGGCGCCGACCTCATCGGAGCCAAGCTCAAGGGCGCCGACCTCATCGGAGCCAAGCTCAAGGGCGCCGACCTGCGGGCCGCCGACCTCAGAGGGGCCTACCTCATCGGCGCCGACCTCAGGGGAGCCGACCTGCGGCTGGCCGACCTGATCGGCGCCGACCTGCGAGGCACCGAACTCGGCGGAGCCGACCTCACCGGCAGCATCTTCCTCACCCAGCCGCAGCTCAACGCGGCCAAGGGCGACGGCGCCACGAAGCTGTCGCCCACCCTCACCCGCCCGGCCCACTGGTCGGCCCCCGACCGGCCACGGCGGGCAACCCGCTAGCGTCCCAGCCGAACCCGATGGCGCCTCATCGGCGCCTTCTACGGCGTAGAGTGACTTCTACAGTGTAGAAAACGGAGGCTATGGTGCAGACAGTGAAGGTTCCCGGGGCGCGGCTGTACACCGAGATCGCCGGCGAAGGCCCGCCCTTGCTGCTGGTCTCCGGCGGCGGCGGAGACGCCGGCATGTACGAGGACGCGGTGCCCCCGCTGGCCGAGCGGTTCACAGTGATCACGTTCGACCGGCGGGGCAACTCACGCAGCCCGCTGGTGGAACCGGACGCGTCCCTCACGGTGTCTCGGCAGGCGGCCGACGTGGTCGCCATCCTGGATCACTATGGCATCGACCGTGCCTTCGTCTTCGGCAACAGCGCCGGGGCGATCATCACGGTGGAGCTCCTGATCCGCCACGCCGACCGGCTGCGCGGCGCGGTCGTCCACGAACCGCCACTGGTCGGAGTCCTGCCCGATGGCCGGGACAGTCCCGAGCAGCGCGCCTTCGACGAGTTGGCCGGCATCGCCGAGCGGGAGGGGCCCATGCAGGGGTTCGCCGCGTTCTCGGTCATGACCCTGCCCAAGGCGCCGCGGCTGTTCACCAACCCGACCGGGCGGGCCGTGACCGCCGGCGCTCTGCGGGTGGCGATGGGCGGCGCCGCGCTGGCCCGCAGGGTGACCGGCCGCCGGCCGAGCGGGATGTTCCGGCTCATGGGCAACGTCGACATCCTGCTCACCCGCGAGCTACCCGTATTCATGTCCTACCAGCCCGACCTGAAGGCCCTGGAGACGGTCACGATCCCGTGGTGCCTGGCCACCGGCCACGACAGCGTGGGCCGCCCCTACTACCGGCCCGCGCACGTCCTGAGCGAGCGCTTCGGGGTGCCGTGCCAGGAGTTCCCCGGCGGGCACACCCCGTACCAGACTCACCCACGGGAGTTCGCCGACCTCCTCACCACGATCCTGGACGGCTTCGACCACCCGAAGACCTGACGCCAGGCGGGGGGCCGAGTACAGCAGAGTGCTCGGAGCGGTCGCTTCACAAGTTCGGGTAGAGCGGGAATTTCGCCGTCAGGGTGGCGATCCGGGAGCGCAGGTCGGCCAGTAGCCGGCCGGTGGGCGGGGTGACCAGGGTGGTCGCGATGATGTCGGCGACCTCGGCGAACTCCGCGGGGCCGAATCCGCGTGTGGCGAGCGCCGGCGTGCCGATGCGCAGACCGGAGGAGATCATCGGAGGCCGCGGGTCGAACGGGACGGCGTTGCGGTTGACGGTGATGCCCGCAGCGTGCAGCCGGTCCTCGGCCTGGCGTCCGTCGAGGTCGGAGTGGCGCAGGTCGACAACGAGGAGGTGAACCTGGGTACCGCCGGTCAGTACGGAGATGCCGGCCGCGCGGACGTCGTCGGCGAGCAGCCGTTCGGCGAGGACGCGGGCGCCATCGAGGGTGCGGCGCTGCCGGTCGCGGAACTCCTCGGTGGCGGCCAGCTTGAACGCCACCGCCTTGGCGGCGATCACGTGCTCCAGGGGGCCGCCCTGTTGTCCGGGGAAGACGGCGGAGTTGACGCGTTTGGCGAGTTCGGCGTGATTGGTGAGGATCACTCCGCCGCGCGGGCCGCCGAGGGTCTTGTGCGTGGTGGTGGTGACGACGTCCGCGTACGGCACCGGGTCGGGGTGCAGGCCGGCCGCCACGAGTCCGGCGAAGTGCGCCATGTCCACCATCAGGTACGCGTTCACGCGGTCGGCGATCCGCCGGAACTCAGCGAAGTCCAGGTGCAGCGGGTACGCCGACCAGCCGGCGACGATCAGCTTGGGCAGGTGTTCGAGGGCGAGCCGTTCGACCTCGGCCATGTCGAGGCGGAAATCGGTGTCGCGCACATGGTAGGGCACGGCGTTGTACAGCTTTCCGCTGAAGCTCAGCCGCATCCCGTGGGTGAGATGCCCGCCGTGCGCCAGGTCGAGGCCGAGGATCGTGTCGCCGGGATCGAGCAGGGCGGACATCGCAGCCGCGTTCGCCTGGGCGCCGGAGTGGGGCTGGACGTTGGCGAACGCGGCGCCGAAGAGCCGCGTGACCCGGCTGATCGCGAGCCGCTCCATGACGTCGACGTGCTCGCAGCCACCGTAGTAGCGGCGGCCGGGGTAGCCCTCGGCGTACTTGTTGGTCAGGACGGAGCCCTGTGCCTGCATCACCGCGAGCGGAGCGAAGTTCTCGCTCGCGATCAGCTCCAGGGTGTGCCGCTGCCGGTCCAGTTCCGCGGCGACGGCCCGGTAGATCTCCGGGTCGAGCTCGGCCAGAGACTGGTTGTGGGCACTCGACATGGTGGAGGCTCCTCCCTCGGTCAGGCGCCGCTCGGTCGCGGCGCCACGGCTGGGTGACCTCCCCGCTCTGTCATCGGTACCTGAGAGTTTCACCGCGTGAACGGTTTGCACCATGGGTGCAGGACCGGGGTCCTGGCTTTTCAGAGTTCGCCTCGCCGGAGCGGTCATGGGGCCTGAGAGTTTCTGGGGAGAGTTGCTCCTTCGGCGCCTCACCGCGACAGGCAGGCGAGGGCTCTCCCGCTCCGGTGGAAACGGCGCGATATTCAGTTGGTTAGGAACTATGCGAGTTCATCACTATAGAAGGTGCTGAAGGAACTGACCGGTTCTCGCGGGGTGCGGTGCCGATTGAGGTGGTGGTCGGGGTCGGCATGCCCCAGTGCGAGCCCGCAGACGATGAGGTGGTCCTCGGGTATGCGCAGGTGTTCGCGCAGCACCGGATAGAAGTCGATGAACGACGCCTGCGAGCAGGTGTCCAGACCTGCCTCCCGCGCCGCGAGCATGAGCGCCTGCAGGAACAGGCCGGCGTCCACGAGTGCCCCCAAGAGGGGGTGCCGGCTGACGGTGAGGATGATCCCGACCGGTGCGCCGAAGAACTCGTAGTTGCGCCGGTGATGGCTGAGCCTGCCCGCCGTGTCCTCCGGGCTGAACCCGAGCGTGTCGCGGTACAGCCCCTCCCCGAAACGGCGTCGTCGTGACCGGTACGGCTCCGCCCACTCGTCGGGCCGGGGCTGGTACGGGTATTCGGTCTCCGGCACCCGCTCGCCGTCGTCGTGCGCGCGGAGGACCGCGGCGCTGAGGCGACGCTTGGCCGCACCGGTGATGACGTGCACGTGCCAGGGTTGGGTGTTGGCGTTGCTGGCCGAACGAGCGGCCAGGGCCAGCAGCCGGTCGATCTCGGCCCGCGGAACGGCCTTCGGCAGGAAGGCGCGCACGCTACGACGGCCGAGCAGCGCCTCCTCGACTGTCGCCGCGGACATCGTCAGTTCGTCCACGGGTCGCATGTCAGGCGGCGGGCGGGGTGATGTCGTACGAGATGCGCCCGGCGGGCAGGTAGAACAGGGCGATCAGCGCGCCCCCTTTGACCTCGGGGTAGTGGTGGCTGCTGGGCCCGGGCGCGGTCCAGCCCGCGCCCGTCCATCCTCGCGGGCCGATGAGCCGGGCGCCGGGGTCGAGCGGGACGACGACGTTGAGCTCGCCGTAGGGATGCTGATGGTACTGCCCGCGGTAGGGCTCCTGGCTGTCCATGTACACGGCCGTGATGCTGAAGTAGTTCAGTTCCTCGCTCGGTTCGGCGATCCGGCTGCGCCGGTACTTGGGGCCGTCGACTTCGATGTTGGCCGCCCACCCGTCACGGACGCCGTCGGTGATCATGCGAGCGAGGTCGTCGTACAACGGCGTGCCCGGGCCGTAGGTCTCGTTGAGCCAGATCTCGAGGTCCTCGCCGGCGGTGCGGTTCTTGATCTCGTCGAGGAACGGGATGCTGCGCTCGATCAGGTCTTGCGGGGAGGTCATGGAAACTCCTTTCGTTCGATTGCCGCACAGAGGTTCAACGGATACTGTGAGGCGGAGCTGTGGTGATCGGGAGGGATAGCGGCATGGGACGTCTGGCGGACAAGGACCGCGCGGAGCGGCAGGAACGTCAGCTCGCGAACGCGCCGAACGCGGCGGACTTCTCCGAGGCGCTGGCCCGGGGTCTGGCGGTGCTGTCGGCGTTCGGGCCCGACCGGCGGCGTCTCACACAGGCCGACCTCGCGCGCGAGCTGGACCTGTCGCGGGCGACGGTGCGGCGGGCGGTTCTGACGCTGGAGCATCTCGGCTTTCTCGTGATGGACGGCCGCGCGTACGAGCTCACACCGCGAGTTCTCCGTCTGGCCAGCGGCTATCTCACATCGAATGTGGCAGGCGTGATCATGCAGCCGGTGTGCGACCGGATCTGCGGGGAGTTGGGCGAGGCGTGTTCCGTCGCGGTGCTCGACGGCCCGGACGCCGTGATGATCGCCCGTTCCGTGCCGAACCGGTTGCTCCAGATCGGCAGCGGGATCGGCTACCGCACCCCGGCCGCGATCTCCTCGCTGGGCAAGGTGCTTCTCGCGCACCTGCCGCCGGAAGAACGCGCGGCCAAGCTGGCGGAGGTCCCCGACGCTCCCTCCGGTGAGGTTCTCGACCGCGTCCTGCGCGACGGCTACAGCTACGTGGCCGACGACGTGGAACGCGGCGCCCACTCGATCGCCGTGCCGCTGCGCCGCTGGGACGACCGTACGATCGCCGCACTCCACGTCGGATGCCGGATCGAGCAGATCTCTCCGGAGGTCATGCACGGCGACGTCCTCAAGGTCTTGAGGGAAGCCGCCGAGGAGCTTCACCACCAGCTCATGTGACAAGGCCTGGCTCCCGGTGGATCGCCGAGGGGCGGGTGGCGGCGTCGTAGGCGGCGTGACCGCCGACGGCGCCGACTCCGCTGTCACCGGCGGGCTCGAAGACGCGGTCCGGGCCGCCGCCCTGCCATTGGTTGATCCAGATGATCCCGGCGGGGAGGGTTTCGGCTGCTTTCGCGTGCGCGGAGTTGTCCGTGTAGATCGTCGCGGCCAGCCCGAACCGCGACCGGCCGGCGAGCCGCAGCCCGTCCTCGAACGAGTCGACGATCCGCACCGGCGCGACCGGGCCGAAGGTCTCCTCGGTCATGACGAGCATCGTGTCGTCCACATCGGTCAGGACCGTGGGCGGGTAGTAGAAGCCCTTGCCGCCCGGAAGCACGCCTCCGGTGTGCACCTTGGCCCCGCGTGCCACGGCGTCGGTGACATGGGCGTGCACGACGTCGCGCCGGCGTGCGTCGACCAGCGGGCCCAGCATCTTCGCCTCGTCGTCACCGTCGCCGAGTGTGTAGGTCTCCGCCGCCGTGACCAGCGCGTCGATGAACGGGGTGGCGATGTCGCGGTGGACGTAGATCCGTTCCATCGAGGTGCAGATCTGCCCCGTGTTGACGAACGTTCCGTGGGCCACGGCTTGGGCGGTGACGACGGGGTCGACGCCGGTGTCGACAATGACCGGGTCTTTACCGCCGAGCTCCAGAAGCGCCCGGCGCAGCCCGTGGCCGGCCTTCGAGCCGATCGCGCGGCCGACCGGGACTGAGCCGGTGAAGTGGATCAGTCCGACGCCGGGATGCTCGGTCAGGGGTTCCCCGGCCCGCCCGTCGCCGAGGACGAGGTTCGCGACTCCGGGCGGCAGCGTCAGCAGCTCGAACAAGCGGGCCGTCGACAGGGGTGATTTCTCCGACGGTTTGACGACGATGGTGTTCCCTGCGACCAGCAGCGCGCCGACGGCTGAGAGCACCGCGGCGACCGGGAAGTTCCATGGCGTGATGACGGCCGCGACCCCAAGGGGATTGCGGATGATCCGTGTGGTTCCGCCGCCATCGTGCATGGTGGACGTCTCGAAGGAGTAGGTGGCGGCGTCGGCCAGGCTCGCCTTGAGCGCGGCGACGCCACCCGCCACGAAGAAGCGGCCGGCCGCGGCCGGCTTGCCCATCTCCTGGCATTCGAGCTCGGCCAGCTCGGCGGCGTGCTCGGCGATGCCGTCCGCCCATGCGTCCACCAGACGTACGCGTTCCGCGACCGGATACGCGTGCCATTCCGGTTGTGCCACCGTGGCCGCGGTGACGGCCTTGTTCACGTCCAGCGGCGATCCGGCGGGAATCCGGGCGACGACCTCCTCCGTCGCCGGATTCACCACGTCCAGCCTGGCGGGGTCGGCGGACTCGATCCACGTGCCGCCGATGAAGTTGCGCAGCGGTGTCACGCTCGTTCTCCTCATTGTTCAGTTCAGTCCAGAAGGTCGGCGATCAGCTCGCCGGCCATGATCGCCGCGAGGTTGGTGTTGGCACGGGGAACCGTTGGGAAGATCGAGGCGTCCACGACGCGAAGCCCGTCCACGCCGAGCACGCGGCAGGCGGGGTCGACCACCGTGGAGTCCTCGTCCGGGTCGCCCATGCGGCAGGTGCTCGTCGCGTGCTGGGCGTCGAACGCGGTGGCGAGCAGGTAGTCGTCCAGCTTGGCGTCGTCGTCGAGGACAGCGAGCAGCGCCGTGTTGAGACGGTCGGGCGAGAACGCCGTGATCGATTCGACTTCCTTGCTGCGCACCAGGTCCATGAGCTGCCTCGTCGCGGTACGCATCCGACCAAGGTCACGCTCATCGGAGAGCATCCGCTCGTGGACCTCTGGCTGGACCGTGGGATCGGCCGAGACCAGGCTTACGGAGCCGCGGGAGTAGACCTGGTTGACCCACAGTCCGAAGGCGCCGGCGCCGAAGTGCAGATCGGCGATCTCCATGGCCAGGACGTTCTGGTTCCCCGCCATGACGAGGATGTCGTTCTCCTGCCCGGCCGGATCGTCGCTGGTGTAGCGGATGCACACGTTGGTGTGCCGGGCATCGGGGCTCTTGACCGCTGAGGCCTCGTCGAGCGGGATGCCGATGAAGACTACGGGATGGTCCTGCAGCCCCAGCCCGACAGGCAGATCGGCGACCACGTCGACGCCCAGCGACCGCAACTGGTCCGCCGGGCCGACGCCCGAGCGCAGCAGGATCGCCGGCGAGTGGACCGTGCCGGCGCTCAGCACGACGACGTCCGCGTACTCGCTGGTCAGTTTGCCGTCCGCGCGGACCCGCACGCCGACCGCCCGGCCGCCGGAGATGATGACCTTGTCGACGAGCGCGTCACCTCGGACGGTGAGCGTGCCGAGATTCCGTGCCGGTTCCAGGTAGGCGTCGTTGGTCGTCACCCGGCGGCCGAAGCGCGAGTTGATGGGATAGGGCGAAACCCCGGTGGCACCTGGGGCGTTCACGTCGGGCGCCCAGCCGTACCCGGCCGCGAGCGCCGCCTCGTGCAGGGCGTGGTCCACCGCGCCCCAGGCCGCCTGCGGCGTCCGGTAGATCGGGATCGGGCCGCCACGCCCGTGGTAGGACTCGTCGCCGAACTCCTCGTCGTCCTCAAGCCGCGCGAAGTACGGCAGTACGTCCCGCGGGGACCAGCCCGAGCAGCCCATGCGCGCCCAGTCCTCGAAATCCGCCATAGGGGGCCGGATGGCGATCTGACCGTTGACCGCCGAGCTGCCACCGACTCCGCGGCCTCGCCAGAACGGCGCCGGCGCCTGCCTGTCGGTGCGCGTCGCCTGCAACCCCTGCCAGACGAGGCGTTCCGTCGCCGCCGGGTCCATCAGCGCGCGCATCGGATTCGGCGAACGCCAGACCTCGGGCATTTCCCGCGAACGGTAATCCGGGCCGGCTTCGAGGAGCAGCACCCGTTTGTCCTGGGCGGCCAAGCGTGCCGCGAGCGCTGCCCCCGAAGACCCTGCGCCCACCACGATCACATCCCAACCCGTCCTGTCCACGACCCCTCCTGCGCTGTGTTCGATTAACGAACCAAAGTTCGTTTCTTTGGTCACGCCACCGTACGACGGGACGCGCCCCATGCGCAACGGCCTGTTTGACGGGTGCGAATGACGGAGTGTGATGTTCAACTGCCCATTGCGATCCAGACATCCTGGACTTACGCTCTCTCCATCACCGCACATTCGTGCGACAATCGAACATTTTCACGGCAGTATCTGCTGCCGGAGGGAGCAAGATGCCCCGAGAAGAAGACGTCCTGACATCGCTGCCCGAGATCGTGCCGGGGCTGGAGGACCTCTACCGGGACCTGCACGCGCACCCGGAGCTGGCCTACACCGAGCACCGCACGGCCGCGATCGTCGCGGCGCGTCTGCGCGAATGCGGCTTCACGGTCACCGAGCACGTCGGCGTCACCGGCGTGGTGGGCGTGCTGCGCAACGGCGACGGCGCCACCGTGATGCTGCGCGCGGACATGGACGCCCTGCCGGTTGAGGAGAAGACCGGCCTCGACTACGCGAGCACGGCGACCACGACCAATGAGACGGGCGAGACCGTTCCGCTCATGCACGCCTGCGGCCACGACATGCACGTGACCTGCCTGCTCGGCGCGGCACATCTCATGGCCTCGTCGCAGGAGCACTGGTCCGGCACGTTGGTGGCCCTGTTCCAGCCCGCGGAGGAGGGCCGGGGCGGAGCGAAGCGGATGATCGCCGACCGGCTCTTCGAGTTCACGGGGAAGCCGGACGTGGTGCTGGGCCAGCACGTGTTCCCGTACCTGGCGGGCACGATCGGTTACCGCGCCGGCCCGATCCTGGCCGCCTCCGACGGTTACGAGGTCCGGCTGTTCGGCCGGGGGGCACACGGCTCGCGGCCGGAAACCGGGGTCGACCCGGTGGTGCTCGCGGCCTCGGTGGTGATGCGGCTCCAGACCATCGTCTCCCGCGAGGTGGCCGCGGACCAGCAAGCGGTGCTGACCGTCGGCGCGATCAATGCCGGCACCGAGGCGAACATCATCAGCGACCACGCCGACCTCAAGCTCAGTGTCCGCACCTTCGACCGGGAGGTGAGCGCGCGGGTGCTGTCCTCGGTCCGGCGCGTCATCGAGGCCGAGTGCGTCGCTTCCGGCTCCCCCAAGCCGCCGGAGTTCGCCGAGCTGTTCGGCTTCACCCCGACCGTGAACGACGAGGCCGCGACCGAGCGGGTGGTGCGCGGCCTGCGCGCGCGGCTGGGCGCGGACGCCGTACGAGAGATCGCGCCGATCATGGGCAGCGAGGACTTCGGCGAGTTCGGTGCGGCCGTCGGCGCGCCCTATGTGTTCTGGGCCCTGGGCGGCGCCGACCCGCAAGCGTACGCGGCGGCGCAGGCGGCGGGCGTGCTGGAGGAAGAGATCCCCTCCAACCACTCGCCGCTGTTCGCGCCCGTCATCCAGCCCACCCTCGGCACCGGGGTCACCGCGCTGGTGGCGGCGGCCCTGCAATGGCTGGTTGGCACGCCATGACCGGGCGAGGGTTCAGCAGCGACAACGCCGCCGGCGCGCATCCCCTGGTGCTGGCCGCGATCGCCGAGGCCAACAGGGGGCACGCACCCGCGTACGGGGGCGACGCGTGGACCGTGCGGGCGCAGGCCATGCTCGCCGAGAACTTCGGCCGGGGCAGCCAGGCATTCCTGGTGTTCAACGGCACCGGCGCCAACGTCTCCGCGCTCGCCTCGATCCTGCGGCCGCATCAGGCGGTGGTGTGCTCGTCCGACGCGCATCTCCACACCGATGAGTGCGGGGCGCCGGTCCGCTTCACCGGCAGCACCGTGCTTCCGGTTCCGGCGGAGCGCGGTCTGCTGACACCTGAGGCCGTCGAGGCCGTGATCGGGCCGGGCGGCCGTGGCGAGCACCAGGTCGTGCCCGCCGTACTGTCGCTCACCAATGCCTCCGAGCTCGGCACGGTTTACCTTCCTGACCAGGTCGCCGCGCTGGCGGAATGGGCGCACGCGCGCGGGTGGGTGGTGCACATGGACGGTGCCCGGCTGGCGAACGCGGCGGCTTCGCTGAACTGCTCACTGGCGGAGGTGAGCACTGGAGCCGGCGTCGACGTGGTCTCCTTCGGAGGCACCAAGAACGGGATGCTCTTCGGAGACGCCGTGGTGTTCGGCGCGACCCCGGCGGGAGTCGCCGCGGCCCGCGACTACCGACACGTGCGCAAGCAGTCGACGCAGCTCGCGTCCAAGATGCGGTTCCTCGGCGCACAGTTCGTAGCGCTGCTCACCGGCGATCTCTGGCGCCGTAACGCGGCGGCGGCCAACGTGGCGGCGGCGTATCTCGCCGAGCGGATCGCCCAGGTCCCGGGCGTGCGCATCGCTTATCCGGTGCAGGCCAACGCCGTGTTCGCCACGATGCCGCCGGCGATGCGCGCGCCGTTGGCCGATGAGTTCCGGTTCCACGTCTGGGACGAGCAGGCCGATCTCGTCCGGTTCGTCTGTTCGTACGACACGGAACTCACCGACATCGACTCCCTGCTGTCCCGGGCGGAACTCCTCGCGGGCGTCTAGCTCCGGCCCTCCTCGAAGGAAGTGCATCACCAATGACGGCAACCACTGTCGAACAAGACGCGCCGAAGACGTTTCTCGGCCAACCCCGCGGGCTGGCGACGCTGACCGGCGTCGGGATGTGGGAGCGGTTCTCCTTCTACGGCATGCAGGTCGTCCTGCTGTACTACCTGTACTTCTCGGTGTCCGAGGGAGGGCTCGGCCTGTCGATGGCGGCGGCCACCTCCGTCGTCGGCGCCTACGGCGGCCTGGTGTACCTGTCGACGGTCTTCGGCGGCTGGGTCGCCGACCGGCTGCTGGGCTCCGAGCGGACGCTGCTCTGCAGCGCGGTGCTGATCCTGTTCGGGCACGTGTGTCTCGCCGTCGTCCCCGGACTTACAGGGGTCTGGATCGGGCTGTGCCTGCTGGTCCTGGGCAGCGGCGGCCAGGTGGGCAACGTGACCTCGTTGGTGGGGTCGCTCTACGACGCTCAGGACCGGCGCCGTGACCGTGGTTTCATGCTCTTTTACATGGGGCTCAACGCCGGCGCCCTGGCCGGGCCGATCCTCACCGGGCTGGCCCGGACGCGGCTGGGCTTCCACTACGGGTTCGGGCTTGCCGCGATCGGAATGGCCATCGGCCTGATCATCTACGCGACCGGGCGAAAGAACCTGCACGCCCGCGGGCGCGTCGTGCCCGATCCGCTGTCGCGTGCCGGCGCGATGCGGGCTTTGGGCGTCGGCGCGCTGATCGTGGTCCTGGTCGCGGCGGGTGCGGTGTGCGGCGTGCTGTCGGCGCGCCACCTGGCGAGCGTCGTCACCGTCGTGCTGCTGGGCCTCATCGGGGGCTACTTCGTGACCATGCTGCGCAGCGGCAAGGTCACCGGCGAGGAGCGGCGGCGGGTCTACGCGCTCATCCCGATGTTCCTGGTCAACTGCGTGTTCTGGACGCTTTACCAGCAGCAGTTCACCGTCCTGCAGATCTACGCCGCGACCCGCGTCGATCTTCGGGTCTTCGGCTTCCCCATGCCTCCGGAATTTTTCAACTCCGCGGTGCCGGTCTTCGTCATTCTCTGTACGCCGCTGCTGGTGTCACTGTGGGCCAGACTCGGCCCGCGCGAACCGTCGACCCCGGTGAAATTCCTGGTCGGCATCCTCTGCATCGGCGTCTCGTTCCTGCTTTTCACGCCGATGGCCGCGAGCCACGGTGCGGTCAACCCGCCGCTCGCACTCGCCGGGATTCTGCTGGTCTTCACCCTGGCCGAGCTCTTCGTGTCGCCCGTACAGCTGTCACTGTCCACCAAGCTCGCGCCTCAGGCGTTCCGCACCCAGATGGTGGCCCTGTGGTTCTTGTCCACCGCGGCGGGCTCGGCCGCGGCCGGAGCCCTCGCCGCGCTCTATTCCCCCGCCAGTGAGACCGGATACTTCTCGATCTCCGGTATCGCCTCGATCGCGGTCGGCGCACTGTTCGCGCTGACCATTCCCTGGACCAAGAAAATGATGGCCGGCGCTCGCTGAAATCAGCGTCGGCAGGAAAAGAGGAACCGTGTTCACACGTCACGACTCGCTGTACCTCGGCGGCGATTGGGGCGCCCCCGCATCCGACGCGAGAATCGCCGTCGTCTCTCCCAATACCGGAGAGACGATCGGCGAGGTTCCCGAGGCGGTGCACGCGGATGCCGACGCCGCCGTCACGGCCGCGAGACGCGCGTTCCCCGGTTGGCGTGACCGCGACCGCGCCGCCGCGCTGCGTCGCTTCGCCGATGCGATCGAAGCCCGCAAGGACGGCTTCGCCCACCTCGTCTCGGCCCAGAACGGGATGCCGATAGCGTTCGCGTCCCAACTGGAGGCCAACTTCCCGGCCACATTGCTGCGCTACTACGCCGATCTGATCGCGGACGATCAGGAAGAGGCCAGACCTGGACTGCTCGGGGGAACCGTCCGGGTCCGCAGGGAGCCGCTCGGTGTCGTCGCGGCGATCGTGCCGTGGAACTTCCCGCAGACCCTGGGCTTCATGAAGATCGCGCCCGCGCTGGCCGCCGGGTGCACGGTGGTGGTCAAGCCATCGCCCGAGACCGTGCTGGACAGCTTCCTGCTGGCCCAGGCCGCGATCGACGCGGAACTACCCGCCGGTGTGCTCAACATCGTGCCCGGTGGACGGGACCTGGGCGCCTACCTCGTGACCCATCCGGGCATCGACAAGGTGGGGTTCACCGGTTCGACCGCGGCCGGGCGGGAGATCGCCGAAAGGTGCGGGCGGCTGCTGCGCCCGGTCACCCTCGAACTCGGCGGCAAGTCGGCCGCGATCGTCCTCGACGACGCCGACCTGGACCTCGGCGCGATCGGACAGGATCTGTTCCTGGCGACATTGGCCAACAACGGGCAGACCTGCTACCTCGGCACCCGGGTGCTCGCCCCGCGTGCCCGGTACACGGAGGTCGTCGACACTCTCACCGAGTTCGCCGCCTCGCTGAACGTCGCCGACTCGCTCGACCCCGGCGCCCAGATCGGGCCAATGGTCAGCGCCCGGCACCGCGAGCGCGTGGAGGGCTACATCGCCAAGGGGCGCGCGGAAGGCGGCCGCGTCACCACAGGCGGAGGCCGGCCGGCGGGCCGCGACCAGGGCTGGTTCGTCGAGCCCACCGTGTTCGCCGACGTGGACAACGACGCCACCATCTGCCAGGAGGAGATCTTCGGCCCGGTGCTCGCCGTGATCCCCTACCGTGACGAGGAGGAGGCCGTCCGCATCGCCAACGACTCGGATTTCGGCTTGGGCGGCACGGTCTGGTCCGCTGACCCGGAGCGCGCGCTGAGACTGGCCCGAAGGATCGAGACAGGGACGATCGGTGTCAACCGCTATCTCCCCGACCCGGCGGCGCCCTTCGGCGGCGTCAAGGCCAGCGGCATCGGCCGCGAACTCGGCCCCGAGGGGCTGGCCGCCTACCAGCAGCTCAAGTCCATCTACTGCTGAGGTCGGCTCCCCCGGGAGCAAACCGCTGACACCCACGAGACGCACCGCAAAGGATAGTTCGTCCATGACCGAGTTCAACCCCGCCGACATCCGCGTGATCGCCTGCGACATCTTCGGCACCACCTTCGACTGGCGTACCGGCGTCGCCGATCAGGTATCCCAGGTCGCCGCCGAGCAGGACGTAGCGATCGACGGTGGTGAGTTCGCCGACGCCTGGCGAGACCGATACCTCCCTGTGACTTGGATCGCTTGAGGTCGTGATTCTTGGATCGGTATTTGTCGTGGTCGGATTGGCTGCGGTGGTTGGTCCTGAGTGTTCTGAACAGGCCGCTGCCTGGCCCGGAAGCGGGGGCCAGGCAGCGGCTCAGTTCATGATCGTTGGTGGCGGATCTCTGTTGGTGGTTGGTGTGATCTCACATCGAGCCGATGACGAGGTTCTGGCGGGCGGCGTCGACGATCTCCTTGGTGATGACCGACATGTTGTTGATCTTCATGATTCGCTCGATCTGCCCGATGAGGCGCACGGTGAGCCGGAAGTTGCCGCTGGTGATGCGGGTGATGGCGGCGACGGCTTCAGTGGTGGCGTAGTCGTCGCTGTCGCCGAGGCGTAGATGGGGCCATGATCGGGCCAGGACGAAGGCCTGCTCGTTCGCGGACATGGGCTTGTAATGGTGGACGAACCCGACCCGGGAGTAGAGCTGGGGGTAGCGCGAGAGCCGCTTTTCTATGCCCGGCATCCCGATCAGGATCAGCCCGATGCCGGTCCGGTCGTGGTGGTCGCGTAGTTGCTCCAGTGCCGCGACCCGGAGCCTGTCGGCTTCGTCCACGATGAGGAGTTCGGCATGAGTACTGGCGTTGAGCATGCCGTGCTCGTCGACGCCGCGGCCGGAGTTGAGCATGATCTCTACGTTCCAGCCGAGCCGGTCGCACAGGAAGGAGATCTCTTTGTCGAGGTGGTGTGGGGTGTTGTGGACCTTGGGTGTGTACATGACGGCGCGGGCGGCCAGGAGGTGCGCGGCTGAGGTGTCGCCGTCGTCGGAACCGGCGGGGCGAGTGCCGTCAAGGTGGTGGGCGAGCCGATCCCATTGGGAGTAGTGGCGGGCCGATTGTGTCTTTCCGACGCCCGGGGCCCCGAAGCAGAGACCGACGTAGCGTTCGCGACGTACGGCGTCGGCGAATTCGACGAAGAGCCGGTGTTCTTTGGTGATCATGATGGGGGCGGCGGCCCCTGTTGTCGCGTACCCGTTGGCGTCCGGGCCGGGCCGGTGAGGCGGTGGCGGCCGGTCGCTGATGTCCAGGCGGGGAGCGTGGCCGCCGGGTGCTGGCTCACCGGGCAGTTGGCCGGGCGGAAGGTCTGCGTCTGCGGGGTCGGGCTGGTCCAGGGGATCGGGGGGTGGGTCGGGGGTTTCGCCTGGGTCGCTGTCATCTGTTAAGTCCACGCGTGGTGTGTGTCCGGGCGGGGAACGGATCACTCATTCCAGTAGCGTTTGAGTCGCGGACTGTCACGGCGGGTAGGGGTGGTGTCCGCCCCTGGCGGCGGCTCGGGGCAGGGATCGCCGCGCTGGGCGGCGGTTGCGGTGTCGGGCGCTGCGGGCTGGGTCAGGCTGTGCCAGTTGGCCGGCGCTGGCGTGGGGTAGGCGGCGGGCAGCGGTTCGGCGTGGGCGGCCAGGAGCCGGTCGACAACGGCGGCTCGGCTGGTCAGGTGGCCGCGCAGCTCCTTTCGGCGGGCGTTGCGGGCGGCGGTGATCTCTTTGAGGCTGATGGTGGTCTCAGCGAGTTCGGGGCAGATCGCCCGGCACAGGAACTCTTCGCTGCCGTCGCCGCCGCGCAGGTAGACGCGGATCTCGGTGATGTCGCGCGGGTCGTAGCGGATCGTGGTCTGCTCGCCTGTGTAGAAGGCCAATACCGGGTCGAGGTAGCGCAATGACAGGAAGTGGATCCCATCAGTGTGGATCTTGCGGGGCTTGGCGACCGTGAGCAGCAGCAGGTCCAGCTGCTCGAGTGAGTCGGGCATGCGCGGGATGAACGCGCCGGCCTCCCAGCGTGCCTGCGGCGCTGTCTTGGTCTCGGAATGGGGCCGCTGGTTGTAGACCTGATGGAAGAACCGGCCGATCGCGGTGTCCAGTTCGGGCAGGGTCAGCGTGGCTTGCCCGGCCCGGTCGCAGGTGCCGCGCGGTGCGTAGCCGGGCAGGTGGGCCAGGCACATCTGGTTGACGGTGCCGATGAGCCGCTCGATCTTGCCGTGGCCGTGCGGCTGGCCCTTCTTGGTGTAGACGGGTGTGACCTTCAGGTCGGCCATCACCTGCTGCAGGTGGGCGGAGGTGAAGTCGGCGCCGTGGTCGAGGTGCAGGACCGACGGGACGCCGCACACGTGCCAGGACGGTTCGTTCTTGCGCCAGATCGCGTGCCGCAAGGCCAGTGCGGTGCTCAGCGCCGAGGGCGCTTCCAGATTGACGGCGTATCCGGCGATCGCGCGGGAGTGGTCATCCTCGATCACGGTCAGCCACGGCCGGGCGGGGCTGTCGTTGTCGTCGATCACCCAGATGTCCAGCTCGG
This sequence comes from Nonomuraea sp. NPDC049141, assembly GCF_040648415.1. NCBI lineage: Bacteria > Bacillati > Actinomycetota > Actinomycetes > Streptosporangiales > Streptosporangiaceae > Nonomuraea > Nonomuraea sp. NPDC049141. Next base: position 118,704 of record NZ_JBEZDR010000018.1, read on the forward strand.
TGTGGTCGGCCTGCCAGATCTCGTTGGGTTTGGCGGCCTCGCGCCGGTAGACCAGCTCAAAGGTCTCGCGGTACTTCTTGGTCCCCTGCACGCCGAGGGTGACCAGCGCCGGGTCCAGCGAGCTGACGATCTTATGCACCGTCCAGTACGTGGGGATCGGCCAGTCGCGGGCGGCGGCGACGGAAGCGCTCTGCCGGTGGATCGTGGCCACGCTCGGCCGCGGCGTACGCAGCGCCATTCCCTCGATGAAGGCCACCAGCTCCTCGGGGAATCGGCGCAGCCCCTTGTCCTTTCGGCCGGCCCGGGCCAGCGCCTCCAGTCCACCCTGCCGGTAGGCCGCCAGCCAGCGCTGCAACGTCCGGTAGGTGACACCGCTCTCGCCCTGCCCCGCCGCCAGCCGGGCCAGGGGCACTCCCTCGTGCAGATGCGGGGCCAGCAGCTCGTAGCGGGCCATCGCCGACCCACGGCCCGTCCCGGCGGCCCGCCCGGATCGGGCCGGGGTGCTCGCGGCCCCGACTCCTGGCGGCTCCTCACTCGCGGTGCTCACCATGTCATCGTCGGCCCCGCGCGCCGCACAGACCACCTGCCTCGAAGCCACACTCATGCCACAGCCGGCGCAACCACGGTCAAGCCAGTCCTGATCGCGCCACCAGGCGCAGGCGGAGCCGAGCGCGTCCAGGCGGGCGTTGATGGTGCCTGCGGCGCGTCTGGGCGCGTTTCCATGGGCTTATGTTCTGCCCCCCCCGTGAGGGTGTACCTGCAGCGGGAGCGCAGGCTGGTCGATGGTCGCCCAGATGCCCGGGAGGGCGGCCAGACGGGCGGCGTGGTGGCGGCCCTTGGCCTGCAGTTTCGGGCACGGTGCGGCGCGCGTGCTCGTCGGCCGCGCTGGAGGAGACGAAGGTGATCGCGGAACGTAGTGGAGTCGAAGGCCGGGGCCTGGTCGAGGTCTTCTGCCGGAGCGACCTCGACCAGATTGGGGTGGGTCAGGCGTCGATGGCCTGGTAGAGGGTGGTCCAGAAGTCGTGGATGGCCCGCGCCGAGTCCGGGGTGGACATCCCGGACTGGGTGAGCAGGATGCCGACGAGGCCGTTCTCGGGGTCGGCGTAGGTGGTGGTGCCGGCTCCGCCGTCCCAGCCGAACTGGCCGATGGGCGCGTAGTCGCCGCGGTAGGTGCGCACCGCCATGCCGAAGCCCCAGCCGCCGTGCTGCCCCAGGCCGTACCCCGTATGGAGGACGTTGCGGGCATAGACCTCTCGGGCGGCTTGCTGCTCGGGCGTGAGGCGGTTGGTGGTCATCAGCTCGACGGCGGCCCGGGACAGGATGCGTCGGCCGTCGTGCATGCCGCCGTTGAGGAGCATGCGGAAGTAGGCGTGGTAGTCGTCGGCGGTGGAGTCGAGTCCGCCGCCGCTGGACGGGAACGCCGGAGGCTTGCTGTGGTGTCCGCCTTCGGCCGGGTCTTCCACGTTGAACTCTCCGGTCTGCCAGTCGGGGGCGTACAGGGGCGGCAGCCGGTGGATCTTGTCGGCGGGCACGTGGAAGGCGGTGTCGGTCATGCCGAGGGGGTCGAAGATGCGCTCGCGCAGGAACGTCTCGAACGGCTGGCCGGTGACCCTGGCCACCAGCACGCCGAGCAGGTCGTCGCTGAGGTTGTACTGCCAGCGCTGTCCGGGCTGGTAGGCCAGCGGGAGCGTGCCGAGGCGGCGCATCCACTCATCCGGGTCCGAGCCCGGCAGCAGCCATCCGTCCTCCTGGCCGTAGACCCCCCGCTCGAAGAGCGCGCCCATGATCGGGGCGGTCTTCGCCGTCAGATCCAATCCGAGCCCGCAGGTGGAGGTGAGCAGGTCGCGTACGGTGATCGGCCGCCGCGCCGGCACGGTGTCGTCCAGCGGGCCGTCGGGCCGCTTCAGGACCTGCCGGTCGGCGAGTTCGGGCAGCCACGGATCCACCGGGTCGTCCAGCCGCAGCCGGCACTCATCCAGCAGGACCATCGTCGCCGACACCGCGACCGGCTTGGACGTGGAGGCCATCCGGAAGATGGTGTCGCGGCTCATCGGCGCGCCCCCGTCATGGCGCATCGTCCCGATCGTTTCGACGTGTGTCTCCTCGCCCCGGCTGACCAGGGCGACGAGTCCGGGAATCTTCCCGGACTCGACATGCCCGGCCAGCACCTCGCGCAGTCTGTCCAGCCCGGTCTTGGAGAAGCCGCTGTTGCTGTGTCCCATCACAAATTTCCTTACATACAAGTGTTCGATACACAACGTTGATCTTGCGTGACCCGTCCCGTCCCGTCCCGGCGTGGCGCTCGGCCTCGGGCGCGATGTGCTGGGTCGTCGTCAGACGGTCTTGTCGTGTTTCCTTAACCGGCGGCGCGCTCGATGGCGTCGGTCAGTTGCTTCCGCGCACGGGCGGGGACGTAGCCGCCGTCGGTGTAGTTCCGGGCGAACGCCTCGGCGAATTTCACCGGGTCCTGCCCGACGATCTCGCGGATCGGCGTTCCGGCCGCCGCGGCCTGTTCGAACAGGGCGGCGAGGTCTTCGAACCTCGACGCGTCGCTGTCGGCGTCAGTCGGCACGAAGTGCATCATGTGCCGCTGAATAGCTTCGACCGCTGTGCGGTAGTTCGGCGGAAGCTGTCGTACGCGCGCCTGGTATTGCCGCCACCGCCGCTTGGGGCCGATCATCATCGCGACGAAACCGCCGAATTTGGTGTCGGACATGGTGATCCGTCTCCTTTGTGGAGCTGTTCGAGCCGTTGTGTGGGGGAAGCTCCAGATCCTCCACCAGGCCGGTTGTTCATGCATCGCTGAACGTCTGCGACAGTACATTGCATTCATAGATGAGTCAACATATTGGAAAAGCCGATAAGCCTGTTAAAGCTCAGTCTGTGGACGAATACTGCAATGAGTATGACGCTGATTGCAATAGATGATCAAGATCTGTGTTGCAATGGACTGCGAGTGATTGCATACTGTGCGGCGGGAGTGCGGGCGCCGAGGCGCGCACGCCGGCAGATGGAGACGAGCACCGATGCCCGGAGACAGACTCACCGACGAGGACCGTCGGCACATCGCTACAGGGCTGGCCGAGGGGCTCGGATACACCGAGATCGGCCGGCGTCTCGGGCGGCCCGGCTCAACCATCATGCGGGAGGTCACCCGCAACGGCGGACCCGACGATTACCGGGCGCAGCGGGCGCAGGAAGCCACCCAGCAGCGTGCGCGCCGCCACCGGCAGGCCAAACCTCCGGCGCCGCCGATCGGCGACAGCAGCCACGGGCGCGACCCCCAGGCGGTCCAGAACGTCACCGAATCCTTCGCCACGCTCCTTGAGCAGCAAGGGATGCCCCGGATGGCGGCCAGGGTGCTGGCCTGCCTGCATGTCACCGACTCCGGCAACCTCACCGCCGCCGACCTGGTCCAGCGGCTTCACGTCAGCCCCGCGTCGATCTCGCAGACCGTCGCCCTCCTGGAACAGCAGGGACTCCTCAAGCGGGAACGAACTCCCGGCGGGCGCCGCGAACGCTACGTCGTCGACGACGAGCTCTGGGTCCGCTCCACCCTCGCGGCTCTGCAGATGAACGAGACCCTGGCCGCCACCTCGCAGCGCGCGGCGGAGGTCCTCGGGGCCGCGACCCCGGCTGGCGCCCGCTTCTGCTCCTCTGCCGAGTTCCTGCTCCTCGTGAACGCGAGCCTCGGACAGGTCATGGAGCAGTGGCAGCAGAACCAGGACGAACGGAACGCCAGGCACCGGTCATGATCTCTCGCGGCTTTCGGCGGGGCCCAGGAAGGGATCCCCTATGAAGACGCACTCCCACCATCGCTCGCTCCTGCGCGGCATGCCATGTACGCGATAACGGCTTATTATCACGTACATGAGCGATCATGGCGGCGCCCCTACCAGGAGAACCCTTCACCAGAGTGGTGCGCGACTCTGGCACGTTATCCGGTACATCACCGGGACCGGTGCAGCGCTCGCCGCCAGGCGGCTGGTATGAGCGCGGCGCCGAAGGTCGCCGCCCTGCGCGGCGGGAACGTCACCCTCGCTGCGGCCGCCGACGCCTACTTGGCCACCCCGCGCACGGCCAACCCCAACACCCACCGCGCCTACGCCTCAGCCGTCGACCGCGTCATCACCCGGCTCGGCCGCGATCGGCCGCTGGCTGAGGTCGCCGACGCCGAGATCGGCACCGCGCTCGCCGAACTGTGGGGGGCGAGCGCGCCGGCGACCTGGAACCGCAACCGCGCCGCCATCACCTCCTGGCTGCTCTGGTGCCAGGCCAAGAAGCACTGGGCCGCGCCGTCGGTCCCGGCTGAGGCCGAACGCCGTAAGGAGAGCGCGGACGAGACCCGCGCCGTGGCCAAGACCGCGATCCACCGGCTGCTGTCACGGCGCGACATCCCGCTGCGTGAGCGGGCGCTGTGGAGGATGCTCTATGAAACGGCGGCCAGAGCGGCGGAAATTCTCGCGCTGAACGTCGAGGACCTCGACCTGGAGCACCGCCGCGCACCCGTCCGGTCCAAGGGCGGCGCCATCGAATGGGTGTTCTGGGAGACGGGCACCGCCCACCTCCTGCCCCGGCTCCTGCGTCTCCCGGACGGCAGCACTCGCGCCCGCGGCCCGCTGTTCCTGTCCGAACGCCGCCCCGTCCCCGCCCGCCACCCGGCCCCCGCCGACATCTGCCCGCACACCGGCCGCGCCCGCCTCGGCTACGACCGCGCCCGCGTCCTGCTGGACAAGTACGCCGGCCTCGACCTGCACCAGCTGCGCCACAGCGCCGCCACCCACCTCGGCGAAGCCGAAGTCCCGCTCCAGCTCATCATGGGCAAGACCCGCCACAAGAACCCCCGCACCGCCATGCGCTACGTCAAACCCGGCCCCGAAGCCATCGCCAAGGTCACCGAGCACCTCGCCCCACCCCGCCGCCGACACTAGGCCCCGTCACAAGGCCGGGCACCTGGACGCCATCCCACGCAGCTCAAACAGGTAGTCGCTCATACCCCGCCCCCGGCTCGAGGCGATCACTACGGGGACCCCGACGACAAATACCGATCCAAGAATCACGACCTCAAACGATCCAAGTCACAACCTCCCGTCCATCCAATGCGTCAATCGCGGCGAACGCGACTGGGCCCACCTTGACACACTGCACCGCGAATCCTTGGACGACCTGCTGGAGAACCGCGGTATGGCCGGCGCGTTCGACGAGGCCGCCCGCCAGCGCATGGTCCGCGCGTGGCACCGGCTGCCCGCCTGGCCCGACGCGGCTTCCGGGCTGGCACGGCTGCGCGGACGTTACGTCGTGGCGGCACTGTCGAACGGCGGTTTCGCGCTGCTGACCAACCTCATCAACAGTACGCACCTGCCCTTCGACTGCGTCCTGTCGGCCGAACTCGCCCGCATGTACAAGCCCGCTCCGGCCCCCTACATGACCGCCGCCGACCTGCTCGACATCGAGCAGGACCGGATCCTCATGGTCGCCGCCCACACCTGGGACCTCGACGGAGCCCGCCAGGCCGGGCTGCGCACCGCGTTCCTGGAACGGCCCCTGGAGAAAGGACCTGACCGCCCCGCCGACCGCGCCGCCAACACCACCAGCGACCTCGCCGCCACCAGCTTCGACGAGCTCGCCGACAAGCTCGGCTGCTGAAGCGTGATCAAGGCTCGACTAGGCGGGATCACACGGTGACAGGCTCTTCATGTTGGGTACGAGCCGCGCCCACTCCTGCGGCTCGGGCACGGAGGCGATGTCGCAGGCACGGCGTAGCGACGCGCCTTCGTCCAGGTCCCACCAGCGCAGCGTGCCGTGCGCTCCGATGACGGCCAGGCGGCCGGAGGCGAAACCCAGCGCCCGGACGGAGCCCTGGCGGGTGGACAGCGCGAACAGCTCGCGCCGCCCCTGGACCTGCCAGAGCCGTACCGTGCCGTCGTCGGAGCCGATCGCCAGCACGGTGCCGTCCGCGTTGTAGGCGAGCGCCGTGATCGGTGAGGTGCCGGCCGTGAGGAGCTGCCGCGACGCGGGATCGCCGAGCCGCCGCAGGTAGACGGCCCGGTCCTCGCCGGTCGTCAGCGTCCGGACCCCGGGGTCGAACGCGAGCGCGCCCACGGTCCCGGACGCCGTCCAGGTGTCCGTCCTGATGGCTGGACCTGTGGCGATGCGCCACACCAGGATCCCGTCGCCATAGCCGCCCGCCACGAGGTCGCCGGCGGGGTTGATGGCGACCCGGCTCCGGTCCGCGGCTCCGGGGTCGGGGTGGTCGAGCCGGTAGAGCTCGGTGCGGTGCCGGAGATCCCAGAGGCGGATCCGTCCTGTGTCCGCGCCGACCGCCAGCAGGTCGCCGTCCTTCCCGCCCCTGGCCAGGCCGCTGATCGGTGGGTACGGCACAGGCAACTGTCCGCACGGTCCTGTGGCGGCGGCCGGTCCGCCATAGCGGACGACGCCGTCGACGGCGCCGGTCACCAGCCCCCAGGGTCCCCATGCCGCCGCGATCGATTCCGGCTCGGGGCAGCCGCGGACCTCCCAGCCCGCGCTGTCCCAGATGGCCCCGGTCGTGTCGGCGGCGGCGCTGACCAGCAGCGTGCCCCGGCGCGGGAAGGCGACCGCGTGCACGGGGGCGCTGTGGCCGGTCAGCTCGGCGAGCCGGCGGCCCGCCGCCACGTCCCACAGCAGGATCCGCTGATCCTCCCCCGCTGTGGCGAGCAGCCGGCCGTCGCCGCGGAAGTCTAGGTCCCACACGGTGCCGCGGTGCCCGGTCAGTACGCCCGACGGGTGCCAGTCGGACGTGCGCCAGAGTCGTACGGCGCCGTCGTCACCCGCGGCGGCCAGCCGGGTGCCGTCCGGGCTGAAGGCGACGTCGCGCACCGCGTGCGCGCCCGCTTTGAGGGTCACCGGTGGCCCGCCCTTGCCGTCGGTGCGCCAGAGCCGCAGCCGCCCGTCGCGGCCCGCGGCGGCCAGCAGGGTGCCGTCGGGGCTGAACGCGGTCCCTTCGATGGGGTCGGCCCCCCACGGCGGAGGCGGCAGCGCCCGCAGGTCGCCGGCCCGCCACAACGCCACTCCGGTCCCGGCCACGGCCAGGATCGCGCCCTTCTGATCGAACGACAGCCCGCCCATCGCCGCACCGCCCGGCAGCGGGCGGGTCGCCAGCACCCGGCCCGTCCCGGCGTCCCACATCCGCAGCCGTCTGTCGTCTCCCGCCCCGGCGACCAGACGGCCGTCCGGGCTGATGGCGATGGCGGTGAGGCGTGCGGAGAGGTCCTCCAGCGTATGGATCACGGTCCGCCGGCGGGCGTCCCACAGCAGGGCGCGGCCGCCGTGGTCGACGGTTGCCAGGGTCGAGCCGTCAGCGCTGAAGGACGCTCCCCAAAGGGGAGCCTTGTGTCCGGCCAGGCGCGCCACGAACCCTCCTGCCTGGGTGCTCATGAGCGCGCCGAGCGACTGCGGTGTGCGGTCCTGCTCGACGGCCGCCGCGGCGAGCAGCGCCGACACCTCCGGCCGGGATGCGGCCAGCCTGGCCGCCTCGACGGACAGCCGCCCGGCCAGGGAACTCCGTTGCGCCTGTCCCGTCTGCTCGACCACCACGACCGCGCCGGCCACGGTCAGCGCCAGCGTGACCGCCAGGCAGCCGACCAGGCGGCGCAGCCTGCGGTTACGCCTCAGCGTCTCCAGCCGCTCGGACTCCTGCCCCTGCCAGCTGGCGGTCAGGAAGGCGCGCTCGACCGGGGTGAGGGCGCCGGCGGGCGCTATGTCGGCCCATTCGCGCAGCGTGGTCAGGTGGGGGCCGCGCAGCAGGAGGTAGTCGTCACGTTCCGCGTGCTCCCACGCCTCGGCGGCGTCGGTGAGCCGCTGCCTGATCCGGAGCCCCGCCCGGTCGGTGTCGATCCAGCCTTTCAGCCGGGGCCAGGCGTCGAGCAGCACTTCGTGGCTGATCTCGATCCACTCGGCGTCGGCCGTCAGCAGGCGGTCCCGGATAAACGTCTCGACGACGGCCTGCGCGGCCTCGTCCCCGGTCAGCGTGTGGCGGGCGAGCCGGCGGCGGCTGTCGGCCACCCCGTCGCCGATCTGGACCAGGCGCAGCAGGGTGTTCCTGGCCACCTGCTGCCGCGCCGCGTCGAGCTGCTCGTACGCCTGCTCGGCGGTGATCTCGATGGCGGCCCGGATGCCGCCGGTGCGTTCGTAGCCGGCGACCGTGAGCAGGGCGCCGGTCCGCTGCTGCCAGGTGGCGCGCAGGGCGTGGGACAGCAGCGGCAGCGCCCCGGCCTCGCAGGCGCCGCTGGTCCTGGCGCCGACGTCGCGTAGCAGCAGCTCGACCAGGCCGGGTTCGAGAGCCAGCCGTGCCACCGCGGCGGGTTCGCTGATCGCCTGCCGGAGCTGCCCGGCCGCCATCGGGCCAAGCGGCAGGCAGCGCGCCCGCAGCGCCGCCAGCAGCGGCGGGTGGGCCAGGCAGTGGCCGTAGAAGTCGGCGCGCACGCCCAGGACCACCGCGAGCCCGGCCGCCGACCGGTGGCACAACTCGGCGATGAACGCCTGCCGGGCGGCCTCGTCCTCGCAGAGCGTGAACAGCTCCTCGAACTGGTCGACGATCACCAGCGTGCGGGAGTCGACGCCGCCCAGCTCGCGCATCGGCCGGGCCGTAGGCGTCAGGTACGCCACACTCGGCTGCCCGGGCCGGCGGCCGGGAAGCGCCCCTCGCAGCACGGCCGGGGCCAGACCGGCTCGCAGCAGCGAGGACTTGCCCACTCCCGAGGGGCCGATCACGATCGCCGGATGGCCTGCCGTATCGGGATCGGCCAGCAGGTCCACCAGGTCGGCCACGGCCCGGTCGCGGCCGAAGAACCAGCGCGCGTCCTCCGTGCGGAAGGACATCAGCCCCGGATAGGGGCAGCCGGCGGCGGGATCGGCGAAACGCCGCCGCCGCTCGGCTCCGATCCCGGCCTCGCGAAAATCCGCTCCGTTCGCCACACGGGAAATCTACCGTCACCCAACGTCATCGGAGATGGACTCTTCGCACATGGGCTCGTGCGGACGGTCTCAGCCCACGGTGATGGCGAGCTTGCCGATGGCGCCCGCGCCGAAGTCGTCGAACGCCTGGGCCGCCTCCGCCAGCGGGTAGGAGCGGGTGACGGGCACCCGGATGGCGCCGCCCGCGGCGTCGGCGGCCAACCGGTCCAGGACGGCGACCGTGGGGTCGGCCATGACCGCGGTCGCGGCGAGCCGATCGCCTTCGGGCGCGAAGCCCAGGGTGGAGGCGAACCGCCCGCCGTCGGTCACCAGGTCGGCCACCAGGGCGCCGTCACCGGCGAGGTGCAGGCCCGCGGTCACCCCTCCGGGCGCGAGGGCGCGGACCTGGGCCGCCAGGTCGCCGCTGTGGTCCACCACGTCGATGCCGTCCCCGGCCAGGTCGCGGACGAAGTCGGTCTCGGCGCCCGGTCGCGCGGTGGCGATCACCTGGGCGCCGCGGGCCCGGGCGTACTGGAGCGCGAGCGCGCCGACCCCACCGGTCGCACCCACGATCAGCACGCTCTCCCCCTCCCGGAGGTCGAGGGCCTCGACGGCGGTCAGCGCCGCCGTGCCGGCCAGGCCCAGCGCGCCCGCCTCGGCGACGCCGAGCTTGCCGGGAACGCGCGTGACGCCGTAGCCGGCCGTGACGGTGACGTACTCGCCGAGCGAGCCGGTGCCCAGGAACGGCTTCATCACCACCCCGAACACCACGTCACCGGCCGTGAAACCGGTCACGTCCGAGCCGACGGCCTCGACGGTGCCGGCGAAGTCCTTGCCGAGCACCAGCGGGAAGCGGTGCTCCATCATCCCCTGCAGCATTCCGGCGGCGGTGGCCGCGTCGAAGCCGTTGACGGAGGTGGCGGCGACGCGCACCAGCAGCTCACCGGCCTCGGGGGCCGGGGCGGGCACCTCGGTCAGCGCGGGGCTGCCGGGAACGGCGGTAACGACCAGAGCGCGCATGGCGGTCCTTCCTAGAGGTAAATGAAGGGTTCCCTCCATTTGTGAGTCAGCGTAACAGCATAACTGGAGGTCTTACTCCACTTGTATGCTGGAGAGGTGACTACCCCGCCATCGCTGCGCGCGGACGCGGCCCGCAACCGTGAGCGCATCATCGCCGCCGCCCGCCGCGTCTTCGCCGAGCAGGGGCTGGACGCGCCCATCGAGGAGGTCGCCCGCCAGGCCGGGGTCGGCATCGCCACCCTCTACCGGCGCTTCCCCACCCGGGACGAGCTGATCGCGGCCGCGTTCGACAACAAGATGGCCGCCTACGCCGACGCGGTCAGCGTCGCCCTGGCCGACCCGGACGCCTGGCACGGCTTCTGCGGCTACCTGGAGACGGTGTGCGCCATGCAGGCCACCGATCGCGGCTTCGCCGACCTGCTGACGTTGAGCCTGCCGACGGCCAAGGAGTTCGAGGCCGAACGCGCCCGCGCCTATCACGGCTTCGTCGAGCTGATCGACCGGGCCAAGGCGACCGGACGGCTACGCGCCGACTTCGTGCCCGAGGATCTCGTGATGTTGCTGATGGCCTGCGCGGGCGTCATCACCGCAACGGCCGACGCGGCGCCCGGCACCTACCGGCGCCTGCTGGCGTACCTGCTCCAGGCCTTCGCCGGGCCGGGGGCGGAGCCGCTCCCCGACCCGCCGACGCCTACCGCGATGTATCGGGCGCTGCTCCGGCTGCAGGGCCGGTGACGGGACGCGCCCTAGTCCTTCAGGCCCGCGCCGAGGTCGGCGTTCATCACGTACTTCTGGAAGATCAGGTAGATCGCGACAAGGGCGATCATGGACAGGACCGACGCCACTGGAACGACATGATGGCGAGGGTCATGATGATCGGCCGGGACAGCGGGAGCATGATCCGGATGAAGTCGTAGCGGAAGTGCGAGACCATCCACATCGTCCAGCCGGTGGCCGCCGCCTCGACGCTCCCGTCGAGAGTACGGCGTTCGCCCGCGCCTTCCGCGACGGCGGTGACCCGGTGGATGGAGCCCTCCGGCGAGGGCGCGGCGATGAGCACCCCCACCTTGGCCTCCCCGTCACCGGTGACCGTCACAGGCTCGGGCGTGGTGCCGACGGGTGGGAAAGCGCTTTCGCGGATCCTATAGAGCCCTGGTTCGGCTCTGCTACCCGGTATGCCCAGATTCGTCCGGTTGACTGCTCGCATGACGCCCGCCGAGGGGTTCCCGGCGCGCGATGATCTTGCGGTAGCTCAGCCGCCACCCCTGGTCGCCGTACGAGATGACGTCGTCGTAGGTCACGCTTCCGCAGGTGCCGCCCGCCATGATGCTGATCCCCTTGGATCGGGCGCGGACCTGACCGTCGGCGATCTCGGTGAGCACGACGTTCGTGACGTGATGGCCGACGGGGTTCGCCGCACCCAGCGTGAGCGCGGCCGCCCTGATCGCCGCCACCCCTTCCAGCGATCCGGCGCCGAAGTCCGAGGCGTCGTAAACGACGTCGGCGGTGAACAGCTCGTCCAGCCGGTCCAACTCGCCGTCGTCGAACAGGTGCCCGTGCAGGGAGATCAGCTCTGTGATGGCCGCGCGATCGTCGGCGCCCAGTGTCATGCGGGACAGACTAAGTGGGGAACTCCCCATTTAGCAACCAGTCCACTCATTTGATATGTTGCAAATGCAGCATAGCTATTGCAACATGTGCAACGAAAGGCGGCCGATGAGACCAGCAGACGTGCTCGCGATCGGGGAGACCATGGTGATGGTCACCCCGGTCGACGGGCGGCTCGACGCCGACAGCACGTACATCCTGCGGCCGGGCGGCGCGGAGTCGAACGTGGCGGCACTGCTCGCCCAGCTCGGCCACAGCACGGCGTGGGCGAGCGCGGTCGGCCGCGATCCGCTGGGTGACGTCATCGTCGACTCACTGCGCGCGCACGGGGTGAACGTCGAGCTCGTACGCCGTGACGCCGAGCGGCCCACAGCCGTGTACTTCAAGGACCCGACCTCGTCGGGCACCTCGGTCTACTACTACCGGCGGGGTTCGGCGGCCTCGGCGATGAGCGCCGCCGAGGTCGCCGGCTGGGCGGCGCCGCCGCCCCGGGTGACGCACATCTCCGGCATCACCGCGGCGCTCTCCGAGCCGTGCCTGGACCTGACCCGGCACATCGTGTTCGACCGCCCGTTGCGTCCGTCCGTGGTCAGCTTCGACGTCAACCACCGTCCCGGCCTGTGGTCGGGCGACGGGCCCGACGTGCTCCTGGAGCTCGCGCGCCGAGCCGACGTGGTCTTCGTCGGGCGGGACGAGGCGGCGGCGCTGTGGGGGACGTCGGACGCGGAGAGCGTGCGCGAGCTGCTCGACGGCCTGCCGTACCTGATCGTGAAGGACGCCGCGATCGAGGCGGTCAGCTTCACCCCCACGGGCGTGCACCGCGAGCCGTCGATGCCGGTCGAGGTCCTGGACGCGGTCGGCGCGGGCGACGCCTTCGCCGCCGGCTGGCTGAGCGGGTTCCTGGACGGCCGCGACGAGGCGACCCGGCTGCGGCTGGGGCACTACGCGGCTTCCCGGGTCCTGATGACTCCGGCCGACCTGGCCGATCTTCCTCCCGCTGACGAGATCGTCACGCTGCTCACCGAAGGAGCGCACGCCTATGTCGCAGACCGTCGCCCGGGCCATTGACATCATCGGTTTCGTCTCCGTACGACACCGCACGCTCGGTCAGATCGCCGAGCACCTGGGCGTGCACAAGTCGACCGCGCTGAGGCTGCTGCAGACCCTGGAGGAGGGCGGGTTCGTCCGGCGGGTGCCCGGCGGCGCGTACGGCATGGGCTTCCAGCTCATCGCGCTCGGCCAGCTGGCTCTCGACCAGGTCGAGGCCCGTTCACTCGCGCACCCGATCCTGCATGAGCTGGGCGAGAAGTACGGCCACACGGTCCACCTCGGCGAGCTGGCCGGAGACCAGGTCGTCTACGTCGACAAGATCGACGGCCGGGGCACCGTGGCCATGGGCTCCCGTATCGGGCTGCCCGCCCAGACGCACACCGCGGCCGTCGCGAAGGTCATCTTCGCCTACCAGGACGAGAAGACCCGGGCGCGGATCCTGGAACACGCCTCCTTCACCCGCTTCACGCCCACGACCATCACCGACGCCGACGCGCTCGAAGCGGACCTCGCGCTCACCCGGGAACGAGGATGGGCCGAGGACGACGGCGAGCACGAGGACTACATCAACTGCCTGGCGCTGCCGGTGTTCGACGCCCGCGGCCAGGTCACCCACGCCATCTCCGTCACCGCTCTGCGAGCGGTCGCGCCACTGGCGGAGCTGCGCGTACACATCGACGATTTCCGCGAAGCGGCCCACCAGATCTCGAAGAACCTGGGCTGGGGAGGAGACGCATATGGACGCCGCTGAGTTCTTCGGCCGGCACCTCGACCGTAACCCGATTCTCGGCATCTTCCGCAACCTCGATCCCGAGGCGACCGTGGAGATGTGCGAGCGCGCCTGGGCGTTCGGCGTCGAGCTGATCGAGGTGCCCGTACAGACGCCCGACGCCCTGCCGTCCCTGCGCGCGGCGCTCGACGCGGCGCGGGGGCACGGCAGGAGCATCGGCGCGGGGACCGTGACCACCGCCGAACAGCTCGCGGAGGTCAGCCGTCTGGGCGCGGCGTTCACGGTCGCGCCCGGCCTGCACCCCGAGGTCGTCGCCGAGTCGCGGCGGCTCGGACTCCCCCACCTGCCCGGCGTGGCCACCTCCACGGAGATCGCGACGGCTCTGGCGCAGGGCTTCACCTGGCTCAAGGCGTTTCCCGCCGAACAGCTCGGCCCCGGCTGGATCACCGCGCAGCTCGCGCCGTTCCCCGCCGTCCGTTTCGTCGCGACCGGCGGGATCAACGCCCACAACGCGGCCGACTTCCTCGCCGCCGGGTGCCGGGGGGTCGCGGTCGGATCCGCGTTGAACGATCCGGACGCGCTGGTACGGCTGCGGGACGCGGTTTCCCGGTAACCGTTCATCCGCCATCGATGATCGATCCCGGCCCGTTGGCCGCGTGCCGGGCGATCCCCTCCCACCGTTCCATGAGCCCCGTGTACCAATCCTGCCTGCCTCTGGCCGTGAAGTGCGACTCCAGTTCGCGCAGCCGCGTCCCGATCCGCGCCACATCAGCGGCACTGAGCTCGTTGTTTCTCCACTCGAACGCGAACCGAGCCCCCTCAGGCCCTTCCACGATCTCGAACCGGTCGAAGAACGGCCTGGCCCACTGCGACAGCCCGCGCATCTGGTGCAGATCAGCCGGATCGATGAAGCAGAACTCGTGATCGATGCCCGCCATCCGGCCATCCTCGGCGACCATGAAGTTGGTCCGCCACCTGTCCGCGTTGAGCGTCAGCGCGTCACCGAGCCCGATCAACAGGACATCTCCGGGCTTGCCCAGCGCCCTCGGCAACCCGAACCCGTGGAGAAACTCGATCAGCAGCCGATCCGGCCCCATCCGGTAAACCCGTGGAACCCGCGCCCCGACCGCCTCGTAGACGAGCGACCCCAGTTCCTCGGAATCGGCGCGACGTCTCGGATGTTTCGCCTCGATGTCGACGACCCCGGGCCTCTGCAGCACCTTCTCGACCGCGCTACTGCCGTCATGGAAGTCCAGCCTTGCGACATGTCCTGCGTTGACCATCCCGCCACTGAGCAGGATGCGGTCCTTGATCCCTGACAGCAGCCCGCGCACCAGTTCGCCGGGGAAGGTCCAGTGACCGATGCGTGACGGCTCACGGAAACCCTCCTGCGCGTACCACGGTTGCCTGACCTGCGCCACAGGCGTCTCCGGTGCCCGTGCCGCCGAGGTGTCCGCCACCTGGCTGGTCTCTGTCGTCCTGCTCCGGTCCGACACGCTGCCCGCGTCCACGGCTTGCCCCGCGTCCCGCGTCCCGTTCGCGTCGGCCGTCCTGCCCGGCTCGGGCGCGCCTTCCCGCAGCCGTACGGTCGGCGCGTCCTCAATGCGGCGCGTCACCGCCTCGCCCGGTCGCGGCCCGGCCGAATCGGCGGGCTTCCCGCCGTCGCCCTGCCGCAGCCTGATCGTCGGCGTATCCTCGATCCGCCCACCAGGACCGTTCTCGCCCCGTCCCGCTCCGCTCTCCCTCAGCCGCACCGTCGGCGCGTCCTCAATCCGCCCGGTGACGGCGTCACGGGCGCGCACACCAGACGGATCACCATTGTTCTGCCGCAGCCCGGCCGTCGGTGCATCTTCCCGCCCCAACCGCAGAGTTGGGGGGTCAACGTCCGCGTGCGGATCCCGGTTGATCAACTGGTCGATGCGTCCGGTATGCGACGCCGGGTGACCCGCACCAGGCTCCTCCCGTACGCCGCTCAGGTCCGTACGCCTCCCAGCGGCCGCCGCCCCTGACTCGTCTCCGTTCTGTACGCCCCGTACCGGCCCGTCCGCCTCAGCCGGGGAGGAGACTCCACGCTCCTGCCCTCTCGGCGAAGGCATGGGCCCGCCACCATCGGACGCCCCTCGCGGCGAACGCCCGTCTGTCCCTCCGAGCACAGGCCCGGCATCCCCGGCCGACGAATGGCCCGGCACCGCGTCGCCACCATGTCCCGTGGCCCGGCCCGGCGTCCAACTGGCCCAGTGGGCGTCCACGCCGCCCACCATCCCCGAGGTGAACGCCTTGGCCATCACCGTCCAATCGAGCGGCTGCCCGCTCATCAGCGAACTCGCCACCGTCGCCCCCGCCGACGCCACCCCCGAATGCCCCATCAACATCCACAGCGACCGCGTGGGCAACGCCCACGCCAATCCCGTCAGCAGCCCGCCGGTCATCATGCCCATCCCCGCGGAGGTCGCCACCTGCTTGAGGTCGATGTGGTCGCGCCGCGTCTGGGTGGCCTGTACGTACAGGTCCATCCCGCCCATCAGCGCCCCGAAGAGTGCGACGTTCACCATCAGCCGCTGCCTGAACTGCCTGACCGTCCACCGCGCGGCCTCAGCCCGCACCTTGAACAGCCCCTGCGCCGTCAACCGCCCGGCCGGGTGCAACAGCGCCCACGTCAGCCACAGCATCTGAACCACGAACAGCAACACGGCCAGCTTGATCATCCGCTTGGTGTACTGGACCTGCACGCCAAGCTCGTTCAGCTCGATCGCGAACGACACGAGCTCCTTCACCAGCCGGGCTTTCCGCCCTCCGACGGTCTCGTCGACCCGCTTCACGAACGCCTTGAGCGCGTCCCCATCCCACTCCCCCTGCCTCCGGCCGGCCAGCCACTCCGCCAACCCGTCGACTCCGGCCACTACCTTCCGCGCGGCAGCCACGAGCGCATCGGCCAACCGGAACAAGCTCCGCTCGTCTCCCTGCGGCCAATCCGTCCCCACGACCCACCCGACCCACGGCCGCAGCCACGCGGGAACCGGAAGCCCGTCAAGCCACATGGCACTCAGCTCTCAGCGCTCTCGCCCGCCACTTCGCCTGACACCCTCTCCCACCTCACCGACACCACCAGTAACTCCTGTCCACTATGCCCACCTTTTTGGGGTTTTGGCACGTCATCGCACCCAAAGCCCCGCCACCATGCGCCTGCCGGTCTTTCGGCCGCATGGCTTCACCTGGCTCGCGCCGTTCCCCGCCGTCCGTTCCGTCGCGACCGGCGGGATCAACGCCCGCGACGCGGCCGCCTTCCTCGCCGTCGGCCGCCCGGGGGGTCGGGACGCGCTGGTAGGGCCGCGGGACGCGGTTTCCCGGTCACCCGAGATGGTAGTTCGTCCTACGAATTTGTTACTCTGTCCCAGTGAGTAGAAATGTCGACGGCCAGATCGGGACGGTGGCGGCGCTGGTGCGGTCCACGTTCCTGGTGAATGCCGTGTACGCAGAATCCGCCCGCGAATACGGCCTCACCCAGCAGCAGGGCCAGTTGCTGTGCGTCCTGATGGCGCAGCCGTACGGCATGAGCGAGCTGGGGACGGTGCTCGGCCTGGCCAAGTCGAGCCTGACCGGCCTGGTCGATCGCACCGAGCGCAACGGCCTGGTCGAGCGCAAACCCGACCCCCAGGACTCCCGCGCGGTAAGAGTGGCGCTCACCAGGAAGGGCGCCAAGCTCGTCGACGAGTTCTACGCCGAGACCTGCCGCCGCGTCGAGGAACTCACCTCAGGGTTCGCCCCGGCGGAGCGGGACACGCTCGCCGCCCTGCTCGGCCGCGTCGTGACGGACAACAAGGTTCCCACCGTCTTCGTGGAGCCAGATTTCCCGCGCTGAACCCGAGGAGGAGTTGCAGTTCGCCCTACGAACTAATATTGTTCGTGGTGCGAACTCAAGTCCTTTCTTGTGGTGGAGCGTGAATGATGAGTAGTACAGTCGTGGTCGTCGGCGGAGGTTACGGTGGCTCTGCGGTCGCCAAGGCGCTGGACTCGGAGGCCGATGTCGTCCTCATCGACCCGCGGGACGCGTTCATCAACTCGGCCGGCTCCCTGCGGGCGCTGACCCAGCCCGACTGGGCGCACAACATGTTCTTCCCCTACCACCAGTGGCTCAGGCGCGGCACGGTGGTGCGCGACCGCGCGGTCTCGGTGGACCCCGGCGGCGTCACCCTGGCCTCAGGCCGGCGGGTCGAGGCCGATTACCTGGTCCTGGCCACCGGTTCCAGCTACGCCTACCCCGCCAAGCCCACCTCTGATGCCACGGACGAGGTCCTGGACGACCTGCTCCGGACCCACAAGGAACTGGCGGGTGCCGAGCGGGTGCTGATCCTCGGTGCCGGGCCGGTCGGCCTGGAACTGGCCGGGGAGATCAAGGATGTCTGGCCGCACAAGCACGTGACCATCGTCGACCCGGCCGAACGACTGCTGGCCGCCTTCCCCGCGGAGATGCACGAGGAGCTGCGCCGCCAGCTCGACGAGCGGGGGATCCACCTGCGGCTGGACACCGGCCTGACCGCACCTCCGGCGACCGAGCCCGGCCGGGCGGCGACGTTCACCGCCACCACGACAGGCGGCGAGGAGATCACCGCCGACATCTGGTTCCGCGCGCACGGCGTGCGCGTCAACAGCGACTACCTCGCCGACGATCGGCTGACGACTCGTACGCCGCAGGGGCAGGTGCCTGTCACCGAGACCCTCAACGTGCACGGGTACGACCACGTCTACGCCATCGGCGACATCACCGACGTCGCCGAAGCCAAGATGGCGGGGTACGCGATGCAGCACGCGGAGGTGGTGGCCCAGAACATCATCGCCCAGCTGCGCGGCGAGCAGCCCACGGCCACCTACCAGCCGCTGCCCCACCCCATGATCCTGTTGCCCCTCGGCCCGCGAGGGGGTGTCGGCCAGCTGCCCACCCCCGACGGCCCGGCTGTCGTCCCGATTGAGACCGTCTCTGCGTACAAGGGGGCCGACCTGTTCACCGGCCGCTTCACCCAGCAGTTCGGCCCCGCCTGATAGCCATCTCTCTTTGCCCAGAAAGGCAGAACATTGTCCGCACATAACGTCGTCTTCGGTTTTGGCGCGCATTCCAACATCGACGACACACCCGAGCTGCTGCGCATGACCCAGCAGGCCGACCGGGACGGGCTCGACATCTTCACCTTGTCCGACCATCCCTACCTAGGCGAGCGCCTGGACGCTTACGCCGCGCTCGGCTTCATTCTCGGGCGTACGCAGCGCATCGCCGGTTTCGCCAACGTCACCAACCTGCCGACCAGGCCCGCTCCCATGCTGGCCAGGACGGTGACATCGTTGTCGGCCCTGTCGGGCGGCCGGATCGTGCTCGGCATGGGCGCGGGCGGGCTGTGGGATCGCATCGCCGACATGGGGGTGCCGCGGCTGACGCCCGGCGACGCCGTGGACGCCTTCGAGGAGGCGATCGTCCTGGTCAAGCTGCTGTCGGGCGGCGGCCCTCCGGTCACCTACCAGGGCCGCCACTACCAGGTGAAGCAGATCGAGCCCGCTCCCGTGGCCGCGCCGCCCGTGTGGACCGGGTCGGTCGGCCCGAAATCCCTGGCCGCCACCGGTCGGGTGGCCGACGGCTGGATCCCCGGCCACGCGGCCGACTGGCTCAGCGAGCGCTATCGGGCCTCGCGGCCCATCATCGACGAGGCGGCAGCGTCCGTGGGTCGCGATCCGAGCGAGATCCGCACGATCTTCAACTTCCCCGGCCGCATCACCGACCAGCCGCTGCCCGCCACCCGCGACCACGGCGGCCGCTGGCTCGGCGGCTCCGTCGACCAGTGGGTCGAGGAACTGACCGGCGCCGTGCTGGAGCACGGCGCGTCGGGCTTCACGCTCTTCTCCGCCGATCACGGCGCCCAGGACCTCACCATCCTGGCCCGCTGGGCCCAGGAGATCGTCCCGGCCGTACGTGAGGCGATCGCGAAGTAGCTTGTCCAGGAAAATCGAATCCAGTACGAAATCAGACTGATTGCATAATCGTAGTCACTATGGTTTTCTGAGTCGCGAGCCGGACTCCCCCGGCCTCCACCGACGACAGAAGGAACCTGTCATGACCTCTCCCCGTGACCTCCGCATCGCGATCGTGGGCGCCGGCGTCGGCGGTCTCGCCTGTGCCCGCGGCCTGCGGACACACGGCATCCCGGCAGCCGTGTTCGAACGGGAGGCCTCCCGCGATGCCCGCTGGCAGGGCGGCATGCTGGACCTGCACGTCCCGACCGGTCAGGCCGCGCTGCGGGCGGTCGGCCTGTTCGAGCAGTTCGCCGCCCTGGCTCGGGCGCAGGGGCAGGAGTTGCGGGGGCTGGATCCGTTCACGGCCACGCTGGTCCACCACGAGCGGCCCACCGACAGCCGTGACGAGAGTTACGCGCCGGAGATCGATCGGGGTCAGTTGCGGGGCCTGCTCCTGGACTCCCTCATCTCGGGCACCGTCCGCTGGGGGCACGGGGTGGACGGGGTCGACCCACTGGAGGGCGGCGCTCGCCTGCGCTTCGCCGATGGCACTACCGCGGACTTCGACCTCGTCGTCGGCGCCGACGGCGCCTGGTCCCGGCTCCGCCCGGCCGTCTCGGACGCCATCCCCCGCTACACGGGCTCCACGATCGTCGAGGCGTTCCTCGACGATGTCGACCTCCGCCACCCCGACCTCGCCCGCTGGGTGGGGCCGGGCACGCTGGCGGCGCGAGCCGACGGGAAAATGATCTCGGCCCAGCGCAACAGCGGCGCCCACATCCGCCTCTACGCCGCCTTCGACGCACCCGCGGACTGGCATGTCACCGCCGGCCTCGACCTCGGCGACACCGCGGCGGTGTGCGATCACCTGCGCGGCGTGTTCACCGGCTGGGACCCTCGGTTCCTCGACCTGTTCCGCGACAACGACAGTGGGTTCGTCAACCGGCCCCTGCACGTGCTGCCCGTTGGGCACACCTGGGACCACGTTCCCGGCATCACCCTGCTCGGCGACGCCGCCCACCTCATGCCGCCCTTCGGCATCGGCGCCAACCTGGCCCTGATCGACGGCAGCGACCTGGCCACGGCCATCGCCACCCATTCCGACCTCGACCGGGCCATCGCCGCCTACGAAGAGGTCATGCTGCCCCGGTCGGCGGCCGCCGCTGAGGCCTGCGCGGAGCTGATGGACAACCTGTCGGAGAACTTCACCGGTGACGTCGACAGCGTGCGACGCGACCTCAACGACCGCATGCGCCAAGCCCAGCCCGGGCTGGTCGGCAGGGTGGGCGCGCGACCGCCGAGATGACGGCACCTACCGCCGCTGATCAACGGTGGGTCGTGAGGGCGATCTTGCCGTGTCGCGGTCCTCGCGTGGCGGCCGCGTGCGCCTGCGCCGCCCGTTCGATGGGGAACACCTCCCGCAGGGGAACGTGGAAGCGCCCCTCCTCTGACAGCGTGGCCGCGAGAGCCAGGCCATGCCGTCCGTCCGGTTCACCGGCCAGTTCGCCACGTGAGAGGCGGACCCCGAGCGACGGGCCGGTGAAGTCGGCGAGGGTGAGCACCGACGCCGCCGCACCGGTGATCGCGACCAGCTCGGGCAGCGAGCCGGCGCCCGCGACGTCGAGCGCCAGGTCGATCCGCCCCAGGGCCCGGACTCGTTCGGGCAGCCCGGGCCCGTACGGGACGGGGATCGCGCCGAGCCCGGCGAGGAAATCCCGGCTCTCGAGACGGCCCGTCCCGACCACCCGGGCACCGCGCGCGACCGCCAGCTGAACCGCGACGCTCCCGACGCCGCCCGCCGCGCCGTCGATCAGCAGCGTCGCCCCCTCGTCCACGCCGAGCACGTCCAGCGCGCGGGTCGCCGTCTCGACGCCGCTGCCCGCCGCGCCGGCCTCCTCCCAGGACATCGACCCCGGCTTGGCGGCCCAGAACCGCAGCACGACGAACTCCGCGCTCGCACCGCCCAGCCGCGCCACGTCCACCGCACCGAACACCTCGTCGCCGGCCGACCAGCCGGTGACGTCCGTACCGACTTCGTCGATCACCCCGGCGGCGTCCACACCCGGGATGTGCGGCAACTGGAGCCGGTCGCGTGACGGCGAGAGGCCGGCGCGAAGCGCGAGGTCGACGGGCGCCACGCCGGCGGCGGCCGCCCTGACGCGGATCTCGCCGGGACCCGCGTGCGGCTCGGGAAACGGGCCGACGGCGAGCACCTCGGGACCACCGAAACGGTCAAACTGGACAGCGAACATCATGCCCCTCCGGGGGTTCAGGTGAGGAATGCGCATTACGGTAGCCATGGATGTGGGACCGCTGTTCCGGCTGGTGGCGAAGTGAGAGGCGCGCGAACGACAATGACTCGGAAACCCCGCTCGGACGCGGCGCACAACCGGCGGCGCATCGTGACGGCCGCGCGGGCCGCGTTCGCCGCCGACGGGCTGGACCTGCCCATGCGGGAGATCGCCGGGCGCGCGGGCCTCGGCGTCGCGACCGTCTACCGGCACTTCCCGTCGCGTACGGACCTTGTCTCCGCCGTCCTCGTCGAGCACGTCGCCGTCTGCCGCTCGGAGATGCGGGCCGCGCTCGACGACCCCGACCCTTGGCGGGCGCTGGGCGGGACCATCCGCCGCTTCGCCGAGCGGCAGGTCCGGGACCGGCGGCTGAACGAGGCGGTGCTCGGCTCCCGGCCGGTGGTGTTCGCCGAGGAGCGCGGCGCGCAGGCCGCGGGCCTGGCGCGGCTCGTCGAACGTGCCCGCGGGAGCGGCGTCGTCCGTGCCGAAGTGTCGGTCGAGGACGTACGCGTCGGCCTGTCGGCGATCGCGTCCTTCCGGGCGCTTCCCCCCGAACGGGCGGCCGTCGCGGTTGGGAGGCTGACGAACCTGCTCCTGGCCGGTATCTCAGGCCTCCCGTCGGGCGACGGAGATCCCGGCAGCGGCCTGGGCGAGCGCGAGTACGGCGGCCAATGACGCGATGACGTCCCGGGCGGGAATGGCCGCCGCCTGGGCGAGCAGCCCGATCAGCGCCGATTGCCGTCGCGCGGACCTGGTCTCGCTATCGGCTGCCGGTGTCAGGGCGGGCGGTCGGAGTGCGGTCCAGGTCGGCCCAGCCGTTGCGCAGCCGGGCGAACAGGATGCGCAGCGTGTGTGCGGGATCGGGGCTCTCCTCGGCGAGGGCGCCGACGTCCAGGGCGAAGCGGGCCAGCGCGCGAGCCTGGAGGTCATCGTCGGGCAGCCCGGCCTCCTCGGCGATGGCCTGGGCGAGAGTGGTCTCCCAGGTGCGTTGCGTGCGCATGAAGTGGTCGCGCAGCGCGGGGGTGGCGTGGACCAGGTCCAGGAACTCCTCGCGGGAAGGTTCGCCGGGCCGGCGCGGCTTGGGCGCGGCGAGATGGGCCTCCAGCGCGTCCAGGATCGTCGCTCCTGCCGCACGGTCGCGCACCACGGAGTCCAGCCGCTGTTCGTGCGCGGCCTCCTGGTCGAAGACCAGCGACTCCTTGCTGGGGAAGTAGGCGAACAGCGTGCTGACCGCGATGTCGCACGCGTCGGCGATCTCGGCCACGGTCACCGCGTCGAAGCCGCGCTCGCGGAACATCGCGAAGGCCGTGTCGGCCAGCCGCTTGCGTGTCTGGGCCTTCTTACGCTCCCGCAGTCCTCCGCGTGTCATGCCGTCACTGTAACATCGAATCAAGAGTGACTAGTTTTTCATAGTTACTTCGATTATCCGAGGACGAATGGGAGTTTCGCGGCCAGCTCGCCCAGTTCGGCCTTCTCCGTGTCGGTCGGGCTACGCCGCCCGGTGCCGACCAGCAGCGCGTCCTGGTCGGAGAACGGCACGGGGAACGCGGTCCCGGCGATCTTCTCCAGCATCTCGCGGGACCGGGCCAGCCCCTCGGCCGGCGGTTCCGCCACGTCCGGGAGGTGCGCGACCAGGTCGAGGTGGTGCAGCGTCCACTCCAGGACGTACGCGGCGAGGTAGTCGCCCGCGGTGATGACCTCGCCGCGGGTGCCGACCCGGAGGCCCGGGTCGGCGAGTTCGGCGGCGCGACCGGCGGCGGAGCCGACGTCGTCGAGGTGGAACTTGAGCAGCCGAGGCTCCTCGTACGCGGCGGCCAGCCGGACGGTCAACGCGTCGAGCGGGTCGTCGCCGGTCGGCGGCGTCGCGGCGACGTCCCAGTAGGTCACCGCGTCGCGGGTCGGCTCCGTTTCGGCAGGGGTCACGAGGGTGATCAGGACGTCCTGGGCGTCGATGACCAGATGGCACACCAGGTCCCGAACGAGCCAGCCGGCGCAGCCGGACGGCCGCGCGAAGTCCTCGTCCGGGAGTTCGGCGACCGCCGTGCGCAACGCCGTCCAGGCGCGTACGAAAAGATCCACATCGGCAAGGTAGTGCGGTGCCGCGAGGGCGGACAAGCGCCAGCTGTACGCCGACACCCCACCCTCGACCCGCGTCATAGTCCTGACCACCTTCGACATCGATTCCAACGTGTACGAAGCGCTGCGGGCGGGGGCGAGCGGCTTCCTGCTCAAGAACGCGTCTCCCGAAGACCTTGTCGACGCCATCCGCATCGTCGCCGGCGCGGGGCTGCTCGACCTGGCCGTCACTCGGCGGGTGATCGAACCTCGGCCTCCGCGACCGCGTTCAAGCCGTCGTGTGCGCCTACGAACACGGCCTCATCCGTGCCGGCGGCTGATTCGGTTCGCGCCGGAGTCACGAAACTCAAGCCATTCAATTTTGTACCTGCATATCCTGCGGAGGCTACGTTCGCGATCAGCGGGCGTCCCGTATGATCCGGATTTCCTGGACGCTGTCATGCCAAATCCGTTCTCCTCGTGAAACGCTGCGTGAGAATTTCGGTCATATTGGCAAATAATTGTGCCTTGCGGGCTTGACCTGGTGTTATGGCTGTCGTCGCGGCTTGGCAGGGGGTTGGTGCACGCGGTGGTGACGCCTGGGACATAGGGATTTGGTCGGAAGTTGGCACATCTGCCGCCAAGGGTGTATGCATAGAGCGAGTCTTACAAATTACGGGCGGTAAGGCACGCGTTCGAACTCGGCCTCGGGAACCCATCGGCCTCACGGGTGCGATAGGTCCCAGAGTCAGGCAGATCCCGATGATCTGCCGATTCATTCAACTGGCTCGGCTCTTTGATGGAATCGCCATGCGGCCTTTGATCAAGAACGGTCGCCTCGACCAATGGTTATTCTGAGCGCCCTGCCGGCAGGTGAGAAACGAGGCTCGACGCTCCAGCCCGAGGAGGCCGGCTATGGCCACGGATGTGAAGATCGTACGACTCTATGTCTCCAGCGTCGCCAACGGCACGATGGACGACACCCCCAACGAGGTCGGTGGGAACCCCCGTCCCCGGTTCCACCTGATGCTGCAGGCTGACGCGAGCGACTCGGCAGGCGACAACAAGTTCAGCTACAGGCTCATCATCAGCGCTCGTTCCACCTCCGGCAACACCACCACCTTCGCTGCCAGAGTCCTCAACGAACGGGCCGGCGTCCCAGGCGAAGGCTGGAGCTCGGTGGGCCCGCAGGCGGGCAACAACGGCTATGTCAAGCAGTCGACCTACGCGATCGACGCCGCCGACTTCCAGGCCAACGGTCTGTACGAGTTCGTCGGCGTGCTTCGCATGGGCGACGGCAGCGTATCCACCGCACGCAGCAACGAATTCTTCATCAGCTGATCCGGCACGCGGCGGCGGGCCCTCCCGGGCCCGCCGCTCGCTGCGGACAACCTCCGGCCCTTCCGGTGGCGCTGCCCCGTTTCGTGAGGTCAGCCCTGCTGGGGCCGGTCGCCTGGCGGAGTGCAGACCAATCGGCACCAAGCGCCGATTCGCAAGACGTCACTGCGGGCGCCAGCACCCATTGCCCCTTTCTTCGGTACCTGCGCCAACTCCACTCGTGTGTACTTGGTGACGGCTTCCTTAACGACAGGTCGGCTGGTACGGCAGGCTGAGGGCGATGCAGCCGGAGCTGGAGCCGAATGGCGAAGACTGCTGGGGTGGGAAAGGGGCGGGAGTAAACAACGAACACTCTCCCGATGATCAGTTTCGCGAAGACCCCTTGATTAAACTTGATTTCCGCCTCTTGGTACGTGCCGTTAATAGTCGCGAGCGTCTGCCCCGGCTTCATTGTCCAAGAATTATTGGCCGTCCAATGGCATGGCTTAATCAGCCGGAATACGGTCTGAGGCGGAGAAGCCAGCTGGAATGAGACCGGCCCACCACGCGGAAGGTGGAAAGTTTCGAAAACACTCCTGCCTTCCGCCCATTGCCATTCAAAGCGGAGCGGCCCGAAATGGAGCGGCACCCTCCTTGTCGGTCACGCTGGCACCCCACGCTCCGAGCTCTGCGAACTTATCCGCATTGAACTCGGTCTGGACGGGGTCCTGCTCCTTGGAGAGGCCAGCAGCAAGGTGATCCACACCATCGCAGAGGGTCGTCGCCATCGTCCCTGTCGGTGCGGGTGGAGGCGGCGCCGCCGACATCGTCATCGGCCAGATCCGCCCCACCCCGCCCGCGCCCCCGGGCCCAGACAGAAGGCCACCGCCCATGCCAAGGCCACTTCCCGTCCGCACGCCACCTCCACGTCCACCGTGACCGTGACCGTGAAGGTGGACATGGAGGGCCGCCACCACCAGAAGCAGATCCGCGACGACTACGCCTTCACCGTGTTCGAGGACGAACATTGGTTCGCCCTGGCGTGCTGGGTGTACCGGCGGGCGTGGAATACCAACGAACGCCCCATCGTGCTGTTCGACCTGGCCACCCACCGCCTGGTCGAGACGCGGATCCTGCTGCCCGGTGTGAGCAGGTTGGAGCGGCTGGTGTCCGACGTACGCGGCCGGGTCGCCGCCCGCCAGTACAAGATGCTCGCCGCGCTGCCCAGCCCTGCGCAGAAGCGGGTCCTGCAGGACCTGGTCGTGGTCGAGCAGGGCAAGCGGGTCTCCCGGTTGGACCAGCTCCGCAAGAGCCCCACCGACGTGTCCAGCGCCGGCGTCGGCAAGGCCCTAGACCGACACGTCGACCTGCGGGTCCTGGGCGCCAGCACGTGGGACATGTCGGACATCCCGGCCGGCAAGGTCGCCGCCCTCGCCCGGTTCGCGAACGCCGCCCGCGCCCAGGCCGTCGCCGACCTGGCCGGGGATCGCAAGCTCGCCACATTAGTCGCCTTCGCCGCCACCATGGACCCGCTCTCGGCCGATGAGGCGATCGAGATGTTCGACCTGGCCGTCGGCGACCTGGTGCGGACCTCGGGTTCAAGGCCAACAAGGAACGGCTGCGCACCATCAAGGACCTGGACACGGCCACGATCGTGCTCCGCGAAGTCTGGTTGAAGATCCGCGAAACCGCAGCCGACCCCGAAGGCGACCTGCGCGCCGCCCTGGACGAGATGGACGTGGCCGCCATCCACGCGGCCGCCGACACCATCGGGGAGATCGCCCGCGAACCGGATGAGGACTTCCAGAACAAGCTGATGGACCGCTATGTCAGCGTCCGCCGCTTCCTGACCAAGCTACTGAAGACCATCGACTTCCACGCCGGCGCGGCCGACACCTGCGGCAAGGGCAGCAAACGCGGCTTCGAACTCCTGAAAGGAATCGACTTCCTCAAGAGCCTGGAGCGCCGCAAGAGCCCGGACTTGCCCGAGGAGGTCCCCAAGGCGTTCCTCACCTCCGCCTGGCACCGCCGGGTCTTCCCGAAGAAGGGCGAGAACGCCGGCGGGTTCGACAAACTCGCCTACACCATCGCCACCGTCGAACGGCTCCGGGACTCCCTGCGCCGCCACGAGGTGTTCGTGCCCGGCCTCAACAAGTGGGGCGACCCCACCGCAGGGCTGCTGTCCGGCGAGGCGTGGGAGAAGGCCCGCACAAAGATCTGCCGAGACCTGAACCTGTCCGCCGAACCCGGGCAGCCGAGTGGGTGGCCCAGTGCGATGGCGCCGCCGTCGGGGTTGACCTGGTCGGGGTCGATGCGCAGGTCCTGGAGGCAGGCGAGGGCCTGGGCGGCGAACGCCTCGTTGATCTCGGCTGTGTCGAGGTCGTCGATCGCCCCGCCGGCCTGGGTCAACGCCTTGCGGGTGGCCGGGATCGGGCCGAGGCCCATGACGTCGGGGTGCACGCCGGCGGTCGCCCCTGCAACGTAGCGGCCCAGCGGTTCGAGGTCGAGGTCGGCGAGTGCCTGCTCGCTCACCAGCAGGAGTGCGGCGGCGCCGTCGTTCATGGGGGAGGCGTTGCCTGCGGTGACGGTACCGTCCGCGCGGAAGACGGGTTTGAGTGAGGCCAGGCGCTGGAGGCTGGTGTTCTCGCGGATGCATTCGTCGGCCGTCACCGTGACGCCGTCGGCGCGTTCGACCGGCAGGAGTTCGGCGTCGAAGGCGCCGGCACGGTGGGCGGCGGCGCGCTGGTGGCTGCGCAGGGCGAAGGTGTCCTGCTGGTCACGGGGGATGCCATGCCGCGTGGCGACATCTTCGGCGGTCTCCCCCATGGACAGGACGCCGTGCAGGTCGGCCATCCGGGGGTTGGTGAGTCGCCAGCCGAGGCGTGTGTCGTGGGTATCGAGCGTTCGCGGGAAGGGTTCGTCGGGGCGCGGCTCATGGAATCGGAACCGCCGGCGACGACGACGTCCGCCTCGTCGGCGGCGATGGTGCGAGCGGCGATGATCACTGCTTCCATTCCTGAGCCGCACAACCGGTTGAACGTGGCTCCGGGGACGGTGTCCGGGAGGCCGGCGAGCAGGACGCTCATCCGCGCGACGTTGCGGTTGTCCTCTCCGGACTGGTTGGCGGCGCCCCAGTAGACGTCGTCGATCCGGGCCGGGTCGAGTGCCTGCACGTCGGCGAGCAGGCCGCGCAGGACCGTGGCCGCCAAGTCGTCCGGACGGACGTTCGACAGCGAGCCGTGCAGTTTGCCGATGGGAGTTCGGCGGGCAGCGGCGAAGTAGACGGGACGCATCAGGAGTTCCCTTTCACTGGCTCAGGTGAAGGCGGCGACGCCCGTCAGGGCCCGGCCGATCAGTAGCTTGTGGACCTGGCTGGTGCCTTCGTAGAGGGTCATCACGCGGGCGTCTCGCAGGTACTTGGAGACCGGGTATTCGTCGATGTAGCCATAGCCGCCGAAGACCTGGAGAGCGTCGTTCGTGGCGCGCACGGCCGCCTCGCTGGCGTACAGCTTCGCCATCGACGATTCCGTGGCGAACGGCAGGCCGCGGTCGATGTGGTCGGCGACCCGCCACACCAGCAGCCGGGCCGCGTCGACGTCCAGGGCGATGCCCGCGATCAGGTCCTGCACCAGTTGGTGGGCGGCGATGGGCTTGCCGAACTGCTCACGTTCCTTGGCGTACGCGACGGCGGCGTCCAGGCAGGCCTGCGCCAGGCCCACGCATCCGGCGGCGACGGACATCCGGCCCTTGGCCAGCGCCGCCATGGCGATGGAGAAGCCCTTGCTCTCCAGGCCCAGGACGGCCTGCCCCGGTACCCGCACGGCGTCGAAGATCAGCTCGGCGGTGGGCTGTCCGCGCAGGCCGAGCTTGCCGTGCAGTTCCCGGCGTTCGAGGCCGGGGGTGTCGGTGGGGACGAGGAAGGCGGTGATGCCCCGGTGGCCGGGCTCCCCGGTGCGGGCGAAGACCAGGGCGAGGTCCGCCCAGGTGCCGTTGGTGATGAACATCTTGGAGCCGTTGATCACCCAGTCCGTGCCGTCGCGCTCGGCTCTGGTGGTGAGCGCGGCCGCGTCGGATCCGCTGCCGGGCTCGGTCAGTGCGAAGCATCCCAGTGCCTGGCCGCTGGTGAGGGCGGGCAGCCATCGGTTCTTCTGGGCCTCATCGCCGTAGGTGTTGATCGACTTGGCGACGAGGCCCAGGGAGACGGACACGATTCCGCGGACCGCGGAGTCGCCCCGGCCGAGTTCCTCCAGCACCAGGGCATAGGCCAGATGATCGCCCCCTGAGCCGCCATACTCCTCGGGGATTGTCAGGCCGAGAAACCCGAGGTCGCCGAGCCGGCCCACGATCGTCCGGTCGACGGATTCCGCGCAGTCCCAGTCACCGGCGTGGGGAGCGATCTCGCGGGCGACGAATTCGGCGGCGAGTTGTCGTACGGCGATCTGTTCCTCGGACAGTTCGAGGTTCATCCCGTCCTCCAAAACTAGCAGTGCAAGTTTTGATTGCATCGTAATCCAGGTAAACTAGCGGTGCAAGTTTTCAAGGATGGCTTCCAGGTGCAGGGAGAACGTCGTGGCGCGACCTCGTCAGCCGTTGCTGAGCCGGGAACGCATCGTGACCGCGGCTCTCGCCCTGGCCGACACCGAAGGGCTCGACGCCGTCTCCACGCGGCGGCTGGCCACCGAACTCGGGGTCAGCGGGCCGTCGCTCTACAACCACGTAGCCACCAAGGAAGAGCTGGTCGATTCCGTCGTGGACGCGGTGCTCAGCGAGGTCGACACGTCGATGTTCGCCCGGCTCGGCGGCGATGACCGTGACTGGCGTGCGGCCTTGGCGGCATGGGCGGAGTCCTACCGGGCTACGCTGGCCGCGCATCCCAACATCGTCCCGGTGGTGGCTAAGGGGCCTGGACGGCGTCCTCATGCGCTGCAGATCGCTGACGCCGTCTTCGGGGGGCTGGTCGCGGCCGGGTGGCCGCGCCGTGAAGCCACCCGGGTGGGAGCGCTCATGCGGTATTTCGTCACGGGTTCGGCGCTCGGCTCCTTCGCCGGCGGGTTTCCCGATGACGCGAGCGTGTACGAGGGGAACTACGCGCACCTGGGGCAGGCGCATCTCCTCGCCGAGCGGCAGCAGGAGATCAACGAGAGCGCCTTCGCGGTCGGTCTTGAGTCCCTTCTAGACGGGCTTGAGCTGCGGTATCGGATGGTGACAGCAGGCGGTGACAAGTCGGAGCGGGTCACCTGAGTCACTCCCCCATCCACGCCGGCGCCCGTTTCTCGGCGAAGGCGCGGGCGCCCTCCTGGGCGTCGTGCGAGGTGAAGATCGGGGCGATCAGCTCCCGCTGCCGGTCGAAGGCGACCTCCGCTGGCCACTCCCGTGACTCGACGAGCACCTGCTTGGTGACGCGGATCGCCAGCGGCCCGTTCGCGGCGATCGCGGCGGCGAGCCGCCGGGCCTGGGCCAGTGCTTCTCCCGGCGAGGTCAGCCGGTTGACGAGGCCGAGCGCGTGGGCCCGTTCCGCGGACAGGAAGTCGCCGGTCAGCGCCAGTTCCATGGCGACCTGGTACGGGATGCGTTCGGGGAGGCGCAGCAGGCCGCCGCCGGCCGCGACCAGCCCTCGACGTACCTCGGGGAGGCCGAACTGGGCGTTCTGGGCGGCCACCACGAGATCACTCGCCAGCACCAGCTCGCATCCGCCCGCCACGGCGTAGCCTTCGACGGCGGCGATGAGCGGTTTGCGCGGAGGTGCCTCGACCAGGCCCGCGAACCCACGTCCTGGCACGTAGGGGCGTTCTCCGCGCAGGAATGCCTTGAGGTCCATGCCAGCGCAGAAGATGTCTCCCACGCCGGTGATGATGCCGACTTTCAGGTCCTGGCGGGCATCGAGCTCGTCCATCGCGGCGGCGATGCCTTCGGCGACGGAGCTGTTGATGGCGTTGCGTGCCTTCGGGCGGTTGATGGTGATGACGGCGAGGCCGTCGGCGTACTCGGTGATCACTTCATCGCACATGGGTCCCCCATTCGGTTGGCGGCGGGTCATCGGCCGTTGGCTGCGCGGCTCGTCCAGGTGTAGAAGCCCTGTCCCGTTTTGCGGCCCAGGAGGCCGGCGGCGACCTTCTCGCGCAGCAGTCGCGGTGGCGCGAACCGGTCGCCCAACTCACCGGAGAGGTATTCGGCGATGGCGAGCCGCACGTCGAGTCCCACCAGGTCCGTCAGGCGTAGCGGGCCGATGGGGTGCCGGTAGCCCAGGACCATGGCGGTGTCGATGTCGTGCGGCTCCGCCACGCCCTCCTCCACCATGCGGATCGCCTCCAGGCCGAGCAGCACCCCGAGGCGGCTGGTGGCGAACCCGGGACTGTCGCGGACGACGACGGGGTGGCGTTGCCACGTCCGGCTCCAGCTCTTCGCCAGCTCCACGGTCCGCGGCGCCGTCCGCTCACCGGTGACGATCTCGACCAGGGCCGACTTGGCCACCGGGTTGAAGAAGTGCAGCCCGAGGAACCTGTCCGGGTCCTGGACGGCCTGTGCCAGTCGGCCGATGGCGATGGAGCTGGTGTTGGTGGCGAGGATCGCATGGGGCGCCACCCTGCCGGCTGCGGCGAGCACGTCCGCCTTCAGCTTCGCGTCCTCCGCCACGGCCTCGATGACAAGGTCCGCTTCCGGCGGGGTGCGCGAGAGGTTCGTGGTCGTTTCCAGCCGGGCGAGCGCGTCGGCGTCGTCCGGCCACTCTCGGCGGACCCGGTCGACCACCCGGCCTACGGCCGCCTGGTCGACCTCGACCACGGTCACGGTGCTGCCTGTGGCGGCCATGAGGCCGGCGATGCCGCACCCCATGGTGCCCCCGCCGATGATCGTCACGTGACGCGGGTGATTCGTCATGTCTCCTTCAAGTGTTTGGCTGAAACCACTGGTCACTGCGCCTCATCGGGCGTGAGGACGGACGCGGCCCCGGGCCGGAACAGCCGCCGGACGAGGTAGATCACCGCGATCGCGGCGGGCGCGACCAGTCCGAGACCGAGCTGGCCACGCGTTTCGGGCAGGACGACCATACTGACGGCGACCGCCACCAGGAGCCCCAGCGTGAACCAGCTCAGATACGGATGACCCCACATCCTGACGCGCAGTTCTCCGCCCTCCTGCTCGACCAGCCTGCGCAGCCGTAGCTGAGAGATCGCGATCATGGCGTAGATGAGCAAGGCGACACTGCCTACGGCGTTGAGCAGGAACGCGAACACCGCCTCGGGGGCGAGGTAGGCCACCGCGACCGCCAGCCAGCCGGCCAGCGTGCTGAGCACGATCGCGCGGATCGGCGTGCCGCGGGCCGTGGTCCTGGCCATGGAGCGCGGCGCCTCACCTTGAGCAGTGAGGGCGAACAGCATGCGGGACGCGGTGTAGATGCCGGCGTTGAGCACCGACAGCACGGCGGTCAGCACGACGAGCTGCATGGCGACGGCCGCCCCTGGAACGCCGAGCCGCTCCAGGAGGGCGACGAACGGGCTCTCGCCTGGCTTGATCTCGGCATGTGGGATCAGCAACACGATGAGGCCGATCGAACCGACGTAGAAGATGATGACCCGCCACATCACGGTGGTGGCTGCCCTGGCGACTGCCCTGACCGGGTCGGTGGCCTCCGCGGCGGCGATGGTGACGATCTCCGCGCCGAAGTAGGAGAAGACCACCACGGTGATGGCGCTCAACACCCCGGCGGCGCCCGTCGGGGCAAGCGGGCCGTCGCCGATGGCCAGAATGTGCGCCGGCTGTCCGGGCAGCACGCCTAACAGCGCGGCGACCCCGATCGCCAGGAAGACCATGATCGCCGCCGCCTTGACGGCGGCGAACCAGAACTCGGCCTCCGCGAATCCGCGCGCGGACAGCAGGTTGACCACGCTCATCACGCCCATGACGGCGGCGGAGATGGCCCAGAGCGGAATGTGCGGAAGGAACTCGCCGATGATCTCCGCTCCGGCCACGGCCTCGAAGGCCACGACGACGACCCAGAAGTACCAGTACGTCCAGCCGATGATGAACCCGGCCCCGCTCCCCAAGGCGAGCCGGGCGTAGTCCGAGAACGAGCCGACCGAGGGCCGTGCGGCGGCCATCTCGGCGAGCATGCGCATCACCAGGAGGAGGATCACTCCGCCCGCCGCGTAGGCAAGCGGAGCCAGCACGCCCGCCGTGTGGATGACGGCGCCGGAACCGACGAACAGCCCTGCCCCGATGACGCCCCCCAGCGCGATCATGGAGAGATGTCGAGGTCGCAGGGATCGCCGCAGCGCCTGTGGGGGATTCGAGTCGTTGTGGTGCGGCAAGGGTTCGCCTCCGGTACGGCCGACTGCAGATGGGGAAAACGCGGGCGTGGGGAGCCTCGGCGCGCGATGAGAGGGCCGCAGCTGCCCGGTGCTTGAGGCGGCAGCCTAATTGATTCGATCGATCGATACAATAGTGACGTGCATGCTCGCTGGAGGATGGTCGCGGGTTCGGGGTGCGGACGCACCCGAAGGGGCGGAGTTGTCGCGCGAGGTGGGGATTTTGTCTTTGATGTCACATTCTATTCAATGTTTCGATCGATCGATACAATACATTGCCAAGATCCGGACATAGGAGTGTGTTCATGGCCGTCCCAAACTCCGAGGAATTGGCCCGCTGCGTCGAACAGATCGATCGCGACCGACTGACGAAGACCCTCTGCGAGCTCATCGAACAACCGAGTGTGAACCCCTTCGGCGAAGCGCCGAAGGGCGCAGAGGAGGGGGAGCAGCGAGTAGCGGCCTACCTTCGCGATCGGCTCGCCGAACTTGGTTGGACGTGCGACGTCGACGAGTACGCCCCCGGCCGCTACAACGCGCTGGCACGGTTTCCCGGCGCCTCGGCGGGCAGAGCGCTGATGTTCGCCGGCCATATGGACACGGTGGAGACGACGGGTTACCCGCAGGCGCTCACCGGTGTCGTCCGCGATGGCAGGGTTCACGGCCGGGGGGCGTGCGACATGAAGGCCGCGCTCGCCTGCTATCTGGAGGTCGCCGAGGTCCTGGCCGAGCGGTCGATCAGTCTCGCCGGAGATCTGCTGATCGCGGGCGTGGGCGATGAGGAGTACCGCCAGGAAGGCGCCAAGGCGCCAAGGCGCTCGGCGCGACCAGGCCCAGGGCCGACGCGGTGATCATCGGTGAGCCGACGGAGCTGACGCTCTGCCTGGCCACCAAGGGGCTCGCGGCCTACGACCTGCAGGTCACGGGGCTAGCCACGCACGGGAGTGTCCCCCAGCACGGCGCCAACGCCATCCTCACGGCGGCCCGGCTGCTGGGTGGCTTCGACGACTACCAGCGCACGCTCGACCGGCGACGGCATCCGCTGCTGGGCCCCGCGACGGTGAACGTCGGCGTCATCGAGGGCGGCACGAAGCCGAACATCGTGCCCTCCGGATGCCGCGTCCAGTTCAGTCGTCGCCTGCTTCCGGGTGAGAGCCCCGCTGACGTCTCTGTCGAGCTGGCCGCGGTCCTGGAGCCGGGCACGTGGTCGATCGGCGAGGCGTGGTGGACGGTCGACGCCTACGAACTGCCCGACGGCCACTGGCTGGGCGAGGCGCTGCACACGGCGGCCCGGCTCAGCGGCGTCCCCGACTGCGAGCCGCACGGGTTCCCCGCCAGTTCCGATGCGGCGTACTTCGGCTCGCCGGTGGCGTTGTTCGGCCCCGGCTCGCTGGCCCAGGCGCACAGCCTCGACGAGTGGGTGTCCGTCGACGACATGGTCACGGCCACGGCCGTCTACCTCCGTACCGCCTTCCTGGCCGCTGGATGAGGAGAGAACCATGTGGTTGCGCTTCATCCTGGCCGCAGTGCCGTTCGTGCTCATCCTGGGCGTCGTCCCGTGGGCCAACCGCGTCGAGCCGTACGTGCTCGGGCTGCCGTTCCTACTGTTCTGGTTGAGCCTGTCCATCGTCGTCACCTCGGTCTGCATGGCGGCGGTGTACCGGCTCGACCCGGCCAACCGGCAGGAGGCCGACCAGTGATCGCTTCGCTCGCCCTGATGGCGCTGACCCTGGCCGTGGCCGTCTACCTCGGCATACGCGCACGCGGACGCAGCGCCATGAGTCTGGAGAGATGGGCTGTCGGCGACCGCTCGCTCGGTGGCGTCTTCGTGTTCCTGCTGATGGCCGGGGAGATCTACACGACAACGACTTTTCTCGGCATCAGCGGGTTCGTCTACGCCAACGGCGGCGCGGCGTACTACATCCTCGCGTACGTGACCCTCGCCTACGTGGTCTCGTACTGGCTGCTGCCCGCACTGTGGCGGTACGCCAAGGAGCACAACCTGGTGTCGCAGGCCGACTTCTTCATCAAGAAGTACAACAGCCGGGGCCTCGGCGTCGTCGTCACGGTCATCGGCGTGGCCGCCATGGTGCCGTTCCTCGTGCTGCAGCTGAAGGGGCTCGGGATCATCGTCGCCGAGGCATCGTACAGCGCGGTGTCGTCCTCGGCCGCGATCGTGATCGGCGGGGTCCTGCTCACCGGCTACGTCACGCTGTCCGGGCTCTTCGCCGCAGCCTGGACCTCGGTCGTCAAGGACATCCTGATCGTGGTCGTGGTCGGGTTCCTCGGCATCTACCTGCCGCTGCACTACTTCGGCAGCATCGGTGACCTGTTCGCGGCGGTCGAGGCGGCGCGTCCCCAATTCGCCACACTGCACACGGACAACCTGGGCGTCTCCTGGTACATCTCGACGGTGGTGATCTCCACCCTCGGCTTCTACATGTGGCCGCACCTGTTCGCTGCCACGTTCTCGGCGCGCAAGGAGTCGACGTTCAAGAAGAACGCCGTCGTCTTCCCGCTGTACCAGCTGTTCCTGCTGTTCGTGTTCTTCGTCGGCTTCGCGGCCGTGCTGGCCGTGCCCGGACTGCCGGCCGGACAGGCCGACCTGTCGCTGCTGCGGCTGGCCAAGGAGTCGCTATCTCCCGTGGTCATCGGCCTGGTGGGCGGGGGCGGGCTGCTGGCGGCGCTGGTGCCCGGCGCGATGCTGCTGAACACCACGTCCGCGTTGATCGCCAACAACGTGTACAAGCCGCTTCGGCCAGGAGCCGACATCCGCAGGGCGGCTCAGCTCGCGGTGCCCTGCGTGGGAGCGGTGACGATCTACCTCGCGCTGAACGACGGTGCGGCGATCGTGAACCTGCTGCTGCTGGCGTACGCGCTGGTCACCCAGCTCACCCCCGCGCTCCTGCTCAGCCTGCTGCGCAGGAACCCGGTCAACCACTGGGGCGCCGGCGCCGGGATGCTGGCCGGGACCGGAGCCATCGCCTACCTGACCGTGAACGGCCTGACCGCGGCCGACGTGGCGCCGTTCCTGCCGCCCGTGCTGCAACAGCTGAACGTGGGGGTGCTGGCGCTGGTCATCAACCTCGCCGTGCTCGCCCTGGTCACCCTCGCCACCAACCGGCGTGCTCCCGCGATCAGCTCACCAGGAACCGCGTAGGTTCGCCGATCTCCAGGTCCACGCGCCGCACGGGGCGACCCCCGCGTGCGGCGCGAACCATGGCCAGGCCCCCGTCGGCGTAACTGTGGCACAGCTCCGGCAGGGTGAGGTCGCCGCTGGGCTGGAACCAGTGGGACACCGCGGTGCACATCTCCAGCAGGCCGATGGTCAGCGCCTTGGGATGCGAGACGGTGAACACACCCTCGGCGACGCCTTCTTCCACCGTGGTCCGCCACACGTTCTCGTAGGAGTCACGCAGGCCCACCACACGGTCGCGACGCTCACCGGACAGCGCCCGGATCTCGGTGTCGCTGACGATCTTCGCCAGCCGGTCGGTGACGTGCTCCCACACATGCTGCTCGATCAGCATCGCCAGGCGCCGGCAGGGTGTCTCCATCGCCTGATATGCCTGGTCGGCGGCTTGTTTGAGCGGGGCGGTGCTGGTGAACATGATGTCCACCAGCAGGTCGTCCTTGCTGCCGAAGTGGTGGTAGAGCGAGGACAGGGTGACGCCGGCCTGTGTGGCGATGTCACGGATGCCCGTGCCGTGGAACCCTCGCTCGGCGAAGAGGCTGATGGCTGCCGAGCGGATACGACGGGGCGTTTCCGCTGCATCGGCGGCGCGCGGGCGCGGCATCGTTCGGCTCCTACCTGACGAGACCATCTCGTGTGACCGAACCTACCGGATTGCGATCACTGCTGCCGTCACCCGGCCATCGTCAGGCCGCCGCTGACGGACAGGATCTGGCCGGTGACATGTGCCGGGGATGCGGCGAAGAAGGTGACCGCCTCGGCGATCTCCTCAGGCTGGGCGAGGCGCCTGTCGGGGGTGGCGCGGACGATCGCGTCCATGGTGGCCGCAGCGCGCTCGTCCTGCTTGATCTCTTCGAGCAGGGGGGTGTCGGTGGGGCCCGGGCACACGCAGTTGACGGCGATGCCGTGGCGGGCGGTCTCCCTGGCGATGGACTTGGTGAAGGCGATCGTGCCGCCCTTGCACGCGGCGTACACCGCCTCGCTGGAGGAGCCGACGCGTCCGGCGTCACTGGCCACGTTGACGATGCGGCCGCCGCCGCGTGCGACGAGCCGTGGAAGGGCCAGGTGGGTGGCGTTGAACACGCCCTTCAAGTTGATGTGGATGAGCTTGTCCCACAGCGGCGGCTCGGTGTCGGCGAATCGCTTCACGTGATCCCAGCCGGCGTTGTTGACCAGGATGTCCAGGCCGTTCAGCCGTGTGCAGGCCTCCTCCACGGCCTCGTTCATGGACGCGTGGTCGCCGACGTCGGCGGTCAGCGCGAAAACGTTGGGCACCTCGTCGGCGAGCGCCTGCGCGGCTGCGGCGTCGAGGTCGATGACGGCGACGGCGGCGCCCGAAGCGGCCAGTCTGCGAACGATCGCAGCGCCGATGCCCTTCGCGCCGCCGGTCACGATCGCCGTGGCGTTGCCGAGAGCAGGGGGGTTGAGAGGAGAGGTGTTGGTCATCATGGAAGCCTTGTCGTTGGTGGTGGAAAGCGGTGGTCAGTCGTGCGTTTCGCGGTCGAAGGTGTGGGGGCCGGTTCCGCGTGACTTGAGCACGCGCTTTTCGATCTTCTCGGTCGGTGTCTTGGGCAGCGGGCCGGTGAACTCGACGTAGCGCGGCAGCATGTGGTGGGGTAGCCGGTCGCCGCAGTAGGAGAGCAGGGTCCGGGTGTCCAGGCTCTCGCCCGGCCGAAGGGACACGACCGCCATCACGTCCTCTTCTGTGAGATCGCTCGGCACGCCGAACGCCGCCACTTCCAGTACGGCGGGATGCCGGCTGATCACCGCCTCGATGTCCAGGGCGGAGATGTTCTCCCCGCGTCGGCGGATCACGTCCGCGCCCCGGCCGACGAAGTAGAAGTAGCCGTCGTCGTCCCGGCGGGCGAGATCTCCGGTGTGGAACCACAGGTCGCGCCACGCCTGGACGGTGACCTCGGGCATGCCGAGGTACTCGTTCAGGATCACGTGCGACTCAAGGGGCCGGATGCAGATCTCCCCCACCTCGCCGGTCGGCAGCTCGAATCCGTCGGGATCCAGAACCTTGACGTCGAACGGGTGGACGGGACGTCCGCACGCCCCAGGGCGACGTGCCTCACCTGGGCGGTTGTACAGCACGATCCCGGTGTCGCTGAGGCCGTACACCTCGACGAGCTCGACGCCGAACCTGCGCTCGAAGTCACCTGCCCACTCCGGGAGCGGGACGCCCCAGCCGAGCCGGGCGGGGTTGTCCGCGTCATCGGGTGCGGGCTCCTGCTTGTCCAGCATGGTCAGCGTCGCGCCCATGAAGTCGAAGACGGTCGCCTGGAAGCGGCGCACCTGGTCCCAGAACCGCCGCACCGAGAACCGCTCCACCAGTGCCGCGGTCGCGCCGAGCAGGAACGCGGGGGCGACGGTGAAGATCGCGGCATCGGCGTGGAACAGCGGGAAGGGGCAGAACAGCACGTCGTCGGCGGTCAGACCGAGCTGCTCGGAGAAGACCTCCGCCTGCCGGAGCACGTACCGGTGCGGCAGCACACAGGCCTTCGAGCGGCCGGTGCTGCCGGAGGTGAACAGCAGAATGCTGGGGTCTCCCGGACGGGTGTCGTGACGGGGTGCAGAGGACGCGGGCGCCGTCAGGTCCTCCCAGCGCCGGAAGGAAGCGGCATCAGCGTAAGCATCGGCCTGGCCGCGGACGAAGACCGCGCGCAGGTTCACCTCGCTCAGCAGCGCTTCCCTCAGCGCCGGCAGGAACTGCTCATCGACGATCGCGACCTCGGCCCTGGACGTCCGCAGGGCGGCCGCGATCCCATCGCCCAGCAGCGCCGTGTTCACCGGCGCCGCCACGGCCCCGATCCGGCCCAGAGCCAGCCAGGAGATGACGAACTCGACGCAGTTCGGCAGGACGAGAGCCACGGTCTGCCCCGCGCACACACCGTTGTCCGCCAAGCCGGCGGCCACCGACTGGACCCGCGCGGCCAGTTGGCGGTAGGTGAGTGCGTCGTCCTCGACCCGCAGTGCCGGATGGTCGGGCTGGGTGCGGGCGTGCTGGTCGACGAGGTCGCTGAGGGTGCGCATGCCTTCGATCATGGCCGAGCCCCCCTTCGCACCCGGCGAGCCGCGAACTCGCGCAGGTTCGTCTCGGCCACGTCGGTGCGTCGCGCCTCTCCGACCGTGACCGCCTCGCGTTCCAGCGCACGCAGCAGATCCTCATGACTGCCGTCGCTGATCAACCGCCGGGTCAGTCGGACGGCCTGGGCCCGGCTCGCCAATTCCGCACCGAGTGTGACAGCCCGGTCGAGGACCTGGTCGCCGGGCAGGACCTCGGTGACCAGGCCGGCGGCCAGGGCCCATGTCGCGTCGTAGGTCCGTCCGGTGAGCAACATGTCGCGCGCACGTCCGTGCCCGATCAGGGACGGCAGCAGCACCGACGCCCCATTCGTGCACACCAGGCCCCAGGCCACCTCCGGGCAGGCGAATACGGCGTCCCGGCCGGCCATCCGCAGGTCGCAGGCCAGGGTCAGTTCCAGGCCGCCGCCCATCGCCGCGCCGTTGATCGCGGCGATACTCGGCTTGTCGGAGGTGAGCAGCACTCTCGTGACGCGTTGCAGCCCCTCGATGGTCTCGTCGAAAGTCTCGGCGTCGGTGCTGGCCGCCTCCGACAGATCGTCGCCCGAGCAGAACGCCGAGCCCGTACCGGTGAGCACGATGGCTGCCGTCTGGTCGTGCCCGTCCGCCTCGACGAGTGCATCGATGAGGTCGCACAACATCTGGTGGGACAGCGCGTTGCGCCTTTCTGGCCGGTTCAGCGTCACCACCGACACCGGCCCTCGATGGTGGAGCAGCACTCGTCGGGCGTGGCTGTCAGCGGCTGGGGTTGGGGATTCCATTGACACGAATGTATTGTATCGATCGATCGATACTATGCAAGGAGGATCATGGACGGGTATCCGGAATACCAGCGGCTGGACCTGAGCTGGGTCTCGGAAGGTGTCCTGCGGATCACCATCAACAACCCCCGCCGCGCCAACGCTCTGGATGCGGTGAGCCACGGGGAGATCACCCGAGTCTGGCGCGACGCCGAGGCCGACCCCCGGGTGCGCGCCGTCCTGGTAACCGGGGCAGGCCGCACATTCAGCGCGGGCGGGGACCTCGACTGGGTCCGCAGCCTGGCCGAGGACCCGCAGGCCCGGACCGCCGGGCTCCGCGAAGCTCGTGAACTCGTGACCAACCTCATCGA
Organism: Nonomuraea sp. NPDC049141; assembly: GCF_040648415.1. Taxonomy (NCBI): domain Bacteria; kingdom Bacillati; phylum Actinomycetota; class Actinomycetes; order Streptosporangiales; family Streptosporangiaceae; genus Nonomuraea; species Nonomuraea sp. NPDC049141. The sequence goes on from NZ_JBEZDR010000018.1 coordinate 159,400, forward strand.
GTTCAGCAAACCAGTGGTGTCAGCGGTACGCGGGGCGGCGGTCGGAGCGGGACTCGTCGTGGCCCTGCTCGCCGACGTCTCCGTGGTCGCCAAGAACGCCCGGCTGATCGACGGCCACACGAAACTGGGCGTCGCCGCCGGTGACCACGCGGTCCTCGTCTGGCCGCTGCTGTGCGGACTGGCCAAGGCCAAGTACTACCTGCTCACGTGTGACCCGCTGGACGGCGCGGAAGCGGAGCGCATCGGCCTGGTCTCACTCGCGGTGGACGATAGCGAGGTGCTCGACAAGGCCACCGACGTCGCCATCCGGCTCGCGGGCGGTGCTCCCACCGCGTTGCGCTGGACCAAACAGGCGCTCAATTCCTGGTTGCGAACTGCCACCCCGCATTTCGACGCTGCTTTGGCGCTCGAATTCCTCGGGTTCGCCGGGTCGGAGGTGCAGGAAGGCATCGCCGCGCTCCAGGAGAAACGTCTCCCCGTGTTCCAGCCGGGCTCTCGGTCGGCATGAGGCGGGTTCACGGTTGAGAGTGGAGAGGTGGGGTGATCGCCGTTCGGGGGCTGAAGGCGAGCAATTGCACGCGAAGGTCGCCAGCGCTGGGAGCCTCGCCGCGCCTCCACCCCACGCCGGGCGAAACGATCACAGCTAACACTACGGGCCGCTGGTGCCCCGGCCTGGCTGGCATCGGCTAAGACGTGGGTGTCCACCGTGCGGACCGACAGCACGAGCCAGTCAGCGATCTCGGCGTTGGTAAGGCCCTGAGCGAGGAGGCCGACGACCTCCACCGGGTGTCCACGGGCATCAGCAACGAGAACTGGGTCCCCCTCCCTTCTCCGGCTTCGAGTCGATCGTCTCGCTGGTCGGAGACACACGCGCGAAGCACCGCTCGTGCGATCGCGCTGAGGGCCTGTCAGCGTAAATGGCGGTGGTAGGCCAGCCATCGGGTTGGGTGAGCTGCTTGCGGCAGTCATCAACAATGCTGGCCGTCATGCCGTCATGATCAAGGATCTGGCGGGGGGGCTAGGGGCACCAGCCGTTGTGTTGGCAAGTCGGCTCGGAGAACAGGTCCGGGGTCTGCTCTTCTTCGAGCAGCCGGGCCAGCACGAAATCGGCGAGGGCACCGGCGCTCATGGGTCTAGATCCAAAGCCCCCTGAGCCGTGCTACCGGACGGAACATCTACCAACAACCGTCGTACCTGCTCGTGCGACATCCCCGCATGCTGACCGATCCGACGCAACCCCCAGCCTTCCCCCCGCGCGTCCGCCATCGCTGCCCTCGACGCCTCGCGACCACGCTGTCCAGCATCACCCGCAACTCCGCGAGCCGCCGCAACCTGATCGCCGGAGCCAACCCAACCAGCTCGGCACAGAACCGCTCAACATCCGACCGGATGAACGCGACACCCTCGAACTCCGCCATCCAGCAAGACTGACCTGGTCAACCCACTGGCGGCTGATCAACAAATGTGACAGTAACCCCGGTTCACCGGACGTTTCCTACTCGAGGGCCGTGTTCGAGCCGGAACCTCGGACAGCACGACGTCTGGACCGCTGACCTGGGCTTACACGGACAGCGTGTACCTAATCGCAGCTTCGTTAACGACGGGCCTATTTGGACGGTCGGCGCGCGTACCCAGACGGTCGGCTCGTGTCAGAGGACCGTCGGCTGTCAGCTCGGCAGGGAGAAGCGGACCGGCATGTGCTTGATCCCGTTGATGAAATCGGACCGCATCCGCTTGACCGGCCCCGCGTGCTCCGCCTCGGGGAAGCGGCGCAGCAGCTCCCTGATCATGCAGGTGATCTGCAGCCGCGCCAGGTTGGCGCCCAGGCAGAAGTGCGGGCCGCCGCCACCGAACGTCAGGTGGTCGTTGGGGTTACGGCGGATGTCGAAGGTGTACGGATCGGCGAAGACGTCCTCGTCGTGGTTGGCGGACATGTAGAACGTGACCACCTTCTCCCCCTCGGCGATCTTCTGGCCGCGGAGTTCGGTGTCGCGCGTGGCCGTACGCCGGAAGTTGTGGATCGAGGAGCCCCAGCGCAGGAACTCCTCGGTGGCGCTGCGCCACAGATCCTCGTCGTCGAGACCGGCGGCCAGGTCGCGATAGCTGTCCGGGTGGGTGATGAGGGCGTTCATGGCGTGGGCGATGAGGTTGCGGGTGGTCTCGTTCCCGGCGACGCAGAGGATCACGAAGAAGGAGTCGATCTCGTCCCTGGTCAGCCTGTCGCCGTCGACCTCCGCCTGCACGAGGGCGGTGAGGATGTCGTCACGCGGGTTGCGGCGGCGGTCGTCGACCAGGCCGTCGCAGTAGGCGAAGATCTCGGCCGCGGCGTTCTCGCCATCCTCGGGCGTGGTGCGGAAGTCGGGATCCTGGAAGCCGACCATGCGGTTCGACCACTCGAAGATCAGGTGGTGATCCTCCTCGGGGACGCCGATGAGGTCGCAGATCATCTGCAGCGGCAGATATTCGGCCACGTCGGTCACGAACTCGACCTCGCCGTTCCGGTCGCGCGCGTCGTTCGCGATCTTCTCGGCGCGCCGCTGTACGGTCCCGCGCAGCCGGCCGATCGTCCTGGGCGTGAAACCCGCGCTCACCAGGCGGCGGTAGCGGGTCTGCTTGGGCGGGTCCATGTTCAGGAGCGTCATGCTGGCGATCTCGATGAACTCCGGCGTCTGCGTACGGATGAACGCGGTCCCGATCTCGGTCGACCAGGTATGCACATCCCTGCTGATCGCCCTCACATCATGATATTTCGTGACAGCCCAGAAGCCGGTGTCGTCGGGGACGTCGTGCCAGTGGACGGGCGCGTTCTGGCGCAGGTAGGCGAACTGGTCGTGCGGAACTTCGCGTTCCCACGTGTCTTCGAGCAGGTTGATCCGCATGGGCTCCCTTTCGGCGCGATGAGCTAGGAGTCGAGCAGTCAGAGCAGTTCGGGGTGGTCAGGGCCACCCCGAAGGAGGTCGGGCAGGCCGAGCAGGTCGCGCAGGCTTTCGACGACGGCCCGTTCCTCGACCGCCAAGGGATCGAGCCGGTGCTGCACCGCGCAGCCGATCAGCACCCCGAGCACGGCCGTCGCCGTCCGTTCCGGTGATCGGCGAAGCGGCACCCCTGCCGTCTCGGCCCAGTCGGACAGCCCTCCGGTGAGCCGGGCCCGGATGTCGGCGTAGCGCCGCGCCAGCGGCTCGGCGATGACGGGATCGCGCGCGCCGTGCAGCCACAGCTCCAGTTCGAGCAGGAGCCATGACGCACCGCGATCCTCGTCCGTACGGGTCAGCGCTTGGAACAGGGCGGCCAGCCGGTCGTCGAGCTCGGTGATCTCCTCGAACCCGGCGAGCAACTCGGCCGCGGCCTGGTCCTTCCACACCTCCAGCAGCGCGAGCAGGAGCCCTTCCTTGCCGCCGAAGTGGTTGTACAGCGCGCCGGTGGTGCGATCGGCCGCATCGGCCACCGCCTCGGCGGACACCGCGTGGAACCCCTTGCGGGCGAACAGGTCCGCCGCCGCGTCGATCAGCCGGGCCCGGGTCTCGGCTCGTCGCTGATCCTGGGTACGCGCCACCTGGGGCTCCGATCGGATATCGGGACGGCTACATATGTTTACCTTCCGATATATATGCTTGAACGAGCGCTTGGTCAAGCCCTCTCGTGATGCCATCCCTTGACCCTGTGCGTACGCGACCTTGACCCTTGTGGAAACAGGCGCCGCCGCACGCCTTCCTAGGCTGTGGCGCATGCGACTGCCGCGGATGATGATCATGCTGGTTGCGACCGCCATCGCCGTGGTTTCCTGCGGTCCGCCGCCCGCGCCCATGGTGGCGACCATCGAGTCCGCGCCACCGCTGAAGCCCTCGCCGCGAAAGCACGCCCGGCCGGTCGCCCGCGAAACCAACGTGTACGCCCATGACCGGCCAGGAATGCTCAGCCCACGGGTCGAGCACCTGACCCCTCGGGTGTACGTCCCCAACAGCGAGTCGAACACGGTGGACGTCATCAACCCGCGGACCTTCCGCGTCGTGCACCGCTACCGGGTCGGCGCCCTGCCCCAGCACGTCGTGCCCTCCTGGGACCTGAAGACGCTGTGGGTCAACGAGAACCAGGGCAACCGGCTCACCCCCATCAACCCGGTCACGGGCCGCCCCGGCAAACCGGTGCCCGTGGACGACCCGTACAACCTGTACTTCACCCCTGACGGCTCGTACGCGCTGGTCATGGCCGAACGCAACAACCGCCTCGACTTCCGCGACCCGCACTCGATGCGCCTGATCCGCTCCCTCGACCTGCCGTGCAGGGGCGTCAACCACGGCGACTTCACCGCCGACGGATCCGTCTTCCTGGCCAGCTGCGAGTTCTCCGGCCGGCTCGTGGCGATCAACTGGCGGCGCCCCCGCGTGAAGAAGGTGATCGGTGTCGGGGCGGGGAACATGCCGCAGGACGTCAAGCTCTCGCCCGACGGGCGGCGCTTCTACGTCGCCGACATGATGGCGGGCGGCGTGTGGATCATCGACGCCACCACCTTCCGGCGAGTGGGCTTCCTGCGCACCGGCAAGGGCGCGCACGGCCTGTACGTCAGCAGGAACGCGCGGCTGCTCTACGTCTCCAACAGGGGCGAGGGGACGGTCTCCGTCGTCTCGTTCGCCCGCCGCGAGGTGGTCGACCGGTGGCGGATCCCGGGCGGCGGCTCACCCGACATGGGTGGAGTGTCGGCGGACGGCAAGCAGCTCTGGCTCTCCGGGAGGTACCACGGGGTCGTCTACGTCTTCTCCACCGAGACCGGCAAACTGCTCCACAAGATCAAAGTCGGTCAGGGGCCGCACGGCCTGTGCTTCTTCCCGCAGCCCGGACGCTACTCCCTCGGTCACACCGGAGTGTTCCGCTGACCTGTCGCCGTCAGTAGGGAGAGGACGGCCGCTGGTCCGATGCGGTGTCGATCACTTCGTCCAGAACGTCACGGGAGCGGATCAAGTCGGTGATCATCCGGTTGATCCGGTCCCGTTCGGCGGCGAGGTCGGTGACCAGCCGCGGCGTGGCGATCTCGGAGGGGCGGCCGTCCGCGTCCCGCATGCAGGGCAGCAGTCGCGCGATCTTCTCACTGTGCAGGCCCGCCGCGAACAGCTCCTGGATGCGGATGACCCGGTCGACCGCGCTGTCCGGAAAATCCCGATGGCCGCCGGGAGTGCGCTCGGCGGTCAGCAGCCCCTGCTGCTCGTAGTAGCGCAGTGAGCGCTCGCTCACGCCGGTGCGCTGAGCCAGTTCACCGATCCGCATGCTCCGCCTCGGGTTGAATCTGACATTGATGTGAACTTCTACCGTATCGGCATGACGGATGTCTCCCCATCGCCCCGCCGCCTGGGGTGGACCCTGGCACTGCTGGCGTTCGCCCAGTTCATCATCGCTATCGACTACAACATCGTCTACGTCGCGCTGCCCGAGATCGGGCGAGAGCTGAGCTTCTCCGGTCAGAGTCTGCAATGGGTGGTCAGCGCGTACGCGGTCACGCTCGGCGGCTTCATGCTGCTGGGCGGCCGGGCCGCGGACCTGCTGGGGCGGCGGCGCGTGTTCATCATCGCCCTCGTTCTCTACGCCGGCTCATCGCTGGTCGGCGGGCTCGCCGGGAGCCCGGGACCGCTGATCGCGGTGCGCGCCGTGCAGGGGCTGGCCGCGGCGCTGCTGTTCCCGGCCACGCTGTCCCTGGTCAGCACCACCTTTGCCGAAGGCCCCGCGCGCAACCGCGCGCTCGCCGTCTGGGCCGCCACGGGCGGCGGCGGTCTCGCCGCGGGCGCGCTGCTCGGCGGAGTGCTCACCAACGTCTTCGGGTGGGAGTCGACCTTCTACATCTTCGTCCTGCTGGCCAGCGCGGCTCTCCTGGCGGCCCTCCCACTCCTTCCCACCGACCCGGCCCGCGATGGGGCCGACGTACGGGAACGCCGCTTCGATGTGCCCGGTGCGCTGACCGCGACCGCCGGGATCACGCTGCTGGTCTTCGTCCTGGCGCAGGGCCCGGAGTGGGGCTGGACCTCCCCGTCCATCCTCACCGCCTTCGGTCTCGGCCTCGCGCTGCTGGTGGTGTTCGCGGTGATCGAATCCCGTAGCCGCGATCCGCTCGTTCCTCCGCGCATGTTCGCCAATCCCAGCCTGGTCGCGGCCATGGCGGTCACCGCGGTGTTCGGGGCGGGCCTGGGCGCCCACTACTACCTGCTCACCGTCTACCTCCAGGACATCCTCGGGTACGACCCGTTGCGGGCGGGCCTGGCGTACCTGCCGCTGACGTTGCTCAACATCGTCGGCACCAAGGTCGCCGAGCGGCTGGTCACCCGTGCGGGCATGCGCGCCGCCCTGACCACCGGCCTGCTGATCGGTACGGCCGGCATGATCCTGCTCGCCCTTGCCGTCTCTCCCCACTCCCCCTTCATCGCCGTGCTGCCCGGCATCATGGTGGCCGGTCTGGGGATGGGCATCGTCTGGACCTCGATGTGGATCGCGGCGGGCAACGGTGTCGCGGCGAGCGAGCAGGGTGTCGCCTCCGGGATGGCGTCCGTGACCCACCAGACCGGGCTGGCGATCGGCACCGCCCTGATGGTGGCCGTCGCCAACGCCGGAATCGGCGGCCTGGCCGGCGACGCGCTGCGACGGGAGCTCACGAACGGCCTGACCATGGCGTACTACTTGGCCGCCGGCGTGACCTTCCTCGGCGTCCTGATCGCCGGCCTCACCCTCGGCCACCGGCACCTCGGTCGGCGCCACGGAAGCCTCGCTCAGCCCGCCGACGCAACAGTGGTCACGCGGGCCGGCGACGCCCCCTGCCTCGGACCGCCCGCGCGTTCGGTCTGATCAGAGCCGATCGGCGGCGCCGCCGTCAGGCCGGGCTGTGCGAGCGGAGGGCGAACCGCTCGGCGAACGCGGACATCTCATCGCGCTGCTGGTCCAGTTCGGGGGCGCTGGGGTTCACGACGATGCGGGTCACGCCTTGTGCGGCAAGTGCCTCGACCTGCTCGGCGGGCATGTCGATCGACCCCCATCGCGTGTACTCCAGCGCTTCCGGGCTGCGGCCGGCCTCGACGGCGGTCGAGCGGGCGAGGTCGAGCTGGATGGCGCGCTCGTTCAGATCGAGCGCGCCGCCGGGGAAGTAGCCGTCGCCCCGGCGTCCGGCGCGGCGGGCGGCCGCCCGGCTCGATCCGCCGATGTGGATCGGCAGGTGGGTGACCCCGTAGGGCTTGGGGAACTGGCACAGGTCCTCGAAGGCGAAGAACTCCCCGGCGAAGCTGACGCCCTCTTCGCCACCGCCCCAGAGCAGCCGCATGACATCGATCGCCTCATCAGTACGACGGCCGCGGGTGCTGAAGTCGACCCCCACCGCCCGGGCCTCGCCCGCCAAGGAGCCGAGGCCCACGGTCAGCAGCCGCATCCGTCCCTTGGACAGCAGATCGATGGTCGCCAGGCGCTTGGCGAGGATCACCGGATGGTGGTACGGCAGCAGCAGCACCCCCGTTCCGAGCAGGATCCGCTCCGTGGCCGCGGCGACGAAGCTCAGGCAATCGAGCGGATCGCCGTAAGGCAGCGACGGCGGGAGCTCAAAGGGCCCGACCGCGGCGCCGGGATAGAGCGCGATGTGCTCCGGCAGGTACAGCGACTCGAAGCCACAGTCCTCGGCATGCCGGGCATAGGCCGTGATCCTTTCGGGGTCAACGCCGTAGTAGGCCGAGTTGTAGCTGATCCCGAACTTCATCCGTCATTCCTCCGATGATGCGGCACCCACTTGTCGCGGCCACGCTAGAACGTTGCCACCAGCGTCAAGGCAACTGAGACAGCGGAGAGCTGATCAGGGTCGCCCAGGGTGCCGACTCCCCGCCGGAGAGCCGGGCTCAGTTGCCCACGCCGAGGTTGGACATGAACGCGGGCGGGTATCGGTCGCCGCGGGCCGCGTTCGGTGGCACCGCCTTCTCGATCTCCGCGAGGTCGTCCGCGGTGAGGTCCAGGTCGATCGCGGGCAGCGCCTCGGCCAGCCGCTCGCGGGTGCGCGCGCCGACCAGCGGCACGATGCCCTCGCCCTGTGCGGCCACCCAGGCGATGGCCAGCTGGGCGACGGTGCGGCCCTTCGCCTCGGCGACCCGGCGCAGGGCCTCTACGAGGGCGAGGTTGTGTTCCACGTTCCCACCGGAGAAGCGCGGGCTGATGCCGCGGATGTCGCCGGGACCGGCGGTGTGACCGGCGGTCCAGTGCCCGGAGATGAGGCCGCGGCCGAGGACGCCATAGGCGGTCAGGCCGATGCCGAGCTCCCGCAGTGTGGGCAGAACGTCCGCCTCCACCGCCCGGGACAGCAGTGAGTACTCGATCTGCAGGTCGGCGATCGGGTGCACGGCGTGCGCCCGGCGGATCGTCGCCGCATCGACCTCCGACAGGCCGATGTGCCGCACGTGTCCGGCGTCGATCATCTCCTTGATCGCGCCCACCGTCTCCTCGATCGGTACCGCCGGGTCCAGCCGGGCGGGACGGTAGATGTCGATGTGGTCGGTGCCCAGCCGGGTCAGCGAGTAGGCCAGGAAGTTCTTCACCGCATCGGGACGGCTGTCATGCCCGCCGAACTCGGAACCCGGCCCCCGCAGCATGCCGAACTTGACGCTCAGCTGGTAGCTGTCGCGATCCCGGCCGCGCAGCGCCTCGGCGAGCAGCAACTCGTTGTGGCCCATGGCGTAGAAGTCGCCGGTGTCGATCAGTGTGATGCCGCTCTCCAGCGCGGCGTGCACGGTGGCGATGCTCTCCGCGCGGTCGGTCGCGCCGTAACCGCCCGACATGCCCATCGCACCCAGGCCCAGCTCGGACACGGTCGGTCCGGTGTCGCCCAAAGTTCGGCTCCGCATCACGTTCTCCCTCGTTGTCAGATGTCGTCCCCCCAACCATGGGCCCGGGCCGGGACCTGCGGGAGCGGAGCGTTCATCATGGGAGAGCCGCTCCCTGGCTCGGCTGACGGGCCGCGAGGCAGGATGTAGCCATGCAACGTGACCAGCTCGCCGACTTCCTGCGCCGCCGCCGCGAGGCGATCCGTCCGGCCGAGGTGGGCCTCGCCGACGGCCCTCGCCGCCGTACCGCCGGCCTGCGCCGGGAAGAGGTGGCGATGCTCGCCGGCATGTCGGTGGACTATGTCGTACGCCTTGAGCAGGGTCGCAGCAGTCAGCCCTCGACCCAGCTGCTCGGCTCGCTGGCCCGGGCGTTGCGTTTCTCCGACGACGAGCGTGACCATCTGTTCCACCTGGCAGGCCACCGGCCGCCGCCCGCCGACGGGGTGGCCCGCCTGGCCCGCGCCGGCCTGATGCGCATGCTCGACCTGCTCGGCGACACCCCGGCCATGGTGCTGTCCGATCTGGGGGAGGTCCTCGCCCAGAACCGGGCGGCCGTCCTGCTGATGGGCGACCAGACCGGCTTCTCCGGCGACCGGCGCTACATCATGTACCGCTGGTTCACCGAGCCCGCCGTCCGCGCCGTCTGTCCGCCCGAGGAGCAGGAGCATCGGGCCCGTCAGCTCGTGGCCGACCTGCGCGCGGCCGCCGGCCGCCGGTCCGGCGACCCCACGGTCGACGGACTCGTCGACCGTCTGCGGGCCGCGAGCGCCGACTTCCGCCGGCTCTGGGCCGAGCACGAGGTGGCGGTCCGGCGCGCCGACCGCAAGACCATGCTGCATGAGCGGGTGGGCCGGCTGACCATGAACTGCGAGACCCTGGTCACTCCCGATCAGGGGCAGCAGCTGCTGGTGCTCACCCCGGCGGACGCCGATACGCGCGAGCGGCTGGAGCTGCTGCGGGTGCTCGGCATCGAGGAGTTCCCCACGGGGGCAAGGGGCACGCCCGTACGGTGAAGCGGCCGCTGGAGACGTTGTAGGTGTCGTGTCAGCGGCTGCGTCAGGACGGCAACGGCCCGGGCGATCACGTTGATCGGCTACCTGCGGGCGCGCGCGTCGTTCACGAAGCGAGGGTGATCTCGGCCAGCTCACGCCAATCCCGCTGCTGTCCGTCACGGGTCGCCTCGGTGAACGCGGTTTCACCGAGGCGATTCCGCGTGTCCGCGGCGATCCTGGAGGCGTCCGGCTGCGAACGATCAGGTGTACCGCGCACGCTGTCGCTTCCCGCGAGCAATCGGGCGGCCTGCTCGTACTGTTTCTGGCGCAGTGCGAGATCCGCGACCCCGATCAACATCTCGGCGATCAGCGGTGGATACGTCATCTCCACAGCGGCGCGGAACGCCTCGGTCTGATGCTCGCGGGCCTTGTCGAGATCCTCGGTGAGGTAGCCGGACAGGTTCGCGGCCTTGACGCGGGCCAAGGCGCTCAGTTCCTCGCTGCCCAGCATCGCCCGCACCATGGCCAGGTGCTGATGTGCCTTGTCCGGCTCGCCGCGCCAGCGCGCCAGCTGCGCCTTCGAAAGCTCCAGGTCGGCAAGCGTGTCCGGCCAGGTGATCCCCTCCGCGTACCGCTGAGCTTCGGCCATGGCGGATGCGCTGGATCGCTCGTCGCCGAGCAGCCAGTACAGCTGAGCCTGCCGCGCCCGCAGGCCGACCACGTCCTCGATCGCGCCTACCTCGGTCAGCGCCACAGCCGCCTCTTCGTGGTGCTCACACGCGCGGGCGAACTCGCCGCGCATGGCGAGCCGATCGGCCAGGAAGGTCAGCGACAACGAGATCCCCATCCGGTCACCCAGCGTGCGGAACTCGGCGAGGGCGATCTCGGCGTCGATGTCCACGTCGGTCTCGTCGCCGCCGAGCGTGAGCCGGAATCGGCCGCGAGTGATCCTGGCCTGCGCGCGCACCCAGGGATCGTCGTCGGTGATGAGCGGCTCGAGCACGGGCAGGAAGTCCGTCGGCGCCCGCAGCAGTTGCTCCCACAGCGCGACGAACCCGAGCATCTGGTGGTGATGCCCGCCGCGCTGGGTGAGCCGGTGCGCCTTGTGGATCCACTCCTCCGCCTGATACTGATCGCGGCCGGGCCCGGAGGTCAGGAACACCGTCACGATGGTGTACGCCAGCGCCCGCACCTCATCGGAGACCTCACCCTGCAGCGAGGCCGCCGCGATGCTCAACTCGGTGCCCTCGGTCCGGTGCCCGCTGAGGAACCAGTACCAGCCCGCGGCCCCGACCAGCCGCATCGCCTCCTGGGCCCATCCCTCGGAGATCGCCCCGCGCAGGGCCGCACTGATGTTGTCGTGCTCGGCCTCGAGCCTGGACAGCCACTCCAGTTGCTCGGCCCGGCGCAGGTGCGGATCGGCCGTCTCGGCCAGCTCGGTGAAGTAGGCAAGGTACGCCTGGCGCGCCGGCTCGGTCTCCCCGGCTTCGGCCAGCCGGTGCGCCGCGTACTCCCTGATGGTGTTGAGCATCCGGTAGCGCGGCATGCCCTCGCCGTCGGCGAGGAGAAGCGACTTCTCGATCAACGCGGTCAGCACGTCGAAAAGCTGTTCCCCGGCGAGTGCCTCGTCCCCGCACACCCGTTCGGCCGCTTCCAGGCTCGCCCCGCCGGCGAACACCGAGAGCCGCCGCAGCACGCCGCGTTCGGCCTCGGTCAACAGATCCCAGCTCCAGTCCACGACCGCGCGCAGCGTCTTGTGCCGGGGAAGCGCCGTACGGCTGCCGCTGGTCAGCAGCCGGAACCGGTCATCGAGCCGATGTGCCAGCTGATCGACGGACATGGTACGCAGCCGTGCCGCGGCCAGCTCGATCGCCAGCGGCACCCCGTCGAGCGCCCGGCAGATCCGCGCCATGCCCGACAAGGCGTGCGCGTCGGAGCCGATGTCCTTGCGCACCAGATCCGCGCGGTCCCGCAGCAGTCGCACCGCCGGCGAGGACCCGACCTCGGCGGGGTCCGCTCCCTGCGCGGGCAGCGCGAGCGGCTCGACCTGCCACAGCACCTCCCCGGTGATGCCGAGTGGCTCCCTGCTCGTGGCCAGGATCCGCAGCCTCCGGCACTCCCCCAGAAGCCGGTCCGCGAAAGCGGCGGCCGCCTCGATCACGTGCTCGCAGTTGTCCAGGATCAGCAACATCGTGCGCTCCCGGACCGCGGCGATGAGCCGATCCATCGGCTCCCCGTCCCGCGCACCACCGAGCAATGGCTGGTCACGCAGGCCGAGCGCGGTAAGGGCGGCCTGCGCCAGATCGCCGCCTGCCCCCACCGAGGCCAGTTCGACCAGCCACGCCCCATCCGGCAGCTCGGTGAGCATCGTCCGCGCGGTCTCCGTGGCCAGCCTCGTCTTGCCGGAGCCACCCGCGCCCGTCAAGGTGACCAGTCGGTGCCCGATGGCCAGAACGGCGACCGCGGCGATGTCATCGTCCTTGCCGACGAAACTCGTCAGCTCGGCGCGCAGGTTCGTCCTGCGGTTCTCCGCCCGCTCGCCCAGCTCACCCCGCAGCAGCGCGGTGTGCAGCGCGGAGAGCTCGGCCGACGGATCGGCGCCCAACTCCTCAGCGAGCCGCTCGCGCGTCCGCTGGTAGACGGTCAACGCCTCGTTTCCACGCCCCGCCTCGGCGAGCGCTCGCATCAAGGCCGCCACGAACCCCTCTCGCAGTGGGTACGTGGCAACCAGCTCGGTCAGCTCGGAGACCAATTCCGAGCCACGGCCGAGGCGAATGTCCGCATCCACCCGATCGCCGAGCACGGCGACGTAGAGGTCGTCCAGACGCGCGACCGCGGCGTCGAACGCATCGCTGTCTCGCAGTGCGATGTCCGCCATGGCCGAACCGCGCCACAGTGCCAAGGCCGCGCGCAGCAGATCCGCCCGCGCGGCGGGCTCGGCGGCACGGGCCTGACCGACCAGGTGCTCGAACCGAGACACGTCCACGGCATCAGGAGCCACGGCCAGCCGGTATCCGCCGGAGCTCGCCTCGATGACGCCGTCAGGCAACGCCCTGCGCAGCCTGGACACCAACGCCTGCAAGGCATTCACTTCGTCCGCGGGCGGCTGTTGCCCCCAGATCCAGTCCACCAGCCTCGCACGCGTGACGATCCGGCCCGGTTCGAGGGCGAGTGCGGCCAGCAGCGCGCGCAGCCGAATCCCGGGAACCTCCGCCACGACCCCATCGTGGTTGCGAACCTCGAACGGTCCAAGCAATTCAACTCGCACATCAGACATTGTGCCGTGTCATGTCAGCGGCCGTGTCAGCACGGCGACGGCCCCATATCAGGGCGGTCGGCGATGGTGGATGCCATGGAACACACCGTCACCACGATGCCGGCCACGCGTCAGCCCGGCTGTCCCTTTGACCCGCCCAAGGAGCTGATCCAGGCCCGCGAGCAGAGCCCGATCAGCCACTTCCCCTTCCCCGACGGACATCAGGGCTGGCTGGTCACCGGCTTCGACCTGGTCCGGTCGGTCCTGGCCGACTCGCGGTTCAGCTCGCGCAAGGAGCTCATGGGCCACCACCCGACCATCGACTACGGCGGCTTCGAGGTCCCGCCGGCGCCGCCCGGTGAGTTCCTGCTCATGGACGAGCCGCAGCACGGCCGCTACCGCAAACCGCTGGTGGGCAAGTTCACCGTCCGGCGGATGCGGCTGCTCACCGAGCGCGTCGAGCAGGTCACCGCCGAGCACCTGGACGCGATGGAGAAGGCCGGGCCGTCGGCGGACCTGGTGACCGCGTTCGCCAAGCCCATCCCCGCCATCATCATCTGTGAGCTGCTGGGCGTGCCGTACGAGGACCGGGGCTCCTTCCAGGACAACATCGACAAGTTCCTCGGCGGGGAGGTGAGCGACGAGGAGCTGATCGCGGCCTACACCGCGACCCAGAGCTACCTCGCGGAGCTGGTGGCCGCCAAACGCGCCAACCCCACCGACGACGTGCTCAGCGACCTGCTCGACAGCGACCTCACCGACGAGGAACTGAAAGGGATGGCCCTGATCCTGCTGTCGGCCGGGTTCGACACCACCGCGAACATGCTCGCGCTGGGCACCTTCGCGCTGCTGCGGAACCCGGAGCAGCTGGCCGCGCTGCGCGCCGACCCCGCGCTCACCGAAGGGGCCGTCGAGGAGCTGCTGCGCTATCTGAGCGTCGCCAAGCAGTTCCAGAGGGTCGCGCTGGAGGACGTCGAGCTGGGCGGCCACACCATCAAGGCCGGCACGACGGTCATCCTGTCTCTCAACACCGCCAACCGCGACCCCGAACGCTTCACCGACCCCCAAGCGCTCAACCTGCGCAGGCAGGACGGCGGGCACCTGGCCTTCAGCCACGGCATCCACCAGTGCCTGGGCCAGCAACTGGCCCGCGTCGAGATGCGGGTCGCCTTCCCCGCGCTGCTCAACCGCTTCCCCACCCTGCGCCTGGCCGTACCGGCCGACGAGGTCGCCCTGCGCCCGGAGGCCGCGGACATCTACGGGGTCAAGAGCCTCCCGGTCACCTGGGACGCGTGACCGGGAATGATCGTGCCCGCTCTCTGTGTTGCGCGGAGCAAAGATTCGTCGACAGCGTGGAGATGGGCGACATGCCACTCAAAGGCGAGTACGAGCCGAGCACGGCGCAGTTCGTACGTGACCAGGTGGAACTGTACGAAAGCTCCGGTGGTACGGAAGGAACGACGCTCGGCAGCCTGGTCGGTTCGGAAGACGTGCGGCGGCGGGACCTGCCTGTCGTCATCCTGACCACCCTGGGCGCGAAGAGCGGCAAGATCCGCAAGTCCCCGCTCATGCGGGTGGAGCACGACGGCTCCTACGCCGTCGTCGCCTCCTTGGGAGGCGCCCCCAAGCACCCGGTCTGGTACTACAACGTGGTGGCCGACCCCCGGGTGGAGCTTCAGGACGGCCCGGTGCGCCAGGACATGCTGGCACGCGAGGTGACCGGGGACGAGAAGGCCGTGTGGTGGGCTCGCGCCGTCGAGGCGTACCCGGACTATGCCGACTACCAGAAGAAGACGGACCGGGAGATCCCGCTCTTCGTTCTGGAGCCGGCGGCCGAGGAGCACTGATTCCGGGCCCTTACCGTGGGCTCCGGGTCGATGCGCCGGTCATGCGCCGCATGATCGCGGCGACGGTGGCGGGGTGAGTGAGGTGCGGATGGTGCCCGGCGCCGGGGACGGTCGTGACAGTCGCCGGGCCGGGCTCGCCGGCCAGCGGATCCAGCTGTCCGGCCACGATGTGGACCGGGACTGAGACGGTTCCGCCCAGCAGGGCTTGGAGGGCGGCGCGTTCTGTGGGCTGGTACGCGGCCCGCAGCCACTGGGCCGTACGACGGGCGACGCCGGGCCGGTGCAGTTGGGCGGCGGCGCTCGCGATGGCCCGACGGGCCTCGTCTGAGGGAACGCCGCCGCTCGTGCCCAGGAGTGAGGTCGCGAGCCGGTCGGTGGAGATCCTCTTCAGGAGTGGCGCGGCGAGCATCGGTGTACGGAGCAGCCACGAAGCCTCCTCCTGGAGGAAATAGGGCGAGACGAGGAGCAGGGCCGAGACGCGTTCGGGATGAGCGGCGGCATAGCGGAGCGCCGGTGCGGTGGCCGCCGAGTGGGCGACGATGACGGGCCGGGTTCGTACGGGCGCCAGCAGATCGGTGAGCCAGTCCAGCGAGGTGGCAGCCGTGGGCGCGGAACGGCCGAGTCCCGGCAGATCGGCGACGAGGGCGGGTGCTTCGTCCAGTTCGCCGAGCACTCCCTGCCAGGACTCGCCGTCGAGGGGAAGCCCGTGCAGGAGGACGAAGCCGGGCGAGGTCCTGTCGCCGGCGACATAGGTCCGGGATCCGCCGACGTCGTGGAAGCCGCCGGGAAGCCCGCCCGGGGCCGTCCCGAACCTCTCCGCCACCAGCCGATCGGCCCAGCGGCGCAGCGCGGTCTCGACGGGTGGCTGCCGGAGCCCCGCGGCCTCGGCGACCTTCTCGGCTGAGACCGTGTCGTACCGGTCCTCGGTCAGGAAGGCCAGGGTCTCGGGGTTGGCTCCGGTCAGCGCGGCGGGCAGGCGGCGGATCAGGGACACCGGTACGAGAGTCCTCGGCGCGGGTACGCCCAGGTGGCCGCCGAGCAGGCGCACCAGGTCGGGCAGGTCCGGGGTGTTCTCGTCGAGCACCCAGTGCAGGCCGCCGGGCTCCGGGTCGTGGTCGGGAATGGCGGCCATGAACTTCGCGAAATGATCCACGCTCACCACGGGCACGAACGTACGGGCGGTGCCCGGCAGCGCCGGAAGCTTACCCATCCACAGGTCGCGGACCAGTTCGGCCAGGCCGATGAACTGGCCGGCCTCGCCCGTGGTGGAGTGGCCGATCACGGTGCTCGGATTCACCACGGTCAGCGGGACCCCCAACTGCGCCGCGATGACCCGTACGGCCGCGTCCCCCTCGGTCTTGGAGCCTTCATAGGCCCCCTTGCCTCGGTAGAGCTTCACCAGTTCGGCCTCCGGGAGCGGATACCGCGCCACCGGGTCCAGCCCGACCCGGTAGCCCGACACGTGGACCAGCCTGCGCAGGCCGGTCCGGGTCGCGGCCCAGCGCAGCACGTTCAGGGCGCCTTCGACGTTGACCGTCCTGGCCTCCTCGCGCCGCAGCCCGAACCGGTAGACGGCGGCGGTGTTGAAGACCTCCCGTACGCCGGCCAGCCGCTCGTCGTCCGCCCCGCTCAGCCCCAGGCCCGTACCGGCCGTGAGATCACCGGCCACGACCACGAGCCGTTCGGCACTCACGCCGTGATCTTGTAGCCAGGCGCGCAGTTCGCCCGCGCGGCTCTGCACCGGTTCGCGGAGAACGGCCGCGATCGTGCGGCCCTGCTTCAGCAGGTGCAGCACCGTCCACCTGCCGATGAAGCCGTTCGCGCCGAACACCACGGCGTCCATCTCTTCCATTCCCATTCCTATCTAGACCGATCTACATAATCTGTGAGCAGAAAAAAGGCGCCGGCACCCCCTGCGCTGGTCAGCCAGTGCCGAGCAGCTTGGCGATGCGGCGGCCGGTCCGCTCGATGGGGATCCGGCTGCGGCCGGCGCGAGCCAGCACCAGCGCGCCTTCGATCAGGGCGAGCACTGTCGCCGCGAGCTCGTCCGACTCCTCCGCGTCGTGACCGTCGGCCCGCAGGGCATCGGCCAGCGCCCGCTGCCAGCCCGCGTAGATGCCGCCGCAGATCGGCTGGAGGTCGTCGTTGGTCGCGGCGACCTCCAGGGCGACGGTCGCCACCGGGCAGCCCTTGGCGTAGCCGGCCGCCACCATCCGGTCGGCCAGCCCGTCCAACAGGGCCTGAATGAGATCGCGAGCGGTGGAAGCCGTCGCGGCCAGCTCTTCGACCATGCCGTCGACCTCCCGGCCCGCGGCGGCGAGGGCCTCGCCGACCAGCTGGTCCTTGCCGCCGGGGAAGTGATGATAAAGCGAACCCCGAGGGGCGCCGGCCACCACGAGCACCTCATTGAGCCCGGTGCCGTGGTAGCCCTTCGCCTCCACGAGCGTCCGAGCCGCCTCGATCAGCCGGGCCCGCGTCTCATCACCTTTGATCGCCACCCTCTAGAAAATAGACCGGTCTGCATAGTCTTGTCTAATTCGGCGCTTCACTTCTCGGCGGCCAGCCGTACTCCCAGCCCGATGAAGATGCTCCCCGTCGCGATGTCGAGCCGGCGGCGCGCGGCGTGCCGGCGACGCAGCCATCCTCCGATCCGTCCCGCCAGCACTCCGACCAGGCCGTCGACCAGGAACTCCAACACGATCAGAATGGCGCCGAGGATGGCGAACTGCAGCCAGACCTGACCCAGCCGCGGGTTGATGAACTGGGGAAGGAAGGCGATCGTGAAGGTGACCATCTTCGGGTTCAGCAGGTTGGTCAACAAGCCGTTGAGATACGCCCGCCGGCCCGGCATCCCTTCGCCGACGACGGGCATCTCATCATGACCGGCCTTGCTGCGGCGAAGGGTCTGCACGCCGAGGTAGATCAGGTACGCGGCGCCGGCGATCCGTACCACCGTGAAGGCGACCGGCACCGCCGCGAAGAGCGCGGCCAGTCCCGCGGCCGCCACGGCGATGTGCACGGCCTCGCTCGTCGCCACCCCGGCCGTGGCGAGCAGGCCGGCGCGCGGACCGCCCCGCATCCCACAGCCCAGGATGAACAGCATGTCGGGCCCCGGAGTGATCATGGCGACGATCGTGGTCACGGTGAAAGCGAGGAGTAGGTGCTGGTCGATTGGCATAACGCGATGGTGCCATAGCCGGAAATGTCGGCCGCATGGTGCCCCATGCGGCCTGCGGGGCGTGAGATAATTACTCCCACGACGCCCTCTCGGCCTCGGGTCCAGCGACCCAGGCGAGAGGGTTTTTTCATGCCCGCAGTGACGCGTCACCCTGCGGCGGCATGCCACCCGATCAAGGAGTATTCGATGAAGCTCGGTCTGACCTGCCCACGTTTCACCTGGCCCGGCGGTGATTCCGCCATCTCCGGGCGGTTCGCGGCCGTCGCCCGCGGCGCCGACGAAGCGGGACTGCACAGTCTGTGGGTGATGGACCATTTCTTCCAGATCCCCAACTTCGGCGCCGTGGAGGATCCGATGCTGGAGGCGTACGGCGCGCTGTCCTACGCCGCCGCCCTCACCAGCCGGGTCACGCTGGGCACCCTGGTCACCGGCGCCGTCTACCGTGAACCAGGACTGCTGGTGAAGCAGGTCAGCACCCTGGACGCCCTCTCGGGCGGTCGCGCCGTCCTCGGCATCGGCGCCGGCTGGTACGAGTCGGAGGCCCGCGGGCTCGGCCTGCGCTTCCCTTCGCCGGCCGAGCGGTTCGAGCGGCTGGAGGAGACGCTCCAGATCGCCCGGCAGATGTGGAGCGAGGAGGACAAGCCTTACGAGGGCCGGCATTACCGGCTGGAACGTACGCTCAACGCCCCGCAGGCGCGTCCGCCGATCCTGATCGGCGGCAGCGGGGAGAAGAAGACGCTCCGGCTGGTCGCCGAGTACGCCGACGCCTGCAACTTCCTGGATGGCGCCGACGTACGGCACAAGCTCGGCGTGCTGCGCGCGCACTGCGAGCGGCTGGGCCGGCCCTACGAGGAGATCGAGAAGACCCTCCACATGCGGGTGCCTGACGGGCAGAGCATCGAGGAGAGCGTCCAGCGCTGCGGCGACCTCGCCGCTCTGGGCATCGACCACGTCATCGTCGCCGTCCCCGATGCCGCCGCCGACTCCTCACTCGCGCACCTGGCCGAACTCGCCACGCGGATCTCCACCATCACCCCAGCGGGGCGCTGACCGCGAGCGCCTGCCTCAGCCTCGGTTGCTCGGCTTGAGCAGGCCGTTCTCGTACGCCGCCGCGACCGCGGCCGCCCGGTCGTTCACCTTGAGCTTGGCGAAGACATGCAGCAGATGCGTCTTCACCGTCGCCTCGGTGATGAACAGTTTGGCGGCGATCTCACGATTGGTGGCGCCCCGGGCGATGAGCCCGAGCAGTTCGAGTTCGCGGCGGCTCAGCGGCTGCTGTCGCGGCGGCTGCGCTCGGGGCGTCAGCACGCCGGCCACGGAAGGGGACAGCACCGTCTCACCACGCGCCGCGGCCTGCACGGCCCGGCGCAGCTCGGTTCGGGGGGTGTCCTTGAGCAGATAGCCGGTGGCGCCCTCCCGCATCGCGGGCAGGACGTCGGCGTCGTCGTCGAAGGTGGTCAGCACCAGGACGCGGACGGCGGGTGCCTGTTCGCGTAGCCGGCGGATGACCTCGGCGCCGCTCATCTTCGGCATGCGCAGATCCATGAGCACGACGTCGGGGTCGGTCCGCATGGCCACGACGAGCGCTTCCGGCCCGTCGGCCGCCTCGCCGACGACCTCGAAGGCGTCGTCATCGGCGAAGATCCCGCGCAGCCCGTCGCGGACGACTGGATGATCATCCACGATGATCAGGCGAATGGGTGGGTTCATGAGGCAGCCGCGGGAATCGCCGGAACGGTGGCGGAGATCCCCGTCCCCTGACCGGGGGCCGTCTCGACCTGGAAGTCACCGGCCAGCCGGGTGACCCGTTGCCGCATCGCGATGAGCCCGAAACCGCCCTCCTTCGAGGGATCAGTCGCCCCGGGGGTGAAGCCGGAGCCGTCATCCCGTACGTCCAGCACCACCACATCCTCCATGTACGACAAGGTGAGACCGACCCGGCCGGCCGAGGCGTGCTTGCCGACGTTGGCCAGCGCCTCCTGCGCCACCCGCAGCAAGGTGAGCTCCACCTCCGCGTGCAGCGGCAGCTGATCACCGGTGACCGACACGAGGACGGGCACGCCGGTGGTCTGCGTCCATTTCGCCGCGACGTCACGCAGGGCGGCGGCGAGCTGGGCCTCGCCCAGCGACGCCGGACGCAGCGCCTGAACCGAGCGGCGGGCCTCGTTCAGGCTCTCTCTGGCCATGGCGCGCACCGTGTCCAGGCGCGAGCGGGCGGCGGGCGCGTCCTCGATCACCCTGTCGGCGGCTTCGAGCTGGGTGAGGATGGCGGTCAGCCCCTGCGCGAGGGTGTCGTGGATCTCCCTGGCCATCCGCTGCCGCTCCCCCAGCACGCCGGCCTCCCGAGCCCGGACCAGGAGCTGGGCCTGCAGGCCGGCGTTCTCCTCGGCGAGCGCGGCCAGCTTGGCGCCGGTCTCCTCCAACTGCGCGATCATCACCTTGCGCTGCTCGTTCTGCGCGGAGATGGTGCGGTTCAGCAGGCCGGCCGCGGAGGCGACCAGCACCGCGACGAGGAAGGAGAAGATCAGCTCGCTCGGGGTCCGCCCGCGTCCGGCGACCAGCACGGCGGCCGTCGCGACCACCCCCGCGTACGCCCACCATCCGGGCAGCACGCTGAACGCCTGGATGAAGGCGCCGACACCGGTCACGAAGAACAGCGAGTCGAGGCCGACCAGCACCCCGATGACGGCGAGCAGCACGACGAAGTAGCCGATCCCCGCCACCGGCCGCTCGATCCGGGCGAAGCGCGAGGCGACCATGAACCAGTGCCACGCCGCGGCGAACACCGCCAGGACCAGCACTTCCGGCCGCCACTCCCGCAGCAGGGCGAACACCGCCGGAAGCAGGATGAACAGGTACGGCAGAGCAGCCGAGGCACGATCCCAGCGCGAGAGCCCGATCACCACAGGGACGCCCGGCCGGCGACGACGGATAACGCGACCATGATTCTCAGGGTAACGAGCTTGAACCTCCCGTGGCGGGAGGTCTTACCGTCGTGTCCGTGACCGAAAACGACGGCGACGAGCGTCGATGGACCATCGGGGAACTGGCCAAGGCCACCGGTGTCACCATCCGCACGCTCTACCACTATGACGAGATCGGCCTGGTCCAGGCCGGCGAGCGGACCGCGTCGGGCCACCGCCGATACACCGGGGCCGACCTGCGGCAGCTGTATCGCGTACGCGCCCTGCGCGGGCTGGGACTGTCGCTGGAGGAGATCGCGAACGTCCTCGCGCGGCCGGTGGACGACCTGACGGCCATGCGCGGCCTGCTCGCCGCCCAGCTGGCCGAACTGGACCTGCAAGTCGCCCGGATAGGGCAGCTGAAGCAGCGGCTCGGCGGGCTGGCGGGACTGCTCGACCAATCGGTCATGCCCGACCCCGAGCAGTTCATGACCACCCTCGAAATGATCTCGGTGTACGAGAGCTACTTCGGCCAGGAGGTACGCGACGACCTGGCCAAACGCCGGATGCAGCTCGGTGAGGACGCGATGGAGCGCTTCCGGGCCGAGTGGCTCGTCCTCCTCCGGGAGGCCCGGGAGCACGTGCTGGCGGACACCCCCGTAGACGACCCGCGGGTGCGGGAGGTGGCCACGCGCTGGGAGGCGCTGGCGACCGCGCTCCAGAGCGGTGACCAGCAGGTCGACCAGCGGGCCCAGGCCGCCGGAATGGCGTTCTGGCGCGACAACAGCGCCGGGATCAGCGAGGAGATCAGCCGCCAGATCGACTGGCTGGACGCGGGCGACCTGCCCGCCATCATGAGCTACTTCGAGCGCGTCCGTAAGGCGCGCGACGAACACGAATCAGGAGGGTGACACGGGGATGCGCTATCCCGAGGCACCGGTACGGCCGGAGCGCAACGAGGTGGGTGGGATGGTCTTCGACGACCCCTACCAATGGCTGGAGGAGGACGACGGGGAGGGCGTGGCGGCCTGGCAGCGGGCCCAGGACGAGCTGGCCCGGTCCTACGTGCACGGCTGGCCGCATCATGAGGCGCTCGCGGCCCGCGTCGGGGACCTGGTCGAGCAGATGGACGCCCGCAACCTGGTGGTCCCGGTGCGATACGGGCCGCGATGGTTCCGCGGCCGCATTCCCGACGGCCGGGAGCTGATGGTCTTCGAGACGGCGGACGCTCCCACCGGTCCATGGCGCATGGTGATCGACCTCAACGAGATGTCCGACGGTACGCCGCTGCGGATGAGCCCGCAGCCCTCGCCAGACGGCAGCCTGCTGGCGTACTCCCTGGACGCGGGGGGCCAGGAGTTGCCGGCGCTCAAGGTGATCGAGATCGACACCGGGAAGGTGCTGCTGGACGGCGTACCGCAGCAGCGACCGGGCCTGGTGGCCTGGCTCCCGGACGGCAGCGGCTTCTTCTACATGGCCAACGAGGCAGGAGCGGCGGCGTTACGGTGGCGGCTGTTCTTCCACCGGCTGGGGCAGCCGGCGCCCGCCGAGCCCGAGCCGTTGGACATCCCGCACATGTTCGCCATCCCCAAGATCTCCCGGGATGGGCGCTGGGCGCTGCTCCAGGTCGACCATCTGCGGCCCCGGCCGCACTTCATCGCCCGCCTGGACGAACCGTGGGAGTGGCGCGAGTTCATCACCGACGCCGAGCATCTGTACAAGGGCGTCCTCGTCGACGGCTCCTACGTGGCCGTCACCACGGCGGGCGCCCCGCGCGGCCGCCTGGTCCGCATCCCGCTGGACAGCCCCGGCGACCCCGCCACCTGGACCGAGCTGGTGCCCGGCGGCGACGCCGTACTCACCGGTGTGACCCTGGTCGGCGACCGGCTGGTACTCGGCGAGCTGGTGGACACCGTCTCCCGCGTCCGGATCCTCGGCCTGGACGGCGCGGACCTCGGGGAGGTCCCGCTGCCCGGCCAGGGCTCGGTCAGCTCAATCGCCCAGGGAGTCGTCGCGCTGGGCGTGATGGACCAGGTGGTGGGCTGCGAGGACGCGATCACCTTCGGCTACACCTCCTACACCCAGTCCCCCACGGTCTACCACTATGAGCTGGAATCGGGGACGTTGACCGCCCTGCAGGGGTCGGGTCACACCCTGACCGGGATGGTCACCACCCGCGTGTGGGCCACGTCGGCCGACGGCACCCGCGTGCCCTGCACCCTGGTCCACCGCGCCGACCTGGACCGTTCGCGCCCGCAGCCGACCCTGATCCAGGGGTACGGCGGTTTCAACGTCGCCGTTCTGGCGTCCTATCTCGGCCCTTTGGCGGCGTTCGTGGAGGCGGGCGGGATCTACGCGCACGCCCACGTACGCGGCGGCGGGGAGTTCGGCCTGCAGTGGTGGGAGGGCGGGCGGCTGCACGCCAAGCAGAACACCTTCGACGACCTGTACGCGATCGCCGAGCAGCTGATCGCCGATGGGGTCACCACGCCCGACCGGCTGGCGATCCAGGGCGCCTCGAACGGCGGCCTGCTCACCGCCGCGGCCGTGACCCAACGGCCGCAACTGTGGCGGGCGGTCGTCTGCGGCGCCCCCAAGCTGGACCTGATGCGGGTCGCCCGCGACCCGGTGGGCACCGCCGCCACCCTCTCCGAGTACGGCAACCCCAACGACCCGGCCGACGCGCCCGTGCTCATGGCCTACTCCCCCTACCACAACGTGAAACCGGGCACGGCCTACCCGGCGATCCTGCTGGACGCGGGCGCCAACGACCCCCGCTGCCCCGCCTGGCACTCCCGCAAGTTCGCCGCCAGAACGCAGGCCGCCACCACCTCCTCCCATCCGATCCTGCTGCGCGTCTGGTCCGACGCGGGACACGGTGGGACGAACTGGAGCACGATCGTTCAGCAGCAGAGCTTCTGGCTGGCGTTCGTCATGCGGGAACTTGGGCTCACGGCCGCATCCCCTTAGGGAACCCGGTCCAGCGCAGATCGGCCGGGAGGTGGCTCATGTCGTTGAACATCACGATCGTGGGCGGCAGGGCGTCGCGGTACTCGATGACCGTCAGTGCGGTGTTGGCGCTGTTCAGTCCGAGCCACCGGGCCGGCGGCGCGTCCAGTGCGTGCCGCAGCAGCCACGCGATCGGATAGGCGTGCGTCACCAGGATCTCGTGCGTGTCGGCTTGGGCGGTCGTGCCGGGGACCTTCGCGAACCGGGCGACCAGCGCCTGGGCCAGCCTTTGGCCCGCGGCCGCCTCGGTGTCGTCGTAGCCGTCGAAGAAGCCGGCCCAGGACGGGGGTGTTTCGGCCGGACTGGGAACATAGGGCACGTGGTCGATGAGTTCGGCGGCCTCGGCCACGGGCACGTTCGGGAGATGCCGGGCGAGTTCGTACGCGCTCGCCGCGGCGCGTGGCAGCGGAGAGTGCCACACGGCGTCGACCGGTAGGCCGGCGAGCCGTTCGCCGAGCAGGCCCGACTGCCGCCGCCCGATGCCGGTGAGCTCCCCGAACGCGTCGGCCGCGCCGTGGCGGGCAAGGTAAAGGTGTCGCGTTGTCATGGGCGGTCAGGGGCGCGGCGTCCGTGCGGATCCGCTTCCCGGCTCCTTTCGAGCTGCTGGTGGCTTGGTCGCCGTGATGGTGCCGGTGGAGCCGTCGATGGTGATGACGGTGTCGTCGTGGAGCCTGCTCGTCGCGTTCGGGACGCCCAGGACAGCGGGGATGGCGTGCTCGCGGGCGACGATCGCGGCATGGCAGAGCACGCCCCCGGTTTCGGTGACCACGCCGGCGACGATGCGCAGCAGCGGCGTCCAAGCGGGGTCGGTGAAGGGGCAGACGAGGATGTCGCCCGGGTGCACGCGCGCGAAGTCGCCGGGGCCGCGGACGATCCTCGCGGTGCCGGTCACGGTCCCGCGGCTGCCTGGTGTTCCGGTGAGTGCGGCGGCCGGGGTGTCCGAGGTGCTGGAAGGCGGTGGGGGCGCGGCGGTGACCGGTCGTGCCTGCAGAACCCAGGTGCGGCCGTCGGCGATCGACCACTCGATGTCCTGTGGTCCGCCGCGCAGGGCGGCGATCTCCTTGCCCAGCTTGGCGAGCCGTGTGGCGGTCGCGTCGTCGATCGTCGGCCGGTCCCGGGCCTGAGCGGGCACGTCGCTCACGACGAGCCGTGTGCCGCGCCGGTCAAGGCGGGTCCGCTTGTCCGCGACAGTGCGGGTGACCGACCCGTCCCCCGCGACGCGGTAGGCGTCAGGGGTGACCGTGCCCCCGACGATGCTGGGGCCGAGGCCCCAGGACGCCTCGATCTCGGTCGTGTCGTCCGGGTCCGCGGGGGTGAACATGACCCCGGACACCTCGGCATCCAGATGGCGTTGGACGAGGACGGCCATCACAGGACCGTCGGAAGCCTGGTCCTGCCGGTAGTCCATGGCACGTGGAGAGAACAGTGAGGCCCAGCAGGCACGTACGGCATCGGCGACCTCGCCGACTCCGTGCACAGCGAGAAAGCTCTCGTACTGACCGGCCGCCGATGCCTGACCGGTGTCCTCATCCGCGGCCGATGATCTGACCGCCACGGGCGGATCGCCGAGCTCGTCGAGCGCGCGTCCCAGCGCTTCGATCACGACCGGGCTGGCCTCGATCGTCTGCCGCACCGAGTCAAGATCGTCCAGGTCCCGGAGGGCGGCGAGGTAGGTAGCGAACGGGACGACGAAGCCGTCAGGAACCGGCAGACCCGCGCGCAGCAACGCGCCCAGCGCGCCCGCCTTGCCCCCGCAGGTATCGGAGGCGGCCTCCATGAGGGGTACGATCATCCGCCCGCCTTTCAACAGAATGTTGACAACATTTCGTTGAGTGTGCACCATGAGGTGCATGCCACGCAAGCAGGACTTCGATCACACCGAGCACGCTGAACACGTCCCGGCAAAGCCGGACGTCGCTCACGCCGAACACGTCCAGGCCCACCGCGAGCGGGACGCGTCTGAGCGCCTTCTGAGCCTGGGTGCGGCCGCGCTCGACGCCCGCCCGTGGCGCCCCGCGCCCGCCCCGCCGACTGCGGTCGACCTCCTGCAGTTCGCCGTCTGGCGCTGCGCCGACCTGGACCCGGAGGACATCCTGAGCGCGCTCGCCCTCCTGCCCGCTGCCCGCGCCGAGGTCGAAGGACTCGAATCGGGCCTGCTGTTCATGGCCCGGAGTGCCGGACTGACCTGGGCGCAGATGGCGCAGGTGATGGGGTTCAACTCGCCGCAGGCGTGCCAGCAGTGGTACACCCGCCTGAGCGCCCGGCAGGAGGCCGGCTCGTGACGCGGGACTCCGCGCCTGACCTCCTGGTCCTGCACGCCGTGCGCATCACCGGGTTCGCGGACACCCCGGTGATCGCCCATCGCTACGGGCTCGACGCGGCCGAGACGAAAGAGCTGCTGCACGACGCCGAGGCATACGGGTGGGTCGAGCACAGCGCCTTCGCCGGCACCGGAGGCTGGTCGTTGACCGAACGGGGCCGAGCCGAGAACGAGCGCCGGCTGGCGGCCGAACTCGCCCGCGTCGGCGGTGCCGACGAGGTCCGTGACGTCTACCGCGCGTTCCTCCCGCTGAACGCCCTCCTGCAACGAGCCTGTACCGACTGGCAACTCCGGCCCACCGCCGGCGATCGGCTCGCCGTCAACGACCACTCCGATCCCACCTGGGACGCCGGAGTCCTCCTGGAGCTCGCCGGCATCGATCGCGAGCTCACACCACTCGCGGACCGGCTCGGAAACGTCCTCGCCCGGTTCCGCGGATACGACACGCGCTTCACCACGGCCCTGGCGCGCGCCCGAGCCGGGGAGGGCGCCTGGGTCGACCGCACCGACGTCGACTCCTGCCATCGTGTCTGGTTCGAGCTCCACGAAGACCTCATCGCCACGCTCGGCCTCGACCGGCACACGGAACCCTGACCTGACCGCTGCTGGCACGGGGCCTCAACGCCGCGCGTGGCTCGCGACCCGCCGGGCCGGGCCGTCACCGTCCCCTGCGCACGTAGGCACGCAGCGACAGCGGGACGAACACCACCAGCAGCGCCGCCGACCAGAGCAGGACGGTGGCCACCGGATGCGCGAGCGGCCAGACCACGTCTCCGGACGGGGCGCCCGGGTTGCCGAACAGCTCCCGTGAGGCGGCGGTGAGCGCGCTGACCGGGTTCCAGTCGGCCAGGAAGCGCAGCCAGCCCGGCATGCCGTCGGTCGGGACGAACGCGTTCGACAGCATGGTGAACGGCAGGAACAGCGGCACCATCGCGTCGGCGACCTGGTCGTTCTTCACCGCCAGGCCCACATGGACGCCCACCCAGCTCAGTGCGTACCGCACCACGATCATCAGCAGGAACGCCTGGGCCGTGGGGATCAGGCCGCGGTGCGGCTGCCAGCCCACCAGCAGGCCCGCGCCCACCATGATGGCCAGCATCAGCAGGCCGATCAGCAGGTCGGCGCCGGTCTGCCCGAACGGCACCGCCAAGCGCGCCATCGGCATGGAGCGGAACCGGTCCATCACACCGCGGGAGGCGTCGCTGGCCATCCGCGTCATGACCCCCATCACCGAGGAGAAGGTCACCATCGCGAACAGACCGGGCATGAGGTACTCGCGGTAGTCGCCGCCGTCCGGCACCTGGATCGCGCTGCCGAAGACGTATCCGAACAGCACCACCATGATGGCCGGGAAGATCAGCGCGCCGATGAGTTCGCCGGGTTCCTGGCGCAGCCGTCCCAGTTCGCGGCCGATCAGGGTCAGTCCGTCGGCGAACGTCCAGCGCAGGCGGGTGTACGCGGTCATCGGACGCTCTCCTTGCGGTCGGTGAGGCGCAGGAACACCTCGTCAAGGGTGGGGCGGCGCAGCCTCACGTCGGCGGCGGCGACCCCGGCGCGGTCGAGTTCGCGCACGATGCCGGCGAGCCGGAAGCTGCCGCTGGGCAGGGCGACGCTGAGCTGGTCGGCGCCGGTCATCGTGGGTTCGGTCCCGGCCAGGGCGTTCAGCGCGGTCGCTGCCGCCGGCAGTGAGGCGGGGTCTTCGAGTTCGACGTCGAGGCGGTCGCCGATGGTGGCCTTCAGCTCGTCGGGAGTCCCGGTGGCGATCACCTGACCGTGGTCGATGACGGCGATGTCGTCGGCCAGCTGATCGGCCTCGTCCAGATACTGCGTGGTGAGCAGCACCGTGGTGCCGTCCGCCACCAGTTCGCGGACGCTGTCCCAGATCTCGCCGCGGCTGCGCGGGTCCAGGCCGGTGGTCGGCTCGTCCAGGAAGAGCACCTCGGGGCGCAGGATGAGGCTGGAGATCAGGTCGAGGCGGCGCCGCATGCCGCCGGAGTAGCCGGTGACCTGCCGATCGGCGGCGTCCATCAGGCCGAAGCGTTCGAGCAGCTCGTCGGCCCGCCGGTGCGCCTCGCGCCGGGACAGGTGGTAAAGGCGCCCGAACATGCGCAGGTTGCCGCGGCCGGTGAGCTTCTCGTCCACGGCGGCGTACTGGCCCGCGAGCCCGATCCTTGCCCGCACCTGGCCGGCCTCGCGAACGACGTCGTAGCCGGCGATGCGGGCGTGCCCGGCATCGGGATCGGACAAGGTCGCCAGGATGCGCACCGCGGTCGTCTTGCCCGCGCCGTTCGGCCCGAGCACGCCGCAGACCGCTCCTTTCGGCACGCTCAGGTCCAGTCCTCGCAACGCATGGGTGTCGCCGAAGGACTTGTGCAGCCCCTCGGCGATCACGATCGGATCAGCCATGTTCCCTCCACTGGGTACGTTGTACGCGGTTGCGGGTCAGGTTAGGTTACTGGGTACCATGTACGCAACTGGGGAGGAGGAGACGGTGGCCGACGCCGAGTACGTGAACATCTGGATGCGACCCGAACGCCCGGCCCGCGGGCCGAAGCCGGTCTACAGCCGCGCGCAGATCACCGAGGCGGCGATCCGGATCGCCGACGCCGAGGGGTTGGAGGCCGCCACCATGCGGCGGATCGCCGCCGAGATCGGCGCGGGCGCGATGTCCCTCTACCGGTACGTCCCGAGCCGCGACAACCTCATCGAGCTCATGGCCGACCGGCTGCAGGGCGAGATCGATGTCACGGGCATGCCCTCCGGCGACTGGCGCGCCGACCTGACCCACTACGCCGACGAGTGGCGGGCCATGTGGCTGAGGCATCCGTGGATCGGCACCGTGCAGCGGTCACTCCCCAGCTTCGGCCCCAACCAGCTGCTCTTGATCGAACGGCTGATGGGAGTCCTCGACGCCTTCGTCTCCATCGACGAGAACCTCGGCCTCATGGCCATGCTGAACGGCTACATCGAGGGCACCGTCCGCGAGGAGATCAACTCGGCCGAGGAAGTCCGCCGCAGCGGGCTCAGCGAGTCGGAGTGGATGGCGCGGAGCTACTCGTACGTCGACCGGCTGGTGAAGAGCGGGGAGTATCCGATCTTCGCCAAGATCGTGATGGAGGCGCGCCAGCCGCACCTGAGCCGCGACGACCAGTTCCGGCACGGGCTCCAGCGCGTCCTCGACTGCATCGCCGCGGCCCTCCCGTCAACGGCCGAGCCCCAGGAAGACCGCGCCGGTTAGCACCGGGCAGGCAATGGCCTGTCAGACCGCCCGGGCGATGCAGATGCGGGCGTTCAGTCGCGGACCCGCCTCGTAGAACATGTACGACACACCGTCCTGGGTGCCGAACGACGGCGCCGCCACCCTGCCGTTGTCCGAGGGAATCGGGGAGTGGAAGACGCCGAGGTGCGTCTCCTTGTCGAACGCGTTGCCGACCTCGGTGATCCGCATCCTGCCGTCGTTGCCGTGATAGGCCACGTAGGTGGTTCCGTTGCGTTTGACGAGGGTGGCGCCGGAGATGTCGGTCACGCCGTCGGGTTCGGGGTTCACCAGCGGGGTCGCGCTGAACTGCCAGCCGTCCCAGCCGTTGGGCGACCAGCCGTAGAAGATGCGACGGCCGTTGCGCACCCCCATGAAGGTCATCACGTACTTGTTGTTCCGGCCGGGCAGCGCATGCTCGAAGACCCGCGCGTAGGACGTCTCGGAGGTGCCGGGCACCAGGCGGGTGCTCAGGATCGGGGTCTCGTCGGTGAAGGTGACGCCGTCGGTGGAGCGGGCCACGCGCGTGGTGTAGTTCTCGCCGTGGAAGTAGCAGAAGAACTGCCGGGTGGCGGCGTCCCAGGTCACGTGGGGTGAGGACACGTGCGAGACCGTGGTGGTCGGCAGGTGGTTGTCGATGATCGGGTTGCCCGAGTAGTCGTCGAAGGGGCCTGCCAGGGAGTCGGCGAAGGCCACGCAGATGCCGCCCGGGTCCTCGTGCGGGGCGTAATAGAGGTAGTAGCGCGATCGGGGGTTGCTGAGCTTGTCGTACACCCCTCTGATGCAGGGGAAGATGAACTCCCCCGTCGGGTTGTGGCTGAGCGGCAGGGACAAGGCGTCGCGCAGGTACCGGTAGGTCGGCATCCCGGCCGGGCCCGCCGCCGCGTTCGCGGCCGGTCCGAGACCCAGGCCCGCGGCCACGCCCGCCGCCGCGCCCAGTAACACAGTCCGCCGTCGGATCATTTGGACTCCTTCACGCTGCGTCGCGGTGCGGACTCACACGCTCTCCCCCAGCGGAATGCCGCGTCAAGATGCTAATACGAATTAACGTGGGAAAATTCGCTCTTGACAGCACGCATCTCCGCGCGAAAGATAGGGCCCCACCAAGCTGCTAATGCGCATTGCCGACTCATGGGAGAACACAGACGGTGACTGGTCCGGGCCGACGTCTCACGCAGCAGGACATCGCCAAGATGGCTGGCGTGAGCCAGACGACGGTGTCCCTCGTGCTCAACAAGCGCGGCGACGCCGAGGTGCGGATCGCCCCCGAGACCCGCGAAAGGGTCCTGCGGGTGATCAAGGAGACCGGCTACGTGGCTGATCCCGCCGCGCGACGGCTCGCCGACGGCCGCAACCGCATCCTCGGCGTGTTCACCTACGAGGCGGTCTTCCCCACCGAGAGCGCCGACTTCTACCATCCGTTCCTGACCGGCATCGAGGAGTGCGCCGAGGAGATCGGCTGCGACCTGCTGCTGTTCACCAGCGCCAGGGCGGTTTCGGGGGCGCGACGGCAGATCTTCAACGAGGAGAGCCGCGTGCGGCTGGCCGACGGCTGCCTGCTGCTCGGCCGTACGGTCGACCGTGACGACCTGGCCCGGCTGCTGGCGGAAGGGATCCCGTTCGTCTCCGTAGGCCGCCGCGACGACGCGGGCGGGCCGGTGCCGTACGTGGGGGCCGACTACCCATCGGCGGTCCGGGCACTGGTCGAGCGGGCGGTGGCCCTCGGCCATCGGCGTCTGGCCTATGTCGGGGCGGGCACGGGCGGCGAGTCCAGGGCCGACCGACTGCGCGGGTTCCACGAGGGTGTGGTGGCCGGCGGCGTCGACGGCCGCCACCTCCCGCCCGAGGCACCCCTGGAGGACCTGGTCGCGGCCGGGGTGACGGCGGTCTTCGTCGAGGAGTACGCCGACTGCGTCGCGCTCGCCAGAGCGGCCGGGGAGCGTGGCATGGAGATTCCCCGCGACCTGTCCATCCTCACCCTGGGCGCGTTCACCCGGCCCGTCCATGCCGACACCGACTTCGCGGGATTCCGCATCCCCAGGCGTGAGATGGGCCACCGAGCCGTACAACTGCTGGCCGGAGTGCTGGAGACCGGCGGGAGCCCGCAGGAACTGCTCCCCTGCGAGCTGATCGCCGGCAGCACGCTGGCTCCGGCATCCGGAAAGTGACAGGAGATCCCTACGTGGTTGAGATATCAGCAGACGCGGTCATCGTCGGCGGCGGGTTGGGCGGCGTCGCCGCCGCGCTGGCCCTGCTGCGGGCCGGCCGCACGGTGGTCCTCACGGAGGAACACGACTGGCTCGGCGGCCAGCTCACCAGCCAGGCCGTCCCGCCCGACGAGCACTCCTGGGTGGAGCGGTTCGGCGTCACGGCGAGTTACCGGACCCTGCGCGAAGGCATCCGGCGCTACTACCGCGACCACTACCCGCTCACCGAACGGGCGCGGGCGCAGCGGGAGTTCAACCCGGGAGCCGGTCATGTGAGCCGCCTGTGCCACGAGCCCAGGGTCGCGGTCGCGGTGATCGAGGCGATGCTCGCCCCCTATCGGGGCTCGGGCCGGTTACGAGTGCTGCAGCCGTACCGGCCGGTGGGCGCGGAGGTGGATGGCGACCGCGTCACGTCGGTACGGCTGGCACACCGCGACAATGACGCCGAGCAGATCGTGCTGGTCGCGCCGTACGTGCTGGACGCGACCGAGACCGGCGAACTGCTGCCCCTGACCGGCACCGAGTACGTCACCGGATTCGAGGCACAATCGGAGACGGGCGAGCCGAGCGCGCCCGCCGAGGCGCAACCGCTGAACATGCAGGCCGTCTCCGTCTGCTTCGCGGTCGACCACGTCGACGGTGACCACACGATCGATCGGCCCGCCTCCTACGACTTCTGGCGAACATACGAGCCGCCCTTCTGGGGCGACAAGCTGCTGTCGTGGCGGTGCCCGAACCCGCGCACCCTCGCGATCATGGAACGTTCCTTCACCCCCAATCCCGACGACGACCCCCAGCTCGTCGAGGCCGACCAGCGCGTCAACCCGGGCGACGCCAACCTGTGGACCTTTCGCAGGATCGCCGCGCGCCGCAACTTCACGCCGGGCGCCTACGCCAGTGACATCACCCTCGTCAACTGGCCGATGATCGACTACCTGGAGGGGCCGGTCATCGACGTGCCGGACGCCGACCGGCACCTGGCGGCCGCCCGTGAGCTGTCCCTGTCGGTGATGTACTGGCTGCAGACCGAGGCCCCCCGCCACGACGGCGGCACCGGATACCGGGGCCTGCGGCTGCGCGGCGACGTCACCGGCAGCGCCGACGGGCTCGCCCAGGCCGCCTACATCCGCGAGTCCCGGCGCATCCGGGCCCTGACCACCGTCACCGAACAGGACCTGTCCGTGGCGATACGCGGCGACAAGGGCGCCGTCTCCTATCACGACTCCGTGGGCGTGGGCATGTACCGCATCGACCTGCACCCGTCGACCGGCGGCGACAACTACATCGACGTCGCCTGCTCCCCGTTCGAGATCCCCCTCGGGGCGCTGGTCCCGCAGCGGATGACCAACCTGCTGCCCGCCGGCAAGAACATCGGCACCACCCACATCACCAACGGCGCCTACCGCCTGCATCCGGTGGAGTGGAACGTCGGCGAGGCGGCCGGCGCGCTCGCCGCCTTCTGCCTGGACCAGGCCACCACACCGCACGCCGTGCGCGCGGACGACCGGCTCCTGGCCGACTTCCAGCAGCGGCTCGTCCGCGACGGCGTGGAGCCGCGCTGGCCCGACGTCACCGGCTACTGACGCCGTCATCAACGCCAGAAGGAGAAACCCCCATGAAAGCTCCCGGGAAGCTGGCGGCCCTTTCGCTGACCGCCCTCCTCGTGGCCACCGCCTGCGGCAACGGCGGCACCGCGCCGGCCGCGCAGGGCCCGCAGCCGCTGCGCATGTCGATCTGGACCTCCAACGAGGCCCACCTGAAGCTGTTCAACGACATCGCCGCCGAGTACCGCAAGTCCCACCCGCAGGTCGGCAAGATCACCTTTGATCCCATCCCGTTCGAGAACTACACGACCACGCTGACCACGCAGATCGCCGGCGGCAATCCCCCCGACATGGCGTGGATCCTGGAGAACTCCGCCCCGGACTTCGTCGGCTCCGGCGCCCTCGTCCCGCTCAAGAGCAAGATCGAGAACGTGGGCGAGCTGGTCCCGGCCGCCACCCGGTTGTGGGAGCGTGAGGGAGAGCTGTACGCCTACCCGTTCTCCACCTCGCCCTTCGGCGTCTTCGTCAATACCGACCTGGTCAAGGCCGCGGGCCAGAAGCCGCCGCGCGAGCTGATGAAGGCCGGCCAGTGGGACTGGGAGCACGCCAACCAGATCAACAAGGCCATCGCGGCGAAGGGCAAGAACGGCCTGACCATCCTCAACTTCGACTACAAGGCCTGGGACAACCTCGCCACCATCTGGCAGGGCTGGGGCGCCAAGGCGTGGAGCGACGACGGCGGCACCTGCCAGTTCAACGCGCCCGAGATGGTCGAGGCCATGACGTTCGTGCACAAGGCGATCTTCACTGACAAGTCCATGCCGGGGCCGGGCACCGCCGTCGACTTCTTCTCCGGTGACACCGCGATGGCCGTCGCCCAGATCTCCCGCGCCGCCATGCTGAAGGACGCGACGTTCAAGTGGGACCTGGTCCCGCTGCCCGCCGGGCCGAAGGGCAAGTACGCGGTCATCGGCCAGGCCGGGATCGGCGTGCTGAAGAAGTCGCCGCGGGCTCAGCAGGCGACCGAGTTCCTCGCCTACTTCGCCAATGCCGCCAACGCCGCCAAGCTCGCCGCGTACTTCCCACCCGCGCGCACTTCGCTGCTGACCGCCGACACCATGGCCAAGACCAGCCCCATGCTGAGCGGCGACCAGCTCCAGGAGGTGGTGATCGACGGCATCCAGAAGGGCGTGGTCAAGCCCAGCCACACCGGTCAGGCCGAGCTCGCGCAGACCGCCAGGGCCGCCCTCGACCCGCTGTGGAAGCCGGACGCCGACGTCAAGGCGGTGCTGGACGGCGTGTGCGCGAAGATCCAACCGCTGCTGGGCGGATGACGTGGTGGCTTCGGACCTCGGCGAACGGGTGGCGGCCCGCGCCGCCACCCGGCGCCGCCCCTTCTGGACCATCCCCCGGCGTGACGCACTCGTCGGCTATCTGCTGATCTCGCCGCAACTCGTGGGCAGCGTGCTGTTCGTCCTGGTGCCGCTCGGCCTGGTCGTCTACTACAGCCTCCAGGAGTGGAACGTGCTGGCGGGCACGTTCGAGTACATCGGCGGCGAGAACTACGCCAAGCTGCTCGCCGACCCGAAAATGGGTCAGGTGCTGACCAGCACCGTGCTCTTCTCGGTCGGTCTGGTCGTGCTCAACCTCACCCTCGCCCTCACCCTGGCCATCCTGCTCAACCAGCGGCTGCGCGGCACCACGTTCTTCCGCACGCTGTTCTTCTCGCCGGTGCTGGTGTCGCTGGTCGCCTGGACGATCGTCTGGCAGTTCCTGCTCCAGCAGGACGGCGGCGTCAACGGCGTGCTCGGCGTGGCGGGCGTCGAGGGCCCCAACTGGCTGCGCGGCGAGAGCACCGCCCTGCTGTCGGTCGTCGTCGTCCAGGTCGTCAAGAACGTGGGGCTGAACATGGTCCTGTTCCTGGCGGCGCTCCAGGGCGTGCCGCGCCAGTTGTACGAGGCCGCGGAGCTCGACGGCGCCGGCGCCTGGACCCGCTTCCGCCGCATCACGGTGCCGCTGATCAGCCCGACGATCCTGCTCACCTCGATCATCACCGTGGTCGGGTCGCTGCAGGTGTTCGCCCAGATCGCCGTGCTCACCCAGGGCGGGCCCGGCATGTCCACCACGGTTCTCGTCTACTACCTGTACCAGCAGGCCTTCCAGTTCCGGCACCTCGGCTACGGCGCCACCCTGTCGGTCCTGCTGTTCCTGATCGTCGCGGCGCTGACACTGCTGCAGTGGCGGCTGCGCCGGAAGTGGGTCTTCCATGAGTCGTAGGGTCAAGCTCGCGCTGTACGCGCTGCTGTGCGTGTTGTGCGTGCCGTTCGTGTTCCCGACCTGGTGGATGGTCACCTCGTCGGTGAAGCCGATCAGCGACATCTTCGCCTTCCCGCCCGCGCTGGTGCCCTCCCGGTTCGACTTCTCCACCTACGGCCGGGTCTTCGAGCTGCAGCCGTTCGGGCAGCAGTACCTCAACAGCCTCTACATCGCGGCGGTGGTGACCGTCGGCACGATGGCGGTGGCCGCGATGGCCGGCTACGCCTTCGCCCGCATCCGCTTCCCCGGCCAGAACGTGCTCTTCCTGGTCGTGCTCGTCGGCCTGCTGATCCCCAGCGAGGTGACGATCGTCCCGCTGTTCCAGATGTTCCACACGGCGGGGCTGACCGACACGCACTGGCCGCTGATCCTGGTGCCGATCCTGGGCGCGCCCAGCGTGCTGGCGACCTTCATCATGCGGCAGTTCTTCATCACGCTGCCCGGCGAGCTGGAGGAGGCCGCCAGGGTCGACGGGCTCGGCCGCTTCGGCACCTTCTACCGGGTGGCGTTGCCGCTGGCCAGGCCCGCGCTCGGCGCCGTCGCCATCTTCACGTTCCTGCACTCGTGGAACCTCTACCTCGAACCCATCGTCTTCCTGTCCACTCCGTCGAAGTTCACCCTCCCGCAGGCGCTCACCCAGTTCGTCGACGCCTACGGCTCGCCCCTGTGGAACGTGCAGCTCTCCGCCGCCACGATGACCGCCCTGCCCATCCTGGTCGTCTTCGTACTGGCCCAGCGGCAGTTCATCGAGGGGCTCGCGCACACCGGTCTGAAAGGCTGACCATGCTCTCTCGCCGAACGCTCTCTCGCCGCACCCTCCTTCGCGCCGCCGCCCTGCTCCCGGCAGTCCCCATGCTCGCGCCCGGCACCGCCTTCGCCGCCGTCCCCGACCTGCCGCCGCCGCCCGGTCTGGACCGCAGGTTGTTCGCCCCCCACGAGCAGCGGTTCGCGCCGTACCTGGCCACCCTCGCGCCCATGGTCAACGACATGGACGACACCGGCTTCTTCGCCGGCGGCTGGTGGCGCTCGCCGGCCGCGCCGTACAACGCCCGCGTGCAGGAGCACGTCTTCACGCTGGCCTGGTTCTACGCCAACGCCCGCCCGTGGAACCCGTACGCCGGGGACGCGAACCTGCTGGCCGCCCTCGACGCGGCGCTCGGCCACTACCTGTCGCTCCAGCACGCCGACGGGTCCTTCCCCGAGTACAGCCGCAATGAGCACGGCCTGGCCCCCACCGGATTCGGCCTCGGCTACCTCGCCAAGACCCTGCGGATCCTGCGCGCGGCCGGGGCGCTGCCCACCCGGCAGTCCCAGATCACCGCGGCATTACGGACGACGATGACGTGGTTCCTCGACCCCGCCAACCGCACCGTCTGGCAGGAGCCGCTCAACTACGCCAACCAGACCAGCTCCGGCCTTGCCGGGGCCACGCACGCGCTCAAGCTCGACCCCGACCCCGCGCTCGCCACGAGCCTGCGCGAGGCGTTCGCCAGGATCGCCGCGACCGGCGTGAGCTCCGCGGGCTTCTTCCACGAGGAGGGCGGCCACGACATGAACTACAACTTCGAGGTCATGCTGCCCGAGCTGGCCGACGCCTACCTCCACAGCCAGGACCCGCACCTGGTGGACATGGCCCGCGGATTCACCGGCTTCCTGTCCTACAACCTGCTGCGCGAGCCCGACGGCGCCGGGTACATGGTCAACGTCGCGCCGTCCACCCGCACCAGCGCGCGCTGGTACGACGAGGTCCGGCCCGATCCCGACCGGACCGCGCTCAACTGGACGTTCACCCGTCAGGTGCCGCTGCTGTCGGCGTTCATGACCGCCCGCGAGGACCTGGCCGACGCCCGCACCGCCTGGGCAGCGTCCACCGAACCGGTGACACCGCTCGCCAAGCAGGACACCTCACCGCGCATCCTCACCCACGGCCTGTACGGCGAGGGCTTCCCCACCCGGCGGCAGCGGACCGCCGCCATCGCGGACCTGCCCTACCTGCGCTCGCAGGACTTCGTCGAACTGCGCAGGGACAGGGGCCAGGACTTCCTGTACGTCCGCAAGCCCGGCCTGTACCTGGGCGGCTACTTCGGCGACCGCGCCTCCCGCGCCCGCACCGGCCTGACCTTCCTGTGGCATCCCGAGGCCGGCACGATCATCTGCGGGCTCAACGACAACAACTACGCCTGCTGGTCCACCGTCTTCCCCGGTCAGGTGCCCGACTCCAACGGCGACCTCCCGGCCGCCTACTTCCGCGGCGCCCCCGGTGGCAGCGAATGGACCGGCGGCCGGGTCCCCGGCGCCTTCGGCATCCGGTACGGCAACGCGAACGTCACCACGGACGTCCTGGTCACTCGCCAGACGATCCGGCGTACGGTCACGGCCAACGCCGCGGCCACCGAGCAGATCCCTCTCATCCTCCAGCCCGAGGACGTCCTCACCTTCACCGACGGCACGCGAGCCACGTTCGGCGGCTCGACCACCGCCACCGCCGACGGCTTCGATGTGCGCCGGGGCCGCACCACGATCCGCTTCCGCTGGGACACCCCCCTGCAGGCGACCATCGCGGCCGGCAGCGTGCGCTACTTCCGCGACGGCGCCCGCCGCTTCCACGCCCTCCGCATCCCTCACCAGGGCGCATTCGGCCTCACGATCATCATGGGCTGACGCGTCCCAGTTTGTGGCCCCTTACGAGACGAAGCTCTCGTAAGGGGCCACGCGTTTTCATACCTTGCGGCTCGTCCTGGGTCCGTCCAACCCCCAAGTAATGATCCGACTGGGAGTGATCGTGATGATCTGCCGGGACAAGCCAGGCACCGGCGGCTCGTGGTCCGTCAGCGCCACCGCCGAACCCCGGATCTCGATGCCGCGCGGCGTCCACGGATCGACCGCCGCCAGGTCGTCCACGACGAACGCGACCGTGCTGCCCTGCTGGACGTTCCGGAACTTCTTCGTCCCGCCCAGCGCGCCTCCGCCGATCACGATCGTGCCGGTGTCGGCATCGAGGAAGAAATTGGTCGGGTTGTTCTGCACCTGCCCGTCGGGCGACACGGTGGCCAGCCGCCCGATGGGCTGCGTGGTCAGATAGTCGAGTTCGGCTTGGGTGAAGATCATTATGTGTGAGCCTTTCAGTGAGCCAGATCACGGTTGAGGTTGACCTTAGGTCAGGGTGGAAGCTCCTCGCAGCGGCGCGACGCCGACCGGACATAAAAGATTTGAAGGAGCAAACCACCATGTCCATCACCCTTTCCGACCAGGACAAGAGCACTCTGCGGACCGCCGCGTACGGCGTAGTGTCGCTGATGGCCGCCGCCACCGGCTCGCCCCAGAAGACCGCCACGAATGCCACCATCGCCCTGACGTCGGCGACCGGTCTGGTCGGGCACGTGCTCGCCGCGAAGGCAAAGGACATCGAACTGACGGGCAAGACCGTCGCCGAACTCGCCGACCAGGTGCTGCCGGCCCTGACCGCGGCCATGAGCCTGCTCGGCGAGCAAGCTCCGGCGGAAGCCGACAACTTCCGCGGCACCATCCTCCTCGCCATCGAAGCCGCCCAGGTCCACCCGGACAAGCCCAGCCCCACCAAGGCCGAGATGGCCCGCAAGATCACCGCCGCCCTCGACGCCGCTGGGGTGGCCACTGCGGGGCAGGATCGCCCGGAACTGCAGAAGGCGATCGAGGAGATCGTCGATTCCGGTTTCGTCGGGGTGCAGCTGCGCGTACATGATGAGCGGGGCGAATGGGCCGGCAGCGCCGGGGCGGCCGAGCTGGGCGGGGCCGCCAAGCCGCCGACGAACGGGCATGCCCGGATCGGCAGCAACACCAAGACCTTCACCGCGACCCTGGTGCTGCAGCTGGTGGCCGAGGGCAAGATCGGGCTGGACACCCCGGCGGCGGACTACCTGCCCAAGTTCGGGCTGGACGAGCGGATCACCGTGCGGATGCTGTTGCAGCACACCAGCGGGGTGTTCAACTTCACCGGCGAGGTCTATGACGACGGGACGATCGTGACGGGGATCCCCATCCCCTACGGCACCACGGGCGAAGAGTGGCTGGACAACCGGTTCAAGGCCTACCGGCCGCAGGAGCTGGTGGAGCTGGCGTTGTCCAAGCCTGCGCGGTTCGAGCCGGGGACGGGCTGGAGCTACTCCAACACCAACTACGTGCTGGCCAGACTGCTGATCGAGAAGGTCACCGGCCGCCCGCTCGCCGAGGAGATGCAACGACTGATCCTGGGGCCGCTCGGCCTGTCGGACACCGTGGTGCCCGACACCTCACCGGAGATCCCCGAGCCGTACGCCCACGCCTACTACCGCTACCAGGACAAGACGGTCGACGTCACCCGCCAGAACCCCTCCTGGATCTCCACCGGCGGCGACATGATCTCCACCACCCAGGACCTCCACACCTTCATCTCCGCCCTGCTGAGCGGCAAGCTCCTGCCCGCCCCGCTCCTGGCCGAGATGTGCACCCCGCACCCCACGGGCATCCCGAACATGGACTACGGCCTGGGAGTGTTCGTCCTGACCACAGACGACGGCGGCACCCTCATCACCCACAACGGCGCCGCCGTGGGCCACGCGGCGCTGATGTACAGCACACCCGACGGCAGCAAGACTCTGACCGCCGCGCTGAACTGTATGGACGACGCCGACCTGTCCATCGCGACAGCATTCCAGAGCGCCCAGCAAAGGCTCGTCAACGAGGTGTTCTGCCGTAGGCAGGACTGAGCACCTGCGACCCGTACACCTCGAGCACAAGGCAGGCTGGGCAGATGAGGAACGGAGTCACGATCGGGCAGGCGGCGGCATTCGTCGGCGTCACGGTGAAGACGGTGCGGCATTACCACAAGCTCGGCCTGGTCAAGGAGCCGGAACGCGACAGCTCCGGCTACCGGCGGTACGGATCGGCCGATCTGCTGCGGCTGGTGCAGGCCCGGACGCTGGCCGCCGCCGGGGTGCCGCTGGCCGAGATCGGGCCCCTGCTCGACGCCGACGCCGCGCTGTTCGCGGCCGCGCTCGCCGACGTCGAGCGGCAGCTCACCGAACGGATCGAGGAGTTGACCGCGCGGCGTGACACGCTGCATCGGCTCGCCGACGGTGACCGGGCTCTGCTGCCCGACCGCGCTGTGGCGCTGCTGGAGCGGATGCGGGGCCGCGGATTCTCCGCCGACGAGGTGGCGGCCACCAGGGAGGGCTGGGTGCTGGCCAAGGCCCTGGTCCCAGAAGGCTTCGACGACTACCTCACCCATTTCGAGGACGCCCTCGAAGACACCGGGCTCGTCGCCTTGGGCAAGCGCACAGCCGAAGCCGCGGCCTGGGACCCGGACGACCCCCGCATCGCCGAACTCGCCACCGACGCGGCCGACCACTACCTCGCCAACCCCGCACTGCTGAAGACCGTGACCGGCCTGCAAGCCCGCACCGAGGCCGCGACCCGGTACACGCTGATCGCCCACCACGGCGAAGAGCGGACGCCGGCCGCGGCACGGCTGGCCGCGCTTTTCGAGACCAAGCTGCGCGCCGCCGGCGTCCATATCCCCAGACCAGACTCCCACTGACCCGCCGCCCGCGGGCGTCACGGTCTGCGGGTCCCCGCACGGCTCTTCACGCGTCCCGGCGCCGCGATGTACACTTCGTAAAGTACGTACTTGACGATAATTGCGGAGTTGGCGCCAGTGGAGCCTCAGGAGAGTGAGTTCGTCGACCGGATGGGGCTGGTCATGGAGCGTCTGGGCGGGACGCGCACGATGGGCCGCCTGCACGCGTGGCTCATGATCTGCGACCCGCCCGACCGTTCGCTCACCGACCTGGCGGCCGAGCTCGGTGTGAGCAAGACCGCGGTCAGTACGGTCGCCAGGCAGCTGGAGGTGAGCGGGATGATCGAGCGCGTGCCCACAGCCGCCCGCGAGCACCGCTACCGGATCATCGGCGGCGGATGGGCGCAGGTCATGCAGGTTCAGCTCGACGGCGTTCGGAGGAGCCTGGAAACGCTGGACTTCGGGCTGTCCATCCTCGGCGAGGGCCCACCCGAGCGGCGCGCCCGGGTGGAGGACACCCGCGAGTTCTTCGACTTCATCCTGCGCGACTCCGAGGAGATGCTCGAGCGCTGGGCGGAATACCGCAAGAAA
Organism: Nonomuraea sp. NPDC049141; assembly: GCF_040648415.1. Classification (NCBI taxonomy): domain Bacteria; kingdom Bacillati; phylum Actinomycetota; class Actinomycetes; order Streptosporangiales; family Streptosporangiaceae; genus Nonomuraea; species Nonomuraea sp. NPDC049141. Next base: position 201,180 of record NZ_JBEZDR010000018.1, read on the forward strand.
TCGTCCTGACGTACATCTCGACAGAGAGATCCTCAACCAAGGAGAGGCAATGGCCGACTTCGTCGAGCGGTACGACGTCCCGAAGCAACACTTCTGGCTGCACGGGCCCCGATCGGGCCCGCCCGTCGAGTTCGACGCGCAAGCCGGGATGTGGAACGTCTACGGTTACCCGGAGCTGCAGGAGGTCATCGGCGACCCCGCGACCTTCTCCTCCGACACGATGCGGATAGTCCCCAAGGGCATGCTGCCGGAGGAGGGCTTTTCGCTGGACGGGTTCATCACCCAGATCGACCCGCCGGAGCACGGCAAGCTGCGCAAGCTGGTCAGCAGCGCGTTCACCCGCAAGGTCGTCGCGGATCTCGAACCGCGGATCGCCGCGATCACCCACGAACTGCTCGACGCGGCACGGGAGCGCGAGCGGTTCGAGCTGGTACGCGATCTGGCCTACCCGCTGCCGGTCATCGTCATCGCCGAGTTGCTGGGGGTGCCCAGCAGTGATCGCGATCTGTTCAAGCGGTGGGCGGACGGACTGTTCCAGCGAGACGCCAAGGTCTCGCTCAACCGGTCCGCCGAAGAGCGGAGCGCGGACCTCGCAGCCACGATGAAGCCGTGGCGGGAGATGAGCGACTATCTCGCCGACCACGCGGCCGAACGCCGCCGGCAGCCGCGCGGCGACCTGCTCAGCAGGCTGGTCGAGGCCGAGGTGGACGGGGAGCACCTGCCCGACGATCAGGTGGTCAACTTCGCGATCGTGCTCCTGCTGGCCGGGCACATCACCACGACGATGCTGCTCGGCAACACGGTGCTGTGCCTGGACGCCTTCCCCGCCCAGCAGGACAGGGTACGCGCCAACCGCGACTCGGTCCCGGCCGTCATCGAGGAGTCACTCCGGCTCCTCACCCCGTTCGCCGCCCTCGGCCGCGCCACCATGCGCGAGGTCGAGCTCGGCGGGGTGACGATCCCGGCCGATCAGATGGTCATGTGCTGGGTCGCGGCGGGCAACCGGGACCCCCGGCAGTTCCCGAACCCGGAGACGTTCGATCCCGATCGCGATCCCAACCCGCATCTCGCGTTCGGCCGCGGCATCCACTTCTGCATCGGCGCCCCCTTGGCCCGGCTGGAGGGGCGGGTCGCGCTGAACATCCTGCTCGACCGGTTCGATCCCCTGCGCACCGATCCGGCGGACCCCGTGGAGTTCATCCCCACGCCGACCATGAGCGGGGTGCGCCGCCTTCCGCTCCTCTAGAAGCGCGGAAGCCGTAGTTCCGCTGGGGCGGGGTGTGCTGCAGGCCCTCGCAGCGCACCCTGCTTTAGTGGAGTTACCCGACATCGCCCGCGTGACCACCGTCGTCGTTGCCCGCGGCGGAGATGGGGGCACGGTGCGGGTTCGGCTCGGCGGAGAGCCTGCGGCAGCTACGTATGTTCCGCTCAACCGCGCAGCTGCGCGTTGAGCCGTGCGGCCTGTCGCGTGAGGTGGTCGCGTTCGGGCAGGCTGGGCGCCGATCGGGCGGCTTCGGCGTAGAGCCGTGCCGCGGTCACCGGGTCACCGTCACGTTCGTGCAGGTACGCCGCGACGGCGGTGTAACGGGGCAGGGCGGGGTCGAGCTCCGCCAGGGCGGCCAGGCCGGCGCGCGGGCCGTCGGCCTCGCCGACCGCGACGGCCCGGTTGAGGCGGGCCACCGGGCTGTCGGTGAGGCGCACCAGTTCGTCGTACCACTCGACGATCTGCACCCAGTCGGTCTCCTCGGCCGCCTGGGCGTCGGCGTGGAGCGCGGCGATGGCGGCCTGGGCCTGGAACTCGCCCAGGCGGTCGCGGGCGAGGGCCGTCTGGAGCACGTCGACGCCCTCGGCGATCAGGCGGGTGTTCCACAGGCCGCGGTCCTGCTCGGCAAGGGGTACGAGTCTGCCGTCGGGGCCGGTCCGCGCCGGGCGCCGGGCGTGGTGGAGCAGCATGAGCGCGAGCAGGCCCGCGGCCTCCTCATGGTGGGTCTTGGCCGCCAGTTGGCGAGTGAGCCGGATCGCCTCGCCGGCGAGGTCGACGTCGCCGGAGTAGCCCTCGTTGAAGACCAGGTAGAGCACGCGCAGCACCGTGGCGAGGTCACCGGCCTGGTTGAACCGGACGCCCGAGACGGTCCGCTTGGCCCTGCTGATCCGCTGGGCCATGGTCGCCTCCGGCACGAGGTAGGCCTGCGCGATCTGGCGGGTGGTCAGGCCACCGACCGCGCGCAGCGTGAGCGCGACGGCCGAGGCCGGTGTCAGGGATGGGTGCGCGCACAGGAAGTACAGCCGGAGCGTGTCGTCCACCGCCTCGCCCGGGCCGGGCACGGGCTCGGTCTCGACGCGTACCTCGCGGTGCTGCCGGGAGGTATCGGCGCGGGCGGCGTCGAGGAACTTACGCCAGGCCACGGTGACCAGCCAGCCCTTGGGGTCCCGCGGCGGGTCGTCCGGCCACACCCGCACGGCCTCGACCAGGGCGTCCTGCACGGCGTCCTCGGCCGCCGCGAAGTCGGCTCCGCGACGGACGAGGACACCGATCACCGCGGGCACCAGCTCCCGCAGCAGCGACTCGTTCACTCGGTCACCGTGGGCGGCACGCCGTAGAACGGGCGCACCTCCAGCCACTCGTGGATCGGCTTCCCACCCGCACCCGGCGCCGCGGACAACTCGCCGGCCAGCTCGAGCGCCCGCTCGTAGGTCTCGACGTCGATCACCATCCAGCCGGCGATCAGGTCCTTGGTCTCCGCGAACGGGCCGTCGGTGACCGGCGGCCGCCCCTCGCCGTCATAGCGGACGAAGGTGCCCTCCGGGGAGAGCGCCTGACTGTCGACGAACTCTCCGGTGCCCTCAAGCCGAGCGGCGAAGTCACGCATGTACTGCACGTGCGCGTCGATCTCGTCCTGCGTCCACTGGTCCATCGGCACGTCGTTGACCGCTGCCGGCGCGCCTCGGTAGTGCTTGAGCAGCAGATACTTGGCCATCATCTTCTCCTCTGTGCGGTACGGCCCATTGTGGCCGTGTTCATTGCGAGTTTTCGACCTTCCACGTACGGCGCTCAGGCGCGCTGACGCTCCTCCCGCTGCTGGATCAGCTCCTCGACCGCGCTGGGCAGGGTCGTCTCGAAGTCGATCAGCTTCGCCCAGGTCGGGGTCACGACGATCCGGACCATGCCGTCGTAGAGGGAACGCACCTCCGCCTCCCACTCGACCCGCTGCTCGGGCGTCATCTGGTAGCTGCCGTTCATCTGCAGATACTCGGCCGGGATGCCCTCGACGACGTCCAGCTCGGCCCGGCCGCGGATGAGCAAGATCTTCGGCGGGTGAACCTCGGTGTCGATCGTCAGGGCGACCATCGGGTTCTCGCTCAAAGACCGGAGCTTCGGAGCGTTCTTCGACGTGCACATGACGACCTCCGAGCCGTTCCAGGTGAACGCGATCGGGACATTGCGCGGTGTGCCGTCCTTGGCGACATAGGCCAAGCGGGTCAGGTCGCGGGCCAGCAGTTCCTGGCTGATCGGCCGGTTCAGAATCTCGGTGATCTCGTTCGGTCGCACGGTTGTTCCTATCCCTTGTCGTTTTCATGGTCGGCCGCGACGGGTTGTCAGCTGAGCTGCTCGGCCAGCCCGATGATGATCCCCTCGGGGCCGCGGACATAGCAGAGCCGGTAGCTGTCCTCGTACCGGGCCAGCTCACCGACGAGTTCGGCGCCGTGAGCGCGTAGACGGGCGACGACGTCCTCGATGTCGTCGACGGCGAACATGACGCGATGCATGCCCAGCGTGTTGTGCGGCGGGTTGTGCGGTCCGGCGGCGATCACCGCGGGGCTGCGGTACTTCGCCAGTTCCAGCCGGCCGTGGCCATCCGGGGTCCGCATCATCGCGATGTCGCAGCGGACGCCGTCGAGACCGACCGTACGGTCCGCAAAGAGGCCCTCGATCTGCGCCTTGCCCTCCAGCTCCATGCCGACTTCCACGAAGAACGCAATGGCAGCCTCAAGGTCGTCGACGACAATGCCGACGTTGTCCATCCGCTGGAGCGTCATGATGGTTCTCCTTCTTCGTCGCGCGGGCCCGTCGTGGCCGCTGATGTCCCTGGGACGGAGCCCGATCCACAATCTCGACATCGAAAGCGTGCCGAGTTTGAGAATCTTTTTCTGGCTGCCACCGGCACCGGATCTACCTCGCGACGTTCGGCGAACCACCCGACCCGCGGGCAGCCTTCATAGCTGTGCCGGCCCGCTTGCTGTCTCGGATGACGGGAGCGCTTTCGATCTGCCGGACCCCCGGCAGGCTTCCGATGCCGCCCTCGAGGTAGTCGTACAGTGCTTCGGCGTCGTGGCAGGCGACGAAGACCAGCAAGTTGGTCGGGCCGGTGGTGGCGGCGGCGAAGGCGACCTCGGGATGGGCGGCGATCGCCTCGGCAGCGCGGCGGAGCGCGGACGGCTCGACCGTCAGCCAGAGCATCGCGACCATCTCGAAGCCCAGGAGAAGAGGATCGATGTCCACGTCGAAGAACAGCGCGCCGCGGCCGCGCAGCTGTTCCAGCCTGCGCTTGGCCGTCATCTCCGACCAGCCGGTGGCCCGGGCCAGCTCCGGATAGCCGGCGCGGCCGTCGCGGGCCAGAGCCGCCGCCAGCTGTTCGTCGCCTTCTTCCAGGAGGACCCGCCCGTGCTGTTCCCGTTGCGGGTGCCGCGGGCTGAGCGCGGCGATCTGTTCCGGTCCGAGAGAGTTGGCTCGGCCATGCCAGCCGGTGGGACCGCCGGCGAAGACCCGCAGCAGGCAGTGAGCCGTTACCCCGACCACTCTTGGCGTACGGGGCAATTGCCCGAGGAGCAGCGCATCACGCTCGTGCGGGCTGCGTGCCTGGATGACACTGACGATCTGCGTTCCGCCTGAGGTGAGGCTGACCCAGGAGGTGTCCGGGCGGCGGGCCAGGGCGTCGGCGATGGGGACGGCCGCGTCGGGCGTGACCTGGATCCGCACGAACCACTGCACCCAGCCCAGCCGCCGTGCCTCCAACTGGCCGACCACGTTGAGCAATCCGTCGGAGCGCAGCCGGCGGTAGCGGCGCGCGACCGTCTGGTCGGACACGTGCAGCACCGATGCGATGCGGCTGAAGGGCGCGCGTCCATCCACGTGCAGCGCGTGGATGATGGCACGATCGAGCTCGTCCAGGACCGGGGCAGCCACCGTGGTCAGATTAGCGTGACGTGCCTGAGGCCGGGGAGCGGGCCGCGTTCACATCCCTGACCGCTAAGGTCTGACCGGCCATGTACGGCAGCGCGGGCACCGGCTCTTCGCGCAACATCTCCCGGAAGGCGGAGACCGCGACGATCTCCACCCTCCCCAGCGGGAGCGGCAGCACTCCGGAGGAGGACAGGCCGGCCGCGCGCAGCCGCTTCTCGGTGACCGCGACGTCGGAGCAGCCGAAGGAGTAACCGTGCAGGCCCTCGTACGTCGCCGCAGTGGCGTCCATGTCGGTGGCGTAGAGGACGGAGTGGTCAATCCTGTCGAGGTCGTGAGTAGGCATGGAGGACAGGCTGCTGCCACGGCGGCAACGGGTTCCAGCCGGCGGCGTGCGATCGATACTTTTCGACATTGAACGAGCGGCCGTGATGGAATCCGATCAGGTGGCTGTTGTAGCAGCTGCCCGCACGTACCTCCGCTAGCGATTTCCCAGCAAGGAGACGCTGAGCCCGCAGATCGCCTGGATCAGGTTCTCGCCCAAGCGACGCCAGGACTCTTCCGCGGCCGCCGGATCGATGCGCCCATGCGCCAAGTCGTATTCCACTTCGGCGCACATGTGCACAGTGAGCTGGCGAATCATCTCGTGATGCTGGGCGATCAGCGCGCGATCGTCATTCCGCCACTGCGCCCGGCCGAACTCGTCCAGCCGGCGAACGGACGGCAGGTTCCCGTGCGCCTGGATCGCGTACTCCCGCAGATTGGGCTCCACGATCACCTGAGCCAGGAACCGCCCGTACCAGGACGGCGTGCCCAGTTCGATGTGGTGCTCGATGTTCGGCAGGATGTGGCAGCGGATCCGCTCCTCCAGCGGCACCTCCCCCGGCTCGCCCAGCGCCTCCACCAGCGCGACCCGGTGCTTCTCGATCCTGGCCATGTGCCGTTCCAGGATCGCGATGATGAGCTCGTCGCGGTTGTTGAAGTGGTACTGGACCGCCGACTTGTTGCGCTGGCCGGCCGCCTCCCCGATCTTCGCGACCGACACGCTCGCGAACCCGTGCTCGGCGTAGAGCCGCTCCGCGGTGCGCATCAGCTTGTCCCTGGCAAGCACCGAACGGGGAGAAGCCATGGCGGCCGATGGGACGGAGGTCATCCTGCCCTCCAACTTGGGAAACCGACGAACCCACTGTAAGGCCTACGGTTATGCGGGAGTCAGTCGTCGATCGCCTGGTAGAGGGTGGTCCAGAAGTCGTGGATGACCCGCGCCGAATCCGGGGTGGACATGCCGGTCTGGGTGAGCAGGAGGCCGACGAGCTGGTTGTCCGGGTCGGCGTAGGTAGTGGTGCCGGCTCCGCCGTCCCAGCCGAACTGGCCGATGGGCGCGTAGTCGCCACGGTAGGTGCGCACCGTCATCCCGAAGCCCCAGCCGCCCTGCTGCCCCTGCCCGTGCGAGAGATGGACGACGCTGCGGGCCCAGGCCTGCAGGGCGGCCGTCTGCTCGGGCGTGAGGCGGTTGGTGGTCATCAGCTCGACGGCGGGCCGCGACAGGATCCGTTGGGTGCCGTTCATCCCGTGGTTCAGCAGCATCCGGAAGTAGGCGTGATAGTCGTCGACGGTCGAGTCGAGTCCGCCGCCGCCTGACTGGAAGGCCGGAGGCCGGCTGTGGTGTCCCCCTTCGGCCTCGTCCTCCACGCGGAACTCTCCGGTCTGCCAGTCGGGAGCGTACAGGGGCGGGAGCCGGTCGATCTTGTCGGCGGGCACGTGGAAGGCGGTGTCCTTCATCCCCAGCGGATCGAAGACGCGTTCGCGCAGGAACGTCTCGAACGACTGGCCGGTGACCCTGGCCACCAGCACGCCGAGCACGTCGTCGCTGACGTTGTACAGCCACCGCTCTCCAGGCTGGTACATCAGCGGGAGCGTGCCCAGGCGGCGCATCCACTCATCCGGTCCCGGTTCGGGCAACATCCATCCGTCCTCCTGGCCGTAAACCCCCTGCTCGAAGAACGCGCTCATCATCGGAGCGGTCCGCGCCGTCATATCCAGTCCGAGCCCGCACGTGGAGGTGAGCAGGTCCCGTACGGTGATCGGCCGCCGGGCCGGCACGGTGTCGTCCAGCGGGCCGTCGGCGCGCTTCAGCACCTTCCTGTCGGCGAGTTCGGGCAGCCACGGATCCACCGGGTCATCCAGCCGCAGCCGGCACTCATCCAGCAGGACCATCGTCGCCGCCACCGCGACCGGCTTGGTCGTCGAGGCCATCCGGAAGATGGTGTCGCGGCTCATCGGCGCGCCACCGTCATGGCGCATCGTCCCGATCGCTTCGACGTGGGTCTCCTCGCCCCGGCTGACCAGGGCGACGAGCCCGGGAATCTTCCCGGACTCGACATGCCGGGCCAGCACCTCACGCAGTCTGCGCAGCCCCGTTTCGGAGAAGCCGCTCTTGCCAGTTCCCATCATCAATCTCCTTACCTACAGTGTTCCGGCGGCGCGCGTGATGGCGTCGGTCAGCCGCTTCCGCTCACGGGCGGGGACGTAGCCACCCTCGGAGTAGTTATGGACGAACGCCTCGGCGAACTCCACCGGCTCCTCCCCGACGATCTCGCGGATCGGCGTTCCGTCCGCCGCGGCCTGGTCGAACAGGTCGGCGAGGTCTTCGAACATCGACGCGTTGCTCTCGCCGTCGGTCGGCACGAAGTGCATCAGGTACCGCTCGATCGCTTCGACCGCCGTGCGGTAGTTCGGCGGAAGTTGACGCACGCGCGCCTTGTACTGCCGCCACTGCCGCTTGGGGCCGATCACCTTTGTGAGAAAGCCGCTCTTTTCAGCGTCGGACATGGTCAGCTGCCTCCTTTGCGGAGCTGTTCGAGCCGTTCTGCGAGGAAGCTCCAGGTCCTCCAGAATTCGGCGAGATATTCCTGGCCCTGGGCGTTGAGGGAGTACACCTTGCGCGGCGGTCCCTTCTCCGACGGGACCTTCTGCACGTCGACGAAGCCGCGCTGCTCGATCCGGACCAGCAGCGCGTAGATGGTGCCCTCGGCGATGTCGGAGAAGCCCTGATCCCGCAGCCACGCCGTGATCTCGTAGCCGTACGCGGGCCGGCCGGACAGGATCGCCAGGACGATGCCCTCCAGCGTTCCCTTGAGCAGCTCCGTCACCTGCTTGCCCATGGAACACCCCCTTCAGCTACTTGGTGTTGCTGACTACCAGTAGACAGTAACACCGACTACCAGTACTTAGCAACACAGAATAGCTGGCAAGCCTTGGTCTGGAACTGGACAGCGAATGGTCTGGGAACTGGTCAGGCGAAGAGCCGACACTCGGCGCGCTGGTCATGCGGCGGCGGCGGTGCTGTCTCCGTTCCCCTGAGGAAGGTTGATCGTGACTGAACGCGTGCGCGTGGCTGTGCTGGCGGGTGGGCCGTCCGCCGAGCATGAGGTGTCGCTGCAGTCGGCGCAGGCTGTGCTCGACGCTCTGCCGAGGGATCTGTACGAGCCCGTCGCCGTCATCATCGACCGGCAGGGCAGGTGGCCGGTTGAGCTGCGACGCGATCTGGCGGACGTGGTCTTCCCCGCGCTGCACGGGCCGTTCGGAGAGGACGGCGTCGTCCAGGGTCACCTGGAGACGCTGGGCATCCCGTACGTGGGCTGCGGCGTCCTGGCATCGGCCGTGGCCATGAACAAGGTCGCGATGCGGCGCACGTTCCTGGCGGAGGACATTCCGGTCACCCCGCATGTGTCGTTCACCGAGCACGAATGGCGCACCACCACCGACTACTGGGGCCTGGTGAAGTCGCTCGACTGGCCGATGTACGTCAAACCGGCCAACATGGGCTCCTCCATCGGCATCTCACGTGTCACCTCCATGGAGGAGCTGCGCGCGGGTGTGGAGCTGGCGCTGGTCCACGACCGGGTGGTCATCGTCGAGCAGGGTGTGACCGCGCGCGAGATCATCTGCGGCGTGCTCGGCGGCTATGACACGCCGGATGCTTCGGTGCCCGGCGAGCTCATCGTGCCCGGCGACTGGCTGGACTACGAGGCCAAGTACCTCAGCCAGGCCGAGTTGGCCATCATCCCCGCCGTGCTGCCGGAACGGGTGGCCGAGGACGTTCGCGAGCTGGCCCTGCGCGCCTTCCGGGCGATCGGCGGCTACGGCCTGTCCCGTGTCGACTTCCTCTATGAGGAGGACACGGGACGCCTGCACGTGCTGGAGATCAACACCATGCCAGGCTTCACCTCCCGTTCCGTCTACGCCAGGGCCTGGGCCGCGAGCGGTGTCCCGTACCCGGATCTGCTGCGCCGCCTCATCGACCTCGCGTTCGCCAGGAGCGGCTCGTGATCCCCATGACGCTGAACGAGATCGCGCAGGTCGTCGGCGCGAGCCTGTCCGACGTGCGCGACCCGCAGGCGCTGGTGACGGCGCCCTCGGCGGTCGACTCCCGCGAGGTGGTGCCCGGCGGCCTGTTCGTCGCGACGGTCGGCGCCCGCGTCGACGGTCACGACTACGCGGCCGGTGCCATCGCCGACGGCGCCGTCGCCGTGCTGGCCTCAAGGCCCGTCGGCGTGCCCGCCCTCGTGGTCGAGGACGTCCAGCTCGCGATCGGCCTGCTGGCCAGGCACCTGCTCGAACGCATCAGCCCGACCGTGATCGGCCTGACCGGCTCCGTGGGCAAGACCACGACCAAGGACCTGCTGGCCCAGGTGCTCGAACGGCACGCCGCGACGGTCGCCACCGACAAGTCGTTCAACAACGAGCTCGGCCTGCCGCTCACCGTGCTGCGTGCCGATGCCACCACCCGATACCTGGTGCTGGAGATGGGTGCCGGCCGTAAGGGCGACCTGACGTACCTGACCGGGCTCGCACCGCCCCAGGTCGGGCTGGTGCTCAATGTCGGCACCGCACATGTGGAGCGTATGGGAGCCGGGTCGGCCGACATCGCCGAGGCCAAAGGCGAACTGGTCGCGGCACTTCCGGCGAACGGGTTCGCCCTGCTCAACGCCGATGACCCGTACGTCATGGGCATGGCCGGCCGCACCAAGGCCCAGATCCTGTTGTACGGCGGGTCGGCGGAGGCGCAGGTGCGAGCCGAAGACGTGCGGATGATCGACCGCGCGCGGACCGCGTTCGAGATGGTGACGCCCTCCGGCCGGGCCTCGGTCGAGCTCGACCTCATAGGCGAGCACCAGGTGAGCAACGCGCTGGCCGCCGCCGCCGTCGCCACCGCGCTCGGCCTGGGCGTCGCCGAGATCGCCGATGGGCTGAACGCCGCACGGCGGCGCTCCGCGGGCCGGCTGGAGATCGTCGAACGACCTGACGGCATCACCATCGTCAACGACGCCTACAACGCCAGCCCCGAATCCATGCGGGCCGGGCTGCGAGCGGTGAAGGCCCTGGCCGGCACTCGTCGTACCGTCGCCGTGCTCGGCGCGATGGGGCAGCAGGCGGACGCCTCCCGCGCCCGGCACGCGGAGATGGGCCGGCTCGTCGCCGACCTCCGCTTCGATGTGCTGATCGCGGTCGGAGCAGGGGATCCGCTCGCGATGGCGTGGGCAGCGGCGTCCTCGAACCAGGGCATGGCCGTCCATACCGTCGAGGACGTGGCCGGGGCCCTGAATCTGGCCATCGCGCTGCTCGAACCGGGAGACGTGGTGTTCGTCAAGGCCTCCAGCGAGATCGGGCTCGGTGCCTGCGCCCGCGCGCTGGCCGACGCCTGACCAAGTTCTACAAGCTGGCGAAACGGAGTTCCATGCGCACTATCGGTCTTATCGGCGGGTTGAGCTGGGAATCAACGGTGATCTACTACCAGATCATCAACCAGCGGGTACGCGAGCGGCTCGGCGGCAGCCATTCCGCCAACAGCCTCATCTGGTCGGTCGACTACACGACCGTCGAGGACCTCATCTTCGCCGACCGCTGGGACGAGGTGAGTACGTTGCTGACCGGTGCGGGCCGGAAACTGGAGGATCTCGGCGCCGACCTCCTGCTCATCTGCAGCAACACCTTCAGCCGGGTGAGCGACGACGTGGCGCGGGCCGTGAGCGGGCCCGTGCTGCACGTCGCCGACGTCCTGGGCGCCGAGGTCCGCGCCAGGGGCATGCGCAAGGTCGGTCTGCTGGGCACTCAGTTCACCATGGAGCAGCCCTTCTACCGGGATCGGCTGGCCGCCCACGGCTTCGACGTGGTCGTCCCGCGGCGTGCGCAGCGGGAGCTGGTCCATCGCGTGATCTTCGACGAACTGGTGCGCGGGGAGCTCCGGGAATCGTCCAGAGACGCGTACGCCCAGATCATCGAAGACCTCGCGGACGACGGCGCTGAAGGCGTCATCCTCGGCTGCACGGAGATCGAGCTGCTGATCAGTGAGAAGGACAGCGCCATCCCGGTGCTGCCGAGCGCTCGACTGCACGCGGAGGCGGCGGCCGGCCTCGCGCTCGCCGACTGACCTGGCACGATGTGGCGGCTCAGCCGGATCGGTACGCCGGTGCGTCGGTGCCATACAGCTCCCGGTGCCACAGGTCGGCGCAGACACGTTCGATGCCGGCCGTCAGATGGCGGCGGTAGGTGGTGAAAGGGAGGCCGAGTCGTTCCGCGGCCAGCTCCTGGGTGCGCGCGCCGCGGACGAACGTGACGGACAGCGCCCGGTGGAACTTGACCGAGCGCGGATCCTCACGCAGGTCGTCGATCGCCTGGCGTAGCAGGTCACCCAGTGCCGTGGCCGGGTTCTGCCCGGCCCGCTCGGCGATCAGCCTGGTGCGGGTCAGTGGGGAGGCGGCCAGCGCGTCCAGCCGCCCCAACTGGCGCAACGCCTTGCGAACCGCCTCGGCGAACTCCGCCTGGGACAGCACCGCCAGTTTCGCCGTCGCGGCACTCGGGCCGCCGGCGGGCCCCGCGACGAGCAGGTGGTTCATCCGCTCCAGCCACGCCCGCGCCGGCACCGCGCGCCAGTCATGAACGAACAGGGTGTACGCCTCATCCCCCGGCTCCCCGGAAATGGCACGCATCCCGTAGTGCCACCGTAGATGCCGTATCTCGATATATGACCATGCCATCCGCTCGGCCCGCAGACAATTGCCGATCACTCGCCACTGGATCAAATCCATCACCGGTGAGTTTCCGCGATACGGCGGCAGCACCCACACTCGGCTGACCGCCACATGTTCACCGGCGCGCAACGGCGTGGTGGCACGCGCATGCGCCCACGCCCTGGCCACGAGGGGGTCGGCCGTCAGCTCCTCCTCATCGAGTTCCGCCAACCGCAACCATGCGGAGAACGCCACGGGCTCGCCGGTTTCGATCCGTCGATACACCCGGAACGCCGCCGGTTGACGTTCCGCCCAGAAGGCGGCGCGGCTCGCGGACGCCGCACCCTCAGCTGCCGTCGCCACCCGGAGCAAGGTGCCGATGTCCTCCTCCCGCAACACCTCTTCCTGGAACTCGCCCTCGTCGTGGCGACCGTGGAAATCGGCCGGCGCTCCGTTGCCGCGATGCGGGTAGAGCAGTGCCGCAACCGCGCCGACCAGGTCCACATCGCTCGCCGTGCGCACCCTCTCCGCCAGATGGGCGTGAATGCGGTCGTGCATCACCGCGTACCCCTCGGGATCTCGCCATCGTAGGTCCGCCTCCAGCAGCGCCCGTACCACGGCATGCGGAAACAGCCCGAGACCGCCCGACTCCACGAACGGCAACCGCCGCAACCACCGGAACAACGTCCCGGCGCCCTCCGGCAAGGCCGCCCGCAGCAGGTCCTCCGTCGTCATGTACGCATGCGCGCAGATCTCCAGAGCATGCCGATGCGCCGCCGAAGGCGGCTCGCCCACCAGCTGATCCAGCAACGTGGCCACCACGACCTGATTCGGCATCCACCGCCTGCCGGCCCTGCCGTCCTTCACCGCCACGGCCGCCCCCAGCAGGAGCGCCAGCGGATGACCACCGGCGAAGGCCAGCAGCGGCTCGCGCAACTCGGCCGGCACCCCGGAGGAGTCCATCAGGGCCCGCGCATCTCCGGCTCGCAGGTCACGCAGTGGCAGCACCTCCAGCGCCCCAGCCCATCCCGGATCCGCCTGCCACCGCATATCCGGCGGATTTCGCCCCGCGATCACCACCAGCGCCCCCAGGGGCACCCGCGGCAGGCACCACTCGCGCAGCCATCCCTCCAAGCCCTGAATGCGTTCGAAGTCGTCGACCAGCAGCACCGCGTCCGCATCGCGAAGCACCAACTCGGCCTCGGATGCCGCCGACTCCAGCATGTGCCCGTCCACCATGGACACCGGCCGCCCCGCCACCGCGGCCTCCTGAGCGAACCGCCGCAACAAGGCCGACTTCCCGATGCCGCCGGGACCATGTACGTACAGAACGCTGCAGCCGCCGCCGTACAACGCCGCGTTGAAAACCGCGAGCTCTTCTTCTCGCCCCACGAACGCCGTCTCGCGCGCCGCCTGCAGGCGCGATCCCAGCGATCCGGGCTTGTTGTTACTCCCCGACGACATACCCCTGACCCCTCTTCGAACGCCTGTACCTGGGTAGATGCGGATCTGGGCTACGTCTGGTCTCCGTTCTCGATGACGTAGCCCACGCCGGGGTGGGGTCGTCGTCGTGGTGGCGTGTCGCCGCTGTCCGGGCAGTGCTCGAAGTGCCACCACTCGTTGTCGTACATGCGGTAGAGGTCGTAGCGGGCGCCGTGTTCCTCGAGCCAGCGCGCGCCTTCGTGGGGGCGCACGTCCAGCGCGATGCCCTTGACGTGACTGGATTCCGCCGGTGGCAGCACGAGCATGCGGGCCGAGGCCGGGGAGCCGGAGCGGCGCACCTCCTCGTCGAACATCCGTTGCTGGACAAGGGGATCGCGGTATCCCGAGGTGAGGCCGATGAGCTGGCCGTGCCGCCAGAGCGCCTCGGTGCGCGCCGCGTTGAACGCCGCCACTGCGCCGCCGGTGAGCCCGCTGAGGTCCTCGGCGGGGAATCGCATCCGTAACGCCCAGCGGCAGGCCAGTTCGCGGGCGCGGCCGGGATGGCGAACGAATGCCGCGGGCAGCAGGAGCACGGCCAGCACCAGCGTGACCAGGGCGTACAGCCGGTCACGGGGCCGAGGTGGGATGGTGCGTGGTTCGTCCATGACGGCTACGATTGGCGCCAAATGTGCGCGCGTTGTCCGCCGTATGTCATCGTTTCTCGACGGCGGTCACCGTAGCCGCGACCGTGACACAACCATGACACGGCGCGGACGAGGCGGGGACACGGCCGGTCCACAGTGGATGGCGTTGACCGGCGGGCAAGTTACGGAGCGTGCTGTGAACCTCGGCGGCGTGTCGCGAGTGTTGTTGATCGAGGATGACCCGGCCGTGCGGGAGGGTCTTGAGCTGGCCCTGACCCGGCATGGGCACCGGGTGCGCGCGGTGGAGACCGGCGAGCAGGGGCTGGACCGGCTGCGTACGGACCTTCCCGACGTCGTCGTGCTCGATCTGATGTTGCCTGGCATGGACGGGTTCGAGGTCTGCCGCCGCATCCGGGCCGCCAGGGAGGTACCGATCATCATGCTGACCGCGCGCAGCGACGACATGGACGTGGTGGCCGGGTTGGAGGCGGGCGCCGACGACTACGTGGTCAAGCCGGTGCAGCCCAGGGTGCTCGAGGCACGCATTCGCGCGGTGCTCCGGCGGATCGGCCGCGACCAGGCGGAGCTGGAGCGGCACGGGGACCTGACCATCGATCGGGCCGGGCTGGTGGTCACCAACCGCGGCGTGCCGGTCAGCCTCCCCCCGACCGAGCTGCGCCTGCTGCTCGAGCTCTCCGGCACGCCGGGCCGGGTGCACAGTCGCCAGCAGTTGCTGGAGTCGGTGTGGGAGCACGGGTATTTCGGCGACTCACGTCTCGTGGACGCATGCGTGCAGCGGTTGCGCGCGAAGATCGAGGACGACTCGGCGGCGCCCGTCTACGTGCAGACGGTGCGTGGGTTCGGGTACCGGTTCGGGCCGGTGTGAGCCGCCAGTGGCATCTTGGCCGAGCCTGGGGCTGCGCGCCCGGCTGTTGTTCGCGTTCGCGCTGCTGTGTGTGGTCACCGCGGCGTCGGTGGCCGGTGGGATCTATGTCCAGGCCCGCAACGCCATCCTCGTGCGGGCCCAGGATGCGGCGGTCCAGGCGATGAAAAGCCGCCTGGAGACGGTCTTCCCGTTGCGGAGTGCGGCGCCGGGCCCGGACGAGCTCGACGAGATCGCCCGTGCCGCGAATGACGGGAACAGCTATGCGGTCGCCGTCTACCACGAGTTGCGCTCGTCGCCCGGCCTGACGCCGGGGCGCTGGAGGCCGGCCGGGAACGCGCAGATCCCGGATCTCGGGGTGATTCCACCGGCGTTGCGACAGGCGGTGGCCGACGGCGACATCGTGTGGCAACGCGTGATGTTGCGGGGCGAGCCCATCCTGATCATCGGTACGCCGTTGCTGATCGCCGAGCGGGACCAGCCGGCGCGGATCTCCGGCATCGAGGTCTACACCGCGCGCAGCCTCCATGCCGAACAGGCCAGCATCGACGAGCTCGCCACACTCGCCTGGCTCACCGGCGGGGCGGCCCTGGCGTTCGCGGTCGCCCTCGCGTTGCTGGCCACCCGTGGCGTGCTGGGCCCGGTGCGCGAGCTCGGCCGGGCGGCACGCCTGCTGGGTGAGGGCGAGATGCGGGCCAGAATCGCGGTCCGCGGCTCCGACGAGCTGGCCGAGGTGGCACGTACGTTCAACAACACCGCCGCGGAGCTGGAACGGCACGTCAAGCAGCTGCGCGAGATGGAGGCCGACGCCCGCCGGTTCGTGGCCGACGTGTCCCATGAGCTGCGCACCCCGCTGGCCGCGCTCACCGCGGTCGCCGACGTCCTCGACGAGGAAGCGGCCGGGCTGCCCGAGCACGCCGGCCGGGCCGCCAGGCTGGTCAGCCAGGAGACGCTCAACCTCACCGGGCTGGTGAACGACCTCATCGAGATCAGCAGGTTCGACTCCGGCGTCGCGGCCCTCGCGCTGAACGAGGTCGACGTGGCCGAGCTGGTGTGCGCGACCCTGCGTACCCGGGGCTGGTCGGAGCAGGTGCGCACCGAGCTTCCACCCGCGGTGACGGCGCGGCTGGACCCGCGCCGAGTGGACGTCATCCTCGCGAACCTGGTCGGCAACGCCCTGCGGCACGGCGAGCCACCGGTGTCGGTACAGCTCTCCGCCGACCCGCACTGGATCACTCTCGAGGTCCGCGACCACGGACCGGGACTGGACGAAGCGGTGCTGCCGCACGTGTTCGACCGGTTCTACAAGGCCAACGCGGCCAGGGCCAGGTCCGAGGGCAGCGGTCTCGGCCTCGCCATCGCGCGGGAGAACGCGCGCCTGCACCGAGGCGACCTCACCGTCACCAACGCCCCGGACGGCGGCGCCATTTTCACGCTGCGCCTGCCACGCCGGACACACGATCCGGACGGAGGCCCCGAGTGAGGACCGGGCTCGCCCGCCGCGTGCTCGCCGCGGGCCTCGTATCGCTCCTCGCCGTGGCCGGCTGCGGCGTGCGACCCACCGACGTCATCACCGGCGCCGACCCGCCGAGCGGAGCCGTCGCACCAAACACGACGATCACCCTCTACCTGGTGAAGAACGGCCGACTCAGCGCGGTGACGCGCCCGCCCAGTGGTCGTCCGATGTTCAAAGCGGACACGCTCGCGCTGCTGGCAGCTGGACCCACCGCGAGGGAACAGGCGCGCGGATTCACCACCGCCATCCCGCCCGAAACCGGCCCGTTCTCGGTGACCGCCGCGCCGGTTGGCCACTTGGTGGTGACCGTGTCCACTCCGGCCGGCAAACTGTCCACGCTGGCCGTCGACCAGATCGTGTGCACGGCCGCCGCCACGCCGGGAGGCGCTGCCCAGGTCACCGTCATCGGTGCGGGGCAGAGCGTCGGCCCCCGAAACTGCCCGGCGGAACGGTCATGACCAGAGGCGTGCGCTTTTCCAGCCACCACTACCGGGATCCCAGGTCGCCCGCGAGGCCGACCCGGCCTCCTGATGCGGGCGGGTAGTCGTCGACTGTCATCGAGTTGTAGAGGCGTGCGCTCTTGGTCGTGAGGCGCATGAGGGCCCGGCTGGGCCCCGCGGGCAGGGCGGAGAGCAGGCGGGCGCCCTGGGCCAGTCCCCACACGCCCAGGCGGGAGGTGGGGATCAGGGTGTTCGCCGCGCTCAGCGCGACCGCGCGGCTGCCGCGCACGTGCTCCGCCATCGCGCGCTCGTAGGCGGGGAAGGCGCGCTCGTGATCGCCGCCCGCTCGCGCCAGCTCCCTGGCGAGGACGTACGCGCCGACGACGGCCAGGCTGGTGCTGCCGCCGACGGCCGGGCCCGGGCAGTAGCCCGCGTCGCCGACGAGCGTCACCCTCCCGCGCGACCAGGTGTCCATGTGGAGCTGGGTGATCGAGTCGAAGTAGAACGCCGGGGTGCGGTCGAGCTCGTCCAGCCAGCGGTCCACGTCGGCGTGGGCGCCCTCGAACGCACCGCGCAGCAGCTCCTTCTGCCGGGGCACGTCCCGGTGGTGGTAGTCGAGCTCGCGCTCGCTACGGAAGAGGAACAACGCCCGCGCCTCGCCGAGATGCCGCGCGCCGTACATGCCGGCTGTGCGGCCGACGCCGACGTGGATGAGGACTTCGCCGTCGAGGCCGGAGGTGTTGGGCAGGGTCAGCACCCCGAGGTAGGCCCCGATGAAGGCGCTGAGGCGGGACTCGTCGCCGAAGACGAGGTGGCGCACGTTGGAGTGCAGCCCGTCCGCGCCGACGACGAGGTCGAAGCGGCGCGGCGCGGCGTTCTCGAACCGCACCTCGCCGTCGGGCGAGATCGCGGTGATCGAGTCGCCGAAGACATACTCGACGTCGTCACGCGCGGCGTCGTAGTAGATCTCGCTCAGGTCGTCGCGCATGATCTCGACGTGCCGTTCGGAGGCGCCGCTGAAGATCTTGGAGAGGTCCACCCGGACGGGACGCCGTGAGCCCTCCCGGTAGATGGTCATCCGGCTCGTGCCGGTGGCCCGCTCCATGACGCGCGGGAGCACGCCCATCTTCTCTGTGATGTCCACCGCGGGCCGGAACAGGTCGACCGCGTGGCCGCCGGTCTTGCGCAGAGTCGGCGCGCGTTCGACGACGGTGACGGAGAAGCCGTGCCTGGTGAGCCAGTACGCCAGCACCGGACCGGCGACGCTGGCGCCGGAGATGAGAATCCGCATGGTCATGGCCAGAGTGTCACCGCCCTCGCCTGCCGGTGGATTGGACAAATGTCCCTCAGGTCCCGGCGGCCTGTCGACCCGCACACCTATGGCCGCCGAGGTTAACCTGCGTCTGACCTCGTTGCCGAGGTCGTCGACCACTCCTGTCACCTCGCCCTGGAGACGGTTCCGCGCAACCGCCGTCCCGGATGACCACAGACCAGCCACAGGCAAAGGATCAACGATGCACAAGATGTCGACCGAGGAATGGCACGCCTTCGTCAGCCGCGGGGCGCCCACCGGACGGCTTGCCACCATCGGGGCCGACGGCACCCCGAACATCACCCCCGTCTGGTACATCTTCGACGGCGAGGACTTCCTGTTCACCACGGGCGGCACCACGGCCAAGGCCCGCAACCTGCGACGCAGCCCCCGCGCGGCCCTATCTGTCGCTGACGACGCCCCGCCCTTCGCCTATGTCGAAGCGCGCGGCCATGTGACGCTCAGCGAGGACCTGGACGAGCTCCTCGACGTCGCCGGCCGGGCCGGCGCCCGCTACATGGGCGCGGACAAGGGCGCGGAATTCGGCAGACGCAATGCCGTCCCCGGCGAACTCGTGGTCCGCCTGCACCCCACCAAGGTCATCGCATACAGCGGCATCACCGACTGACGAACACCCGGGCGCACCCCACCGCGGCCCGGAGCCAGGGGCGACCGCCATCCGTTCCGAGGCCGTGGACGTCGGCGGATCAGTCCGGCAGCCGTCGGTGACGGCGGCGATGGTCCCAGGACCGGGTTTGATGTAGGTGCCGCACGCTGCACGACAGGTTCGGGGTCACCAGGGGATGACGCCGTCGTCCTCGAAGAACGAACCGGTCGGGCCGCCGTCGGGCAGCGTGGCGAGCCGGATCGCCGTGGCCGCGCCCTGCTCAGGAGTGCGGGGTCCATGGAAGCCGGTGAAGTCGGTCGCGACCAGGCCGGGGCAGGCGGCGTTGATCAGGATGTTCGTGCCGGCGAAGTGCCGGGCGTACTGCACGGTGACGGCGTTGAGGAACGACTTCGACGGCGCGTAGGCCGCCATGATGGGGCCGATCTCGATGTCCGGGTCCGCCTGCCGGGTCAGGGAGGAGACGGCACTGGAGAGGTTGACGATGCGTGGCGACGCCGAGCGCCGCAGCAGCGGCAGCATCGCGTTGGTCACCCGGATGACACCGATGACGTTGGTCTCCACGACCGTGCGGACCACGTCGAGGTCGAGCGTGGTCGGGTCCTGCACCCACCCCGGCCCCATCTCTCCTGAGATACCGGCGTTGTTGACCAGGACGTCCAGGCGCCCGGTCTGCCGTTCGATCAGTTCCGCGGCATCGGTGACGCTCTGGTCGCCGGTCACGTCCAGCGGCACCCCGAACGCGTCCACCCCGCCGGCGCGCAGCTTCTCAACGGCGGTTTCGCGCCGGGCCTCGTCACGGGCTCCCACACCCACGCGGTACCCGAGGGCGCCCAGCCCGGCCGCGATTTCGTATCCGATTCCCTTGTTCGCGCCGGTCACCAGTGCGATCTTCGTTTCGCTCATGCCGTTGATGTTCGCTCACGGACGAGCGGCGCATCCAACACCGATACGGTGCACTGTCATACCTGGTAGGTATCACTGAAGTAAGGTGTGGCCGTGGACACCTTGGAGACCCGCGAGTTGAGGTACTTCATGGCCGTCGCCGAGGAGCTGCACTTCGGCCGCGCCGCCGAGCGCCTCGGCATGGCCCAGCCGCCGCTGTCGCGGGCGATCCAGCAGCTTGAGCGGCGCCTCGGCGTCTCCCTGCTGAAACGTAACCGCCGCGGTGTCTCCCTGACCGGCGCTGGGGAGGTGCTGCTGCACGAGGGCCGCGCAGCCCTCGACGCGACCACCGCCGCCGCTCGCCGCACCCGTCGCGCCGGTGGCGCTGATAGTCCGGGTGGCCCCCGCAATCGCCTGGTGCTGGCGGTGAAGGCCGCCGCGTCTCACGAGCTGCTGCACAAGCTCCTCGACGCCTACGCGGCCGAGCCCGACGCCGCCGAGATCGAGGTGCTGCCGTGCGGCATTGGTGAGCAGGAAGGGCTGCTGCGCGATGGCCGCGCTGATGTGGCGCTGATGCACAAGCCGTTCAACTCCTTCGCCGGGTTCGACAGCGAGGAACTGATGACCGAGGGGCAGATCGCCATCCTGCCCGCCAGGCACCCCCTCGCCGCGCGCAAGACTTTGTCCCTGGCCGACGTCAGCGACGTCTCCGATCTTCCGCTCGCCCGCTGGCCCTGCCACGGCACGTACCCACCCGGCCCGGGCCCCGAGGTCCACGACCAGACGCAGCTGGCCCAGCTGATCGCCCTCGGACGCACCGTGGCCGTCATCCCCGACTCCGCCCGCGCCTGGCTATGGGCCGAGCACACCGCCGTCCCCCTGACCGACGCGCCCCCGGTCGTCACCCACATCGCCTGGCCCGCGCACAGCCGCTCCCCCGCCCTCGCGAGGCTGATCCGCACGGCCACCCAGCTATGACCCTCTCTTACCTTCCATCACCCTGATGACACACCGCCGATGTCGATCGGCGCGTACAAGGCTGTGGGGGCAAGAGGCCTTGGCTCGTCCGGCTTCGCGCGTGGAAGGACATGGCTTCCACGCGGTCGAGAACGCGGCGGACCCGGGCGCGCTCGGCACGGCCGGGATTGAGCGGATGCAGCAGGGGGCGGCAGGCCTTGCGGAAGGCCTCCAGCGCCTGATCAAGATCATGTGCATCGAGTACGGACTTCGGGACGCCGGCCTGCGGCGCACAGCGCATGAGGTGGTCGAGCACGAGAAGCAGCTCCCTCAGACGCATGTCGGCGGCCGTGCGGACAGTCGTGGGGACGATCAGCGCGGCTGCCAGAATCCCGCACCCGGCCCCCAGAACGGTCTCCTGGACGCGAAGGACGAGCAGCTCCGGGGAGAGCGTACGCAGGACTGCGAGCACCATACTGAGCGAGCCGGTGATGAAGAAGGTCACCGCCCAGTAGCTGCCGGATGGGGTGTAGAACATCCCGAAGACGCAGGCGAGGAGAAAGGCCAGGGCCAAGGTCGTGTGCCCGTCGGCCAGGACGGCGAGGCCGTATCCGAACGGCACCCCGGCGACGGTGCCGATCAGCCGCCGGCCGCTCTGCAGCAGGACGTCCCCGGTGTGCTCGGCATTGATGAAGACGACCCATGCCGTGACCACGGCCCAGTACCACAGGTGCGGGGAGACCAGCTGTCCGCCGAGTACGGCGAGCGCGGCCGCGGCGGTCACCTGGAACGCCTGCCGCGTCGTATGCCGCCACGGGCCTGAAGGCTGCGTTGCCCCAGGACGGAGTGCCACACGGTAACGCTCTGTCAGGTCCCCCGTCTCCGTGTTGGCGGAGGACGCCGTCGATGCGCGAATCGCGAGTAGTCCGAGGCGCTGCGCGGTCGCGTCCGCATGTGCCGTCCGATCCAGCTCCGCCGTCGTGTCGCGGAGCAGCCCCTCGGGAGCCTCGTACAGGAATTCCTGAAGCAGCAGCGCGGAGGTGTGCAGCCGGTCGAGACGTCGTTCGAGTCTGCCGACGCCGACTTCCCCGTCCGCGAGTACTTCCGACATGGCCTGCCGCGCATCACGAAGCCGTCTGTCGAACGCCGCCCTCAGGCGCCTCAGGATGCCGTAGGACGTTGTGGGCACCAGACAGAAGCGCGTGGCCGCGGCTGCCGCGAAGGCGACGGTCAACGCTCCGGTCAGCTGCGGAAGTTGGTGGGGCTGGATCCTGGCGAACTGCGACAGGAAGTAGGCCATGAAGGCGTAGATCCCGAGGTCCAGGCCCCGTCGTCCGAAACGGCGCGCATAGACCGCGGCGAAGATCAGCAGCAGGAAGGCCAGGTGGGACGCGAAGGGGAAAGGTGCCAGCAGGCCCCCGGCCGTCAGGGCGGCAAGGGTCACAGGAGCACCCGCGAGCAGAGTGCGGAACTGGTTGCGGGGATGCGGGTCGCTGATCGCCAACGAGGTGACCACTGCTGTGAAGCCGCCGGTCAGAAGCACGACAGAGGGCTGGTCCAGTACCGTCAGCGTGGCCAGGGTGAGAGCGAGGCCGAGGATGGCGCGCAGCCCGGCGGTCAGACGCAGCAGCCCCGGGTCGGCTGCGGCGAATCGCTCCCACAGCGACACTGTCTTCGCAGCCACCATGGATTTCCGTTCCTTCGTCGTGGTCGGCCGTCCCCGTCCGGCCACTGGCCTTCACCCTGCTTTCCGCAGAGCTCACAGGAACAACCGGGGCGAAGGGGTCACCTTGCGGGTTACCCAGTCTGGTCCGGTCGGGATGGCGTGCGGTATGCGTCAGGTGACTGCTTCCATGGCCCGGACGTGCCCTTATTCCTGGTGGCCGGCCCCCGAGAGGGTGCCCTCGATGAGGTCGCGCAGCTGGGATCGGGCGGTGATGCCCAGCTTGGGGAAGCTGCGATAGAGATGCGAGCTGACCGTGCGCGGGGAGAGGAAGAGCTTTTCGCCGATCTCACGGTTGGTCAGCCCGCGGGCGGCGAGCCTGATGATCTGCTGCTGTTGCGGGGAGAGTTCGGCGAGCGCGTCGGGGGTCGAGTTCGTGACGTCGAGGCCGGCGGCGCGCGATTCGGCCCGGGCGCGCTCGATCCACGGGCGTGCGCCCAGGCGCCGGAAGGCCTCCAGGGCCTCGGTGAGCGGCCCGCGCGCCTCTGCGATGCGCCGACGGCGCCGTAGCCATTCGGCGAGGTCGAGCAGGGTCTGTGCGCGTTCGAAGGGCCAGTACTCCAGTACCGGATCCGCCAGGGCCGCCCGGAAGTGCGGCTCGGCGGCCTCGGGGTCCGCCAGCAGGCCACGGGCTCGGCTGATCAGCGCACGCAGACGAGGTGAAGCGTTGTCCGCCAGCTCACCTGCCGAACGTTCGACGATCTCGACAGCCTCCTCACGACGGCCGCAGCGCACAGCGGCGGCGGCCAGATCCGCGAGGGCCGGGTAGGAGGCGTGGTAGTGCACGGGCGCGCCGTCCGCCGTGAAGATCATGCGGAGTTGGTCGTACGCGGTCTCGTAGGCGCCTTCCGCGGCTGCCGCGGCACCGAGCGCACGACGGGCATAGACGCGGACCGAGCGGCTCTCCAGCGGATCGATCAGGGTGAGCGCGTCCTCGGCCTGTACGCGGGCCGTCGCCGTGTCACCCTGGAAGGCCAGCACGGTGGCGTCCACGGTGGCCGCGCAGGCCACGGCGTGGTCGAGGCCGGCCGCCCGGCCGACCGCGGTGGTACGGGCGCAGGCCTCACGGGCCTGTCCCCACCTCCCCCGTTCCACCTGGGCCCAGGCGACCGCGCCGCCCAGACCCTCCGGCAGCGGTCCCTGCAGCTCCCAGCGGTGGAAGGCCTCGTCGAAGGCGCGGACGGCCTGCGGAGTCTCGTCCAGGAGCCACGCCATGATCCCGACAGTGGTGAGCTGCTCCGGCCGGGCTTCCGCCTCGGCGGCCAACCGCGGGAGCAGGCGGACGAGTCCAGCCCGGTCGTCGAAGGGGTCCGCTACGGCCCTCACCCAGGTGCGCAAGCCTGCGTCCTCGGGAAGGCGCCGCAGGATGTCCTGGACGCGGTGCCGCTGGGTGTCCTCTCCGGAGTAGAAGCCGACCACAGCGGCGCCGGCCAGCAGGTCCAGCGCGATGGCGGGCTGGGATTCCGCCAGCGCCTCGGCGGCGTCGGCCAGCCGGGAGAAGACCACGCTGTGGCGTCCGGTCAGGACCGCCAGCCGTCCGGCCTGCACGGCGGCGGAGGCCAGCAGGGTCGCGTCATCCGTGCGTGCGCGTGCCTGGGCGGCCAGTTCCTCGACCCAGGCGATGTCTCCGGTGAACACGGCCGCTGAAGCGGCTTCGACCAGCAGCCGGGCGCCGTCCGCGCGCCGCGGTGCGAGTTCCGCAGCGCGCTGCAGGGCCTTGGCCGCCGCCGCATGGCCGCCGCGCCGGCGGGCCCGGGCGGCGGTCCGCTCCAGTTCCGCCGACACGGCCGCGTCGGGTCCCGGGCAGGCGGCGGCCAGATGCCAGGCACGCCGGTCCGGTTCGTCCAGCAGCAGCTCGGCGAGCGCCAGGTGAGCCTCGCGCTGGGCGCCCAAGGACGCCGCGTGATACACGGCGGACCGGACCAGTGGGTGGCGGAACCGGACGTCGCGACCGGTCCGCCGGACCAGTCCGGCCTGCTCGGCGGGCAGCCAGGCCTCGTCCTCGGCGCGCGGCAGCCCGGCTGAGACGGCGATCACGGAGTCGGCGCTGTCCATGGCGGCCAGGAGCAGCAGGGCCCGCGTGGTGGAGGCCGGGAGGCCGTTCAGGCGGGCGGCGAAGATCCGCTCCAGGTGATCGGTGAGCGGGAGCGGACCTGCGGACGGCAGCCCCGTCGCCGCGTCGTGGGCGGTGGCCGCCCTCGTCAGCTCTACCAGTGCCAGCGGATTGCCGCCTGCCTGGTCGAGGATCCGCGTCCTGGTGCGGCCGGTGGGGCTGTCAGGCTGCAGGTCAAGGAGCCGATCGGCGGCGACCTTGTCAAGCGGTCCCAGAGTGAGCGTCGGCAGGTGACGGTCGAATCCCGGCACGTGATCACCGCCACGGGCTCCGATCAGCATCGTGACCGGTTCACCTTCCAAACGCCTGGCGGCAAAGGACAGCGCGTCCAGGGAAGCACGATCGAACCACTGCGCGTCGTCCAGCACCACGAGCACGGGATGGTGATCACCCAGAGCCGACAGCAGGCTCAGGACGGCGACCCCGATCAGCATGAGATCGGGTCCCGACGTGGCCGAGCCCACTCCGAAGGCGCCCTGCAGCGCCGCACGCTGCCTGTCCGGCAGCCCGTTCACCTCGACCGGCACCGGCCGCAACAACTGATGCAGTGCGGAGAACGCCAGGCTCGACTCCGACTCGCTTCCCTCGGCACGCAGCACCAGAGCACCCTCGGCCTCAGCCCGGCGCACCGCGCGATCCAGCAGCGCGCTCTTCCCCGTGCCCAGGTCACCGACCAGCATCAGCACCGAGTCCACCGGGTGGAAGAGGCGTGCCAGTTCCGCGTCCCGGCCGACGATCAGCTCCCCCGGATCCGGTCCCATGACCGCACCGAGGCCGCCTGCGCGCTCGCCCACGGAATCTCCAGGAATTGTGGCTCTTCGATCGGAGCCGCCTTGCCTTTGCCCACCCAGGCTACAAGCCGCCGAGACCGGCGCCCCGGGCCATGTCCGCAGGTGCAGTCACGTTACGGATACCGCGCGCGCCGGGGTCGCTCGTACGGTTTCAGGGAATCCTTCGCATTCCTAAGGAAGTCTCATGGAACAAATCACGCTCGGCAATGTCACCATCACCCGGGTATGGGAATACTTCGGCCCCGTCGAAATGACGACCGACACCTTCTTCCCCGAAAGCACCAAGGAAGTGTGGAACGACGGCGCCTCCTGGCTGACCCCGCATTTCCTGGATTCCGCGACCAATATCGTGAATTCCGCGATCCAGACCTGGCTGCTGCGCAGCGGGGGCAAGACTATCCTTGTCGACACCGGCGTGGGAAATCACAAGGAGCGCCCGTACGCCCCGGTCTGGAGTCGTTTGGAAACGGATTTCCTGGCCAATCTCGCCCGGGCCGGCGTCCGACCGGAGGACGTCGACATCGTGATCAACACACATCTCCATATCGATCACGTCGGCTGGAACACCTACCTGGACGGCCGGCGTTGGGTGCCCACTTTCCCCAACGCCACCTATCTGATGCCGAAGGACGACTTCGACTTCTGGAATCCCGAGAACGGTCACAAACCGCTGCTCGGCCGCGGCAACCAGAACGTCTTCGAGGACAGCGTGGCCCCGGTGCACCAGGCCGGCCAGACGCTGCTGTGGGAGCACAGCCACCAGATCGACGATGACCTGCGCCTGGATGCGGCTCCCGGACACACCCCCGGCTCCTCCGTGCTGACCCTCACCTCCGGGACGGACCGCGCGGTGTTCGTCGGCGACCTGCTCCACAGCCCCGTGCAGATCCTCGAACCGGACACCAACAGCTGCTTCTGCGAGGACCCCGCGGGCGCCCGCGCCAGCCGCCGCAAGGTTCTTGGCTGGGCGGCCGACAACAACGCACTCCTGATCCCCGCGCACCTCGGCGGCCACGGCGCCGCGGAAGTGGCGCGCGAGGGAGACAAGTTCGCCATCAAGGGCTGGGCTCCCTTCGCCCCGTACACCGAGCAGGGCTGAGGCCCGCGGAGAGGCACCACTGTGAACCACCACCCCGACCCCATCGTGACCACGGCGCAGGGGGCCGTCCGCGGCCTGCGCCAGGGCGACACCGCCGCTTTCCGCAACCTCCCCTACGCCGCCCCGCCCCGCGGCGCCGACCGGTTCGCGCCGCCCCGGCCGCACGAGCCGTGGGACGGCGTACGGGACGCCACCGTGCCGGGGCCCAACGCGCCGCAGTCCGAGCGCAGGCTCGGCAGCGTGGACATGTCCCCCTACTTCGGCACCGGCTGGAGCCGTGGGGAGGACTACCTCACCGTGAACGTCTGGACGCCCGCCGCCGACGGCGGCGACCTGCCCGTCATGGTGTTCGTCCACGGCGGCGGATTCGTCGCCGGATCGACGCGGTCCTCGATGTACGACGGCTCCGCCTTCGCCCGCGACGGCGTCGTCCTCGTGACCCTCAATTACCGGCTCGGTATCGCCGGGTTCCTCGACATCCCCGGCGCGCCCGCCAACCGCGGCCTGCTCGACGTCGTCGCCGCACTGCGCTGGGTGCGGGAGAACATCGCCGCCTTCGGCGGTGACCCGCACAACGTCACCCTCTTCGGCCAGTCGGCCGGGGCGACCATCGTCGGCGGCGTCCTCGCCACCACCGAAGCCGCGGGCCTCTTCCGCCGGGCGATCGTCCAAAGCGGAAGCGGCCTGGGGGCGTTCACCACCGAGCAGGCCGCCCGCGTCACCAAGGCGGCAGCCGAGGTCCTGGGCATCGAGCCCCACGTGGACGCCGTCGCGGGCATCTCCGACGACCGCCTGGTCGAGGCCGCCTCCCGGCTCGGGGGCATCGACCTGCGGACCGAGAGCCACGGCGACCCGCTGATCGGGCTCAGCCCTTTCAGCCTCGTCCTCGACACGCAGCCCGCCGAATCCGTCGCCGCCGGCCTCGGCAACGACGTGGACCTGCTCATCGGGACCAACACCGAAGAGGGAAATCTCTACTTGGTCCCCGTGGACAAGTACTCCACCTCGACTGCCGGGGACGTCGACGACGCGGCGGCGCGCTCGCACCCGGATCCGGCGCGACTCGTCGAGACGTACCGGAAGGCACGCCCCGAGGCGTCCTTCGGCGAGCTGCGCTCCGCCATCATGGGCGACGCGCTGTTCGGCGCGGGCAGTTGGGCCCTGGCCGGCGCGCATGCCGCCCACCCCGAGTCGGCCACCTACGCCTACGAGTTCGCCTGGCGCTCCCATGCCCTGGACGGAGAGCTCGGCGCCACCCACGCGGTCGAGCTGCCCTTCGTCTTCGATCTCGCGAATCTCCCCCAGCTGCACGGATCCGCCGCCCTGCTCGGCCCCGACCAGCCGCCCGCGGATCTCGCCGCCCGCATGCACGAGACCTGGGTCCGGTTCGCCAGGACCGGCAATCCCGGCTGGGACTCCTACGACGACGAGCGCCGGGCCACGATGCGCATCGACACGGAGTGGACCCAGGTCGAGGATCCCCGCAGCCAGGAACGACAGGCCTGGAGCAGACCCGTTAAGGACACACCATGACCAGGACCGTCATCACCACCGAGAACGCACCCGCCCTGGCAGCCCCGCTGTCCCAAGGCATCCGCAAGGGCCCCGTCCTGCAGGTCTCCGGGCAGCTCCCGCTCGATCCGGACACGGGCGAGGTCGTCGGCACCACGGTCGCCGAGCAGACCGCGCAGACCCTGCGCAACGTCACCGCCGTACTCAAGGCGGGCGGCGCAGGCTTGGAGGACGTCGTGATGTTCCGCGTCTATCTCACCGATCCCGCCCACCTGGCCGAGATGAACGAGGCGTACGCGGCGGCCGTCGGTGAGCCCTTCCCCGCCCGCACCACCGTCTACATGCGGCTTCCGCCGAGGCTGCTCGTGGAGGTCGACGCCCTGGCAGTGCTGGACGACTGACCAGGATGGCCGGCCGTCTGACGAGGGCGCGCACCAGCCTGAGGGTTCCGCCGGCGGAACTGCTGGACGCCCTGTGCGCACTGGCGGGACGACCGGCACCCTCCTCCGGGCCTCATCTCGTACGCCGTGTCTATGGGCAGGTGCTCCAAGCGGTGGGGTCGTTGCCGTTGGGGGTGCTGCAGCCAGGCGATGTGAGCGCGGCCACGGACGTGCGCGCGGGCTTCTTGACCGCGGAAGTCCCGGCCCCGTCGGACACGGCCGCACTCTGCATCCGGCACACGGTCGACGACCTGGGATCGGCCGACCTGTGGGAGCTGGCGCGCAGCACCGCCATGACCCGCGACGATCTCATGTGGGGTGCTGCCGCGACCCTGGCGGAGGGACGTCTCGTGAACGGCGACCTTCTGGACGAACTCGCCGCGCGCATCCTCGCGGAGGAGATCGCCGAACGGGCCCCGTGCCACTGGGGCCGTCACCACGCCGACGCGGTACGTGCCGCGTTGTACCGGAGTCTGGCCGACCTCGCGGATGCCCTTCTGGAGGTGTCGGAGTCGACTCCGACACCCCTGGACTGGACTGTCGACGACAACGGCGAGAGGTACGCCACCGCGGTGATCGACGGGATGGCATACGGCGTACTGGTCCAGGTGGCGGAGAACGCGCCCTCGGCCGCCGAGCCCGTCTGGTTCCACCCCTCGCTCCCCGCCGCACGCACCGCCTGGCAGTGGCGGATCGTGAGCGGTCCGGGCGACCGTGCTTCCCACGGCTGTGGGCATTGGGAAGCAGCCCGACATTGGGAAGCGGCCCGACATTGGGAAGCGGCCCGACATTGGGAAGCGGCCCGACACTGGGAAGCAGCCCGACGCTGGGAAGCGGCCCGGCCCTTCCCCTCCGCGCTGGCGGCATGGCACGCCGCCGAGTGCGCGATCACCGCACTCGCCGCCGGGGGATGTGGCCTGTGAGCGGCGTCGGCACGTGGACCCGCACCGCGAGGTTTCTGGAGGGCGAGCGTTTCCAGGTTTACGGCATCGGCCATGGCTTGAGCGCCTTTGTCGTTGAGGTGCATGCCGTCGTGTCGGTGGTACCGATCCAGTCGTTCACCTCGCGTCGGGAGGCGAGGCCCTCCGGGGTACTGATCCCGGGGTAGACGGCGCCCGCGAAAGGGCTGTATCAAGTGCGCTCTTCAAACGCGGGCGCTACTGCAGTTGGTCGCGGCGGCGGGTGAGGTAGGCGGTCTCGCCGGTGTTGCCGGCCAGCTCGATGGCCCGATCGTAGGCCGCGCGTGACTGCTGACTTCGGCCCAGCCGGCGCAGCAGGTCGGCGCGGGTGGCGTGGTAGGCGTGATAGCCGGCCAACGCCTCGGCGAGGCGGTCAACGATGGCCAGTGCCACCTCCGGCCCGTCGAGCTCGGCGACGGCGATGGCCCGGTTGAGGGCGATGATCGGCGAGGGGTCGAGGCGGACGAGCTGGTCGTAGAGGGCGAGGACCTGCGACCAGTCGGTGTCGCGGATGTCGCGGGCGGAGGTGTGCACCGCGTCACCGGCATCATCCTCGCCCTTCATGTGCTGGTCCAGCTCCAACCCGCCACGCTCTTCGCCGACGCCGTGGCGAACATCACTCCCGAGGGCCTCATCGAGGTCTTCATCGGGGAACCTCAACCGGCGGCGGAGGCGATCCTCGGCCTTCTGGCCGGGGGGAACTGCAGATGGGCCTGTTCCTGCCTGTACTCGCCGCCGTGATCGCGGGGCAGGAGTTCCGCTCACGGCAGCTTGGCCTGACCGTGCTCGCCATGCCGCGCACCGTACGAATGTTGGCCGCGAAGCTCCTTGCCACGGCGCTGTACGTGCTTGTCGTCGCGATCCTCATCGCGGGCATCAGCACCGCGTTCATGTACGTCGCCGTCAAAGCCTGGAATCCGGGCCTGCTCCTGACCGGTGCAGCCTTCCTCGGCCACGGCCGGTTCATCACCTTCGCGGTCTTGTTCTACCTTACCGCATTCGCCGTCACCACCGTCGCGCGCAACACCGTGACCGGCATCATCGTCACCGTGGCACTGATCGCCATCACGATGAGCCAGGTCCTGGCCGGGGCCTCCCCGGATCTGGACGCGCTGTTGCCGCTCAGCGCGGCCAGGAACCTCATGCTCGATCCCGGCATCAACGACCTCACGGCCAGCCGGGAGCACGGCCTGCTCGTCCTCGTCGGATGGGCCGCCGTAACCGCCGTCGCCGCGGCAATCACGCTCAGTAAGAGGGACGCGCGATGAGAACCGCGACGTCCACTCCCCTGCCGGTGGAGACCATCCGGTTCAGCGACACGCTGGCCGCCGAGCGGATCAAGATCACCACTCTTCCCGCCACCTGGATCGCTCTCATCATCGCGTTCGGCGCCAACACTCTGCTCGGCGTCATCACGGCCACGGACATCGTCCGTATCGCCGGTCAAGACGGTCCCATCCCGATCGCCCGGCTCGGCACCCTCATGGTCGCACCGGTCTACGTGTTCATCGCGATCACGGTCTTCGCGGCCGGCAGCGAGTACCGCGGCGGCCAACTGCGTGTCAGCCTCGCCGCCGTCCCCGACCGCAACCGACTGTTCGCCGCCAAACTCATCGTCAGCACGGCGTTCAGCCTGATCGCGTCGATACCGGCCGTCCTCCCTGGCTACGTCCTGCAGCACGCTGCGGCGATTCGCGCCGGAGAGCTGCGAGCCGGCGATGTTGTGGTCGGCTTCATAGCTAGCCTGACCGCTTATCTCCTGCTCGGCATCATCGGCCACGGTTTCGCTGTTATCGCGAAGACGGTGGTCACTCCTCTCGCTGTGCTTTTCATCACGCCCGTTCTCATCTCACCGCCGTTTCAGAACACCTTGCCGCACATGGTGAAGTTCCTCCCGCACGAGGCAGCCCTGAGCCTTCTCCGGATTCCCGTCGACCCCGCCACCGCGCTCCATCCAGTCGCTGGGCTACTTGTGTTGACCGCCTGGGCGGCTCTGTTGGCTTCAATCGCCTGGAAAGCCTTTGTGCACAAAGACAGCTAGTTGTCGGCGACCCAACTTGTCTACGCTGAGCACCTGATCAGCGGCGGCAACCCCAGCAGCCGCTGCAGGTCTTCGGCATCGTTCGCGGCCCGCCAGAGATGTTCTGCTCCCCCGCCCAACGGCACGTCGCTGCCCTCTGCCCGGCGCTATCGGTGAGCTGGTCGAACAGCCTTAGCGTACGGTTCCGTTCCTCCACACTCGGAGGGCCGAAGCTGACCATCAAAACCGGCAAGAATTCCCGTATCCCGACGGTCCCCCTACACCAGCAAGGTCAGCGCGTCCGACGTGGTCAGGACGTTGCAGCGCGATGGGCATCCCACCGCTCTGGGTGAGGCGATCGCCACCCGCCTCAGTTCTTTCATGCGAAAGCACATCAACGTCCATGGGAAGTACGCCTTCACGGCCATGGACCCCGCCGATCCTGCCAAGGGCGCCACCGCCACCCGGCAACTGCGCGGCCCCGACACCCGCGACGTCGAGGAGGATTTCGACGAAGACGACTCCTGGCAGGTCTTCAGCCAACCTGAGGTTGGTGAGACAACGGCTGGAGCGTCACGTCCCGGATGCTGCCAGCAGCAGCCGACCAGACTCCTCGGGGCAGGTCAATCGGGTGGCGGGTCACCGAGGGCGTCGCGCAGGGCGGCGCGGGAGGTGATGCCGAGTTTGGGGAAGACCTGGTAGAGGTGAGTGGAGACCGTTCGCGGGGACAGGAAGAGGCGGGCGGCGATCTCTTTGTTGGTGTGGCCCGCGGCGGCGAGCTGGGCGATCTGGCGTTGTTGCGGGGTGAGGAATGCCAGGCCGTCTTCGGTTTTGGTGATGGTGATGCCGCTGGCGCGCAGCTCGCGGTCGGCGCGGGCGGCCCATGGGATGGCGCCGAGCCGGTGGAAGATCTCCGTGGCGGCTGTCAGGTGACGGCGGGCGTCGCTGGTGCGATTGATGCGGCGTAGGTGGGATCCGTAGGTGAGGTGGATGCGGGCCAGGTCGAAGGGCCAGCGGTCGTTGCCCGGTTCGGCGATCGCCGCGTCGAGGGCGGCGGTGTCGGTGCTGGGTTCGGTGATGGCCGCGCAGGCGAGGACGACCAGGCGCAGGCGCGGGGAGAGCCGGTCGAGACGGGCCTCGTGGGCGGCGGCGACGTGGGCTGCGGCTTCGGCGGCGCGGCCGGTGTGGACGGCGGCTTCGATGAGGTCGTGGAAGACCCACAGGGCGTGCGGCGCGTAGGCGGCAAGGGTGCCGGGTGGGCTGATGGCGGCGGCGTTGCGGAAGGCGGTCTCGTAGTCGGCCTGGCCGAGGGCGGCGAGGCTGCGGATGTGGCAGGCGTAGGCGTTGATGATTCCGGCGCCCCGCGGGGTGGCCCAGGTGTCCATGTCCCGGGCGCTGCCGGTCGCGCTCTGGTAGTCGCCGTGGGCGGCGGCGAGCAGGGCGCCTGTGAGCCGTCCGGGCCAGGCGAACAGGCCGTAGCCGTGGAGCTCGCACAGCTGGAGACCTTCCTCCACCATCTGCTGGGCCTCCTTCCAGCGGCCGGTGTGGAAGGCATCCTGGCCGAGGAGGAACAGTGCCTCGATCGCCGAGGTGATCGCGCCGCCTTCCCGGCCGTGCTGGACGACGCGCTGGAGCGGTTCGCGGCACTGAGCGAGCCGGTCGAGGTAGGCGACGGCGATGCCGGTGCGGATGATGCGGGCCGGGCTGACCTGGTGCCCGAGGCCGGCGACGGAGGCGTCGACGCGCGTCAGCATGTCCGGGGTGAGGCGGGCCGGGTCGCTGAAGGCCGCCGACAGTACCGCCAGGATTTCCGGAGGGCGGGGCAGGAGCCGGTCGATGACGGCCCGCACCGGCGGCCACCGGTCGGCCCGGCCGCCGAAAAAGCAGATCATCAGCAGCGTGTAGAGCACTTCCCACAGGGTGTTGTAGTGGCCGTCGCGGGGGTTGTCCAGCTCGTCGATCGCGCCCATCAGCAGGTGGAAGGCGGCGTCGATGTCGCCGTCCAGGTGCAGCAGGAGGTGTCCTCCGGCCAGTGCGGCCGGCAGGGGCAGCCCGGGCCCGGAGTGGGCGCGGCGGGCTTGCTCCATCAGGCGGGGGGCGTCGCGCAGGTCGCCGGTGACCGTGGAGCCGAGATAGGCCGCTTCGGCCAGCCGCTCGCATCGGCCCTTGCCCGACGGACTGAGTGTCGCGGCGCGCAGCAGCTCGGTGACGGCGCCGACCGAGTCGCCGCGCAGCAGGTTGGCGTGGGCGACCTGCTGCAGGAGCGCCGCCACGCGTTCGTCGGGTTGGCCGGTGGCCTCGGCCAGGTGCCAGGCGTGCCGTTCGGGCTGGTCGGCCAGGCGGGCGGCGAGTTCGGCGTGGGCGCGGCGGCGTTGCTCGCTGGTCGACAGCCCGACGATCGCCGACTGGATGAGGGGGTGGCGGAACGTCAGCCGTTCGCCGGACTCATCAGCGCGCACCAGGCCGGAGCGTTCGGCGGCCGACAGCCCCCCGCCGCCCCGGTCGGCGTCGATCGCCCGGACCAGGCGCAAGTCGCCCGTGCCGTCCAGGGCGGCCAGGAGCAGCAGGTCGAAGATCTGCGCCGGCAGCGCACGGACACGGGAGGCGAAGACGGTCTGCAGCCGGTGGCTGAGGGGCAGCGCGGTGGGCAGGGCCCCGGCGGCGGTGTGGGCCAGGTCGCTGAGGGAGACGGGCAGTTCCAGCAGGGCCAGCGGGTTGCCCAGGGCCGCGTCCAGCAACCGCCGCCGCACGCGCGGAGCCATCGCGGGATAGCGGCTGGTCAACAGTTCAGCCGCCGCCTCCGAGAGCGGCTCCACGTACACGACCGGCAGGTTGCCCTGGTCGAAGAAGCTCGCTTCGCCGGTACGGCACGCCGCGATCAGGGCCACCGGCGACCCGGCGAGACGGCGGGCCACCATGCCGAGCACGCGCGCGCTGGCGCAGTCCAGCCACGGTAGGTCATCGACCACAAGCAGCAGCGGCCGCTCGCCGGCCATCGCTTGCAGGAGCGCCAGGACCGCGCGGGCGACCAGGAGCTGCGCGGGTGGCCTGCCCTCGCCCAGGCCGAGCGCCACGTTCAGCGCCCCGGCGAGCAGGGGGCTCAGCCGGGGCACCGCGTCCAGGCAGGGGCGGAGCAACTGGTGCAGGGCGGCGTAGGAAATGTCCGCCTCGAACTGCGAGCCGGTCGCCCGTAGCAGCCGGATCCCCGAGTCGGCGGCGAGGGTGGCGGCCTGCTCCAGCAGGGATGTCTTTCCCACGCCGGGGTCACCCGACAGCAGGAGTGCCCCCGCCGTCCCCTCGGCGACCCGGCCGAGGAACAGGCGTAGTCGCTGGATCTCCGGTTCGCGGCCGATCAGGTTCGCCGGCCCGGCACCCGACCGATCGTGGTGCGCGCTGAACCGGTCCATCCCCCGACCTTCCGTCTTTTGCCGGAACCTGTCCAGGTCCGCACCCCCATCGTGTCCCCTACTGGCCGCCGGCCGCGGTAGCGGCCTGGGCGACGACGGCGGCCACCGCGGCGGGGTTGGACACGTAGACGGCGTGACTGCCCGGGGTCTCGGTGACGGTCGAGCCGGCCCGCTCGGACATGGCGCGCTGCGCGGGCGGGGGAATCATGCGGTCGTCGGTGGCGACCAGGTACCACGACGGCTTGGTCCGCCAGGCGGGTTCGGAGACCGCGCCGCCGAGCGCGTCGACGCCCCACGGCACCTGCGCGTCGGCCATGAACGCGGCCTGCGCCGCGGGCAGGTCGGCGGCGAACGACGCGGCGAACTTGTCCCGGTCCAGGAACAGAAACCCGTCCACCGGCGGCAGGATCGGCGGGACCGGCGCGCCGGGCGGCGGGTCGGCGATCAGCGTGTTGACCGACTCGCCCTTGTCGGGGGCGAAGGCGGCGATGTACGCGAGGGCGGCCACGCTGGGGTGGTTGCCGGCCTCGGTGATGACGACGCCGCCGTAGGAGTGGCCGACCAGGACGGCCGGGCCGTCCAGACCGTCGAGGACCCGGTGGGTGGCGGCGACGTCGCCGGCCAGCGACAGGGTGGGGTTCTGCACGATGGCCACCCGGTAGCCGTCGGCGGTCAGGTGGTCATAGACCCCCTGCCAGCCGGAGCCGTCGACGAACCCGCCGTGCACCAGCACGATGTTCTTCACGTCCGGACCTGCGTTCACGGCATTGCCTCCTTCGCCCGAGTCCAGGCTCGGGCTCGGGCTCGGTTGGGAAGATGCCCGGAACGCTAGACCGGCGCGAAGGGCCGTCGATTGCGTCAAATGACGTAGATGTCGGAGGTCTTCTCCACCTGCGGCCCTGACTTCAGTAGCGCCCGGATCGCCGTGCCGGTCACGTTCGGGCGCAGTGGCCGGGGGCTGGTTCACGAAGGTGCCCCGGCGGGCGAAGCTAATGCGGGTGCCGACACCGGCCGATCGCAACCCCGGCCAGCCATGGCGGCCAGGCACACCGCCGCCCGCGCCGCTCAGGGACGACCGGCCGACATCCGGATCGGCTACGCCCGCTGCTCCGCCCTCACCCAGGAACTGCAAGCGCAGCGGCATCCCGAGTGATTCGCCGAGAAGATCTTGACCCGCGTGAAGGTCCGCCCGCAGTTCGAGAACACTCTCGACAGCGATCGTGATCTACGTAGAACTACTTGGCGGTCGTCGTACCGCTGGCCTCGAAGAGCCTGGTCATGGCCGATTGCGACGTACCAGCACCCGGCTCAGAGCTTGCACCGGGCCCCTTCGGCCGGGGACTTGAGGTCGATGAGGTAGGCGGCGACGGCCTCGTTGACACAGGCGCTGCCGGCCAGCAGGGCGCCGTGCTGCTCGCCCTCGACGGCGAGCAGGCTGCCGCCCAGCGCCTTGGCCAGTTCGATCCCGCCTTCGTGCGGCGTGATGGGGTCGCGCGTGACGGAGACCGTGAGCGTGTCGGCCAGGCCCTTGATGCCGGTTGCGTACGGGTAGCCGAGCGTCGGCTTGACGGGCCACTGCTCGCAGCCGTCGCGCGCCTCCTTGATCGGACGGCCGGGGTCGGTGAACGGCGCCGCCTTGAACCACGCCCGGTTCAGCGCGGTCTCCTGCTTCGGCGTGTGGCGCTCCTCGTCCAGGCAGTTGATCGTCATCGCGGCCTCGAGCGAGTTGGGGTAGACGCCGTCGGCGGTCCGCCCGTGGTAGCCGTCGCGCAGCTTCAGCAGGGTGTCGCCTTTGCCGGCCTTCAACTCGGCGATGCCCGTGATCGCGGCGGGCCAGATCGCCTGGGTGTACATCGCGGCCGTCACTCCCTCGACCGCTTGCTCGAACGTCAGCCCGCGCCCGTCAGACGTCCGTGCCGGCTTGTCGATCAGCGGCCGGACGAGCTT
The DNA here is from genome assembly GCF_040648415.1 of Nonomuraea sp. NPDC049141. Classification (NCBI taxonomy): domain Bacteria; kingdom Bacillati; phylum Actinomycetota; class Actinomycetes; order Streptosporangiales; family Streptosporangiaceae; genus Nonomuraea; species Nonomuraea sp. NPDC049141. Next base: position 238,067 of record NZ_JBEZDR010000018.1, read on the forward strand.
CTGGAAGACCTTGGTGGCGCGCTTCGGATCGGTACCGAGCGGGCAATCCTGCTTGGTGGCGCACGACGCCGCCAAGCGCTCGAACGAGGCCTGCCTCCCGGTGGCCTGCTGGACGCGTCGCTCGTGGGTGCCCGCCAGCGGGTCAAAGGCCGCGTCGAGCACCAGCGCGCGGACCTTTTTCGGGAACATCTCCGCGTACACGGCGCCGAGCCGGGTGCCGTAGCTGGTGCCCGCGAAGGAGCCTCTCGTCGCCCAGGGCCTGGCGCAGTACGTCCATGTCCCGCGCGACGTCGCGGGTGCCGACGTGCGCGAGCACCTGCTTGCCGCCGGAGCGCTCGGCACACCGTTCGAGGAGCCGACGGGTTTCCTGCTTGGTCCAGTCGTCCAGGCCGGCGGGGATCGAGGAGAGCTTCGCATCGCGGTCACGCTCGGCATCGGTGTAGCAGTCGAGCGCCGGCTTCGAGGCGCCGACGCCGCGCGGGTCGAACCCGAGTAGGGCATCGCTCGCGCGTGGGGCAGCAGCATCGCGGCCAGGCGTGGCGTGCAGGCTGCGGTCGCTACCGCTTCGACGGGCTGATCGGCCTCGACCGCGGAGGCGCCTTCGGCAACGCCATGCGGGTGATCCCGCGCAACGACCTGTTCACCTTGGTGGCCGGGCCGGGGGTCGTGGCCGTCGCCCGTTCAGTCGTCGGCGGCCTGTGCCGCGGCGGCGATCGGCTCGAGCTCTGCGATCAGTTCGTCGAGCTCGTCCGCGCTGAGCACGTCGTACGCCGGGGCTGCCAGCTCGTCGGTGAGGGCCTCGATCCGCTGCTTGATCTCCCGGCCGGCGTGGGTGAACTCGCCGACGGCGTTCACGAGGCCGCGGCCGCGCAGCCCGTCGACGACTGCGGCCAGCTGTGCCTTGGGCAGGTGGTGGATCCGGCCGAACTCCTCTGCCCTCATTCCGAGGGAAACAGCCATGAGGACGTGGGACTCGGTGCCGCCGATGCCGTGGGCGAGGAGGGCGGCGTTGTGGCCGTCCCCGCGGTGCTCGCGCAGCAGCGTCGCCGCGTGCCAGAGCCTGGCCACCGGCTCCTGGGGCACGTCGAGCGTCCGGAGCCCGGCGTACAGCGCTCGGCCCTCGGTCGGCGCGCTGAGCGCTGCTCGGATGGCGAGGTCGGCGACCCGTACCAGAGCGGGAGAGTCGGCGAGCTCCCCAATCCTTTGCCGCAGCGCGGCGGCGCTGCCCCGCTCGCGCACGGCGATCGCCTCCTGCGGGCTGATCTTCCCCCACACCCACGGGATGTGGCGCGCCACCTCGCCGTCGGCGAAGTTGTAGAAGACCGCGTGCACGACCTCGGCCGGTGCCCGCCCCAGTGGTGCGGCCCGGCCGGCGAAGTATCCGTCCCAGTAGTTGCGCATGCCGAGGGCCAGGAACGCCTCGTTCACCACCTCGGAGAAGGTGACGGTGGCGATCGGCTCGACGAGCTCGTACATGCGGTGGATCTTGGCCTGAGGGTGCGGCATCGTTCGCATCTCCCTTAGTCGTGACAGCGCCCTGATGGGCGGCTTCTCACCCCAACTACGAACAAGGTGGCCCGGATTCGACAATTCCGGTCGATTCTGCCGGGCAGCGTAGCAGTATCATCCGGACTCGGTCGCCCGCTCGGTTGCCGCCGTCTGGTTGCTGGCCGGGCAAGACTCGGTCCGTGCTCACCACAGGTCATGTCGGCCTCACAGGCACATCAGCCGGGAGCCCCCGCTGGGAGGTTGCTATGCGTTGCTCCCGTCGGAGACGCTGAGACTGACTTCTCGCCAGGCCTCGTCGCTGGCGCCGAGTTCCTGTGCCGCCTGCTGCGCCAACGGCACAGCATCGGTGCCGAGCAGCAGGCGCAGAGGGGCATCGTCTCGGCCGGCGAGGTCTCGGACCACCTGGGCGACACGGCGCGCGCTCGTCGCCTCGTGACCGGAGGCGGCGCGCACCAGCTCGGCGAACTCTCCGATCGTCGGCCGGTACGGCGCGCTGGGCTGCGGGATCGTCATCGACGAGCCCGCCCAGTCGGTACGGGGCATGACGAGCATCCGAACGGAGAGTCCCGTTAGCGGGTGCCCCAGCTGATCTTCCGCTCGTCCTGCTTGCCGGGCCTGCCCTACCTTCGGCGTCTGTGCCGGTTGAGTTTTTGAGTGATGGTGAGGCGGCCGCTTCTCGGGTGCTCCGTCGCAGGCGGAGCTGGAGCGGTTCTTCTACCTGGACGACGCGGACCGGGCGCTGACCGCCGAGCGGCGTGGGGCACATGCCCGCCTCGGTTTCGCTCTCCAGCTGACGACAGCCCGGTACGTCGGGCGATTCCTGACGGACCCGCTGGATGTGCCCGGCGAGGTGCTGGTGTATCTCGGCGAGCAACTCGGGATCGAGGATGTCTGGCAGATCAACCAGTACACCGAGCGGCGCAATACGCCGTTCGAGCACCAGGAAGTGATCCGCAAGACATACGTCGCCAAAACGCTGGCGGGCCGACGGCCCGCAGCCGCTGCTCGTCGGTGACGTCGACCGCACGATGCCCCTCTGGTCTGTCATGGTCCCCTGGGGCATCATGCTCACGATCGACTTGGTGGTCTCCTTCAGCTACCCCATCGTCCCTCGCGGTCAGCGGACGACGCGGTAGGAAAGGTGGGTCGCCGCCGGGGTCGCCATCACCTGGGTGCGTTCGAGGGTGATCGAGGAGTCGAGCATGCCGAACAAGGGCGTACCGCCGCCGACCAGGACCGGGATCACGTGCACGCGGATCTCGTCGACCAGGCCGAGCGGGAGCGCCTGCTGCATGACGGTCGCGCCGTGCAGCCCGACGACCTTGTCCCCCGCCGCCTTCCTGGCCTGCTCGATCGCGCTGGCCACTCCGTCGGTGACGAAGGTGAACACAGGCGGGTACGACCTGGTCGGCTCGTGGTGAGTGACCACAAAGCACGGGACATCGCCGACCGGGCCGGCCTCGCCCCAGCCGCCCTCCCCCTCGTTCTTCTCAAACGACTTGCGGCCCATCACCACCGCACCCCAGTCATCGATCACCTGCTCCAGGATGGCCCGATCCTCGTCGGTCGACTGGTCGGACATCCACTTGTGCAGCATCCAGGCACCGTCGCCGAACGGGTTCTCGCGGCTGTCGTTCGGGCCGGTGACGTACCCGTCGAGCGATATGGACATGTCGCAGATCACCTGTGCCATAAGTAACGCCCTCCCTCTGTCGGTGTCCTACCAACGCGTCGTACGCCTCGCGGGCTTTCGACAGGCCGCGCGAGCTGCGCGCGTCCGGTGCGCATGGGCGGCGCGTTCACCCTTGCCACGCGCAGCGCCCAGACCGCCGATGCTGAGTGGCTTGGCGAGAGCGGCCGTGGCAGAGGTGGTGGTGACGCGTTGGATCGTCATGCCCAATCCTCTCCGCGCCCGCCGACGACCAACAGATCAAAATGTCATCAGCCAGGGTGAGCAGCGTCTCCTCGATGACGGCGAACAGAACCCTGCGCTCCCTGGACACCCAGCTCGACGCTCTGACGGAGGCAGGTGTCACCCGGATCTTCTCCGAGAAGATCTCCACCCGCGCAACGCGGCCGCCCGAACTCGAGCGCGCCGTCGCCCTGGTCCGCGAGCTGCGGGCCTCCGGCGTCGCGGTCACTTTGGTGGTCCACGAACACAAGCGGCTGGGCCGCGGCCTGGAGTTGGCGGCGCTGGCCGAGCAGCTCAAGGCGGCCGACGTCGGCCTGGAGTTCCTCACCGGCGACCTGCAGGGCTCGCATGACCCGTCCGGGATCGTGTTCACCGTGCTGGCCGCGTTGTCGGGGATGGAACGCGAGTACATCCGCGACCGCACCCTGGAGGGCCACGAGGCGGCCCGAAGGCGCGGCAAGAACATCGGCGGCGCGGCCGTTGTCGACGACGCCATGCTGTCAATGGCCTTGCACCTGCGCGAACAGAACCTCAGCCTGCGCGGCATCGCCTCACGCCTGGTTATCACCACGGGCAAGCGGAAAGGCCGGCACCCCTCGGCGGCGACCGTCCTGCGCATGCTCCGCGATCACGACGCCAGGACCGCCATCGGCACGGCAGGCGCGGACGCCGCGGCGGGCGCTGTGACCTTAGCGGTCCACGCTTGCCCTCTTCCGGTCTTCCGCGAGTTCAGGATTACCGACGGGGCAGCTGGCCGGAACCCAAGGATATTCGGCTGGCGGGCGGAGCCCAGGGCCGCGGGTTCAGAGGGTGCCTTCGATCCCGAGCGCAAGATCGTGATCTGGCCCGGGGAAGGCAACATCGCCGGAAAGACCTTGTTTGCAGGGGGAATGTCATCGAGGGCGATGGGCCCGGATATCCACAGGGCGTCCATCGGGATCGCGGGCCGTCATCGTCCATTGCGTTGGCAGTGTCTCGATCTGTCCGACCGGCCGCCCGGCATCCAGAATCCGTTCGCGAAGCTCACACAGTTGTTCGTATGTGCCCACGCGCAGTCCCCAACCCGCCCGGTTCAGGGGATCAAGATCGAGGGAGGGGACGGTAGCGGTTTCGACGATCATCAAATGGTCGGCCCCGCCGACATCGAGGACTGCGATCCGAGGATCAGCAGAGGTTGCAGCGCGCTCGAACGCAAGCGTTGCTCCGAGCAACTCCGTGTAGTACGCCACGAGCTGGTCGAGTTCGGTCGTGGACAGTGTCAGATGGTTGATTCCGAGCAGGTCAGTCATGATCAACCGAGCGTAGCTCGGCCAGATCACGATCTTGCACTCGGGATCGAAGGCACCCTCTCAGGCACCGGCGCCCGGTCCGCTCAGGTCTGGGTGCTCGAAGGCATCGATGTAGCGCAGGGCGCCGCCGACGGTGAGCCCGAAGAGGTCGCAGATGCGGCGTACATCACCGGCGCTGGCGTGTGCTTCGTCGAGGATCCGGTCCTCGCGGAGCTGCTGCGCGGTGATCCCAAGGGTCTTGTTGACCCATTTGTAGTGGGCTTCTGCGGTCTCGGGTGCGGTGGACACGTTGATGAAGACGTGCGGGTTGGCACTGTTCGGCCATCGTTCGCCGCGGTAGTTGAGGTAGGCCGTGAGGCGGGTGCTGACTTGCGGCGCGAGAGGGATCACGCGCTGGTCGAGGTGGAGTCGGCCGTCACGCAGGTCGGTGAGGCGTATCTGGCGGATCTGCTGCGGGCGCAGCCCGTGGAAGATGAGCAGGCTGGCCGTCGCGGCTCGGGTGAGGTTGGTCGAGTTCAGGGCTTCGCGCAGGTCCGCAGGCCGCTGGGGCGTCGGGATGGTCCGGGGCGGGCTCCCGGAGAAGATCCGGGCGGTGGGGTCGGCGAAGACCAGCTTGCGAGCCTTGAGCACGCGGAAGATCGCCCGCAGACCTTGGAGGACGTCGATCCGGCGGGCCGGGTTCTGCGCCAGCGCTCGCTGGACGTCGTCGCGGGTGATCTCTCGGAGGGACTCGTGGGCGCGGGCCCACTCGTGCAGCACGGGCAGGGCGTAGGTGAGGTTGTTGCGGGTCGTCCGGTCGGCCCGCGGGACGAAGCGGGGAGGCTGGGTGCTGCCCTGCCTCATGATCGTGAACCACACGGAGAGCTCCTGGCGCATGGCGGTCGGGAGGCCTTGGACGCGGTCCTCGAACCACAAGACGATGGCGGGCCGGTGGTCGTCCTCAAGCGCTTGGGCGTTGCGGAGAAGCTCCAGGGTGGGTCCGACGGGAAGCCCGATCTGCCGCAGCAGGTGGACGTCGCTGGCCTTGATCGGGGCACCGGGCGTGTCCTGCAGGGCCAGGAGCAGACGCAGGCCGCGGCGGACCGCCGAGATCGTGTTGACGGCCCAGCCGTACGCGTCGGCATGCTCGAACGCGAGGGCCTCCAGAGCGAGCGAGAGCTCGGGCAGCGGCGGGTCGGGGAATCGGCGAAGCCGGGTCAGGTCCCGCGCAATGTCGAACAGGGTCGTCTGGCGGTGAGTGGCCAAGCTGAAGGGCCGCAGTCTCGGCCGCGCGCGAGGCCGGGTTCGGATGGGTTTGCGGCGTGGTGGCGGCCGACGATCGGCGGGGGTGGCCAGCGCGAGGTGTTGCTCCAGGTCGCTGATGAACACCTGGTGGCCGTGGAGCTGGGCTTCCGGCTGGTCTGGGAAGTCGTCCTGACGGGCCAGAGCGCGGGCACGGCGCCAGCACAGGCGGCACAGGCCGGTCTTGTTCAGCGACTGTAGCCGACCGCAGCCAGGGCAGAGATCCTCTCCAGGGTTGCGGGATCTCCAATCTCGGCACGCGGGGCACACTCCGCCGTTGGTCTTGAACAGACCCCAGGCCAGGCAATACGGGCAGTCCTCAGGCAGGGCGGGGGCGTACTTGTGGCAACGCTGGCACAACCCCGCGGTGTAGTAGAGCGTCGTGGATCCGCATGCCCGGCATGGGGGCGGCGTCCGGGTGCCGCGGGGTCGGCAGTTGTAGCAGGACTTGGCCGAGCGGTGGGCGACAGGTCGTTCGCCGCAGACGGGACATGGTCGTGGGATCGGCCCTCTCATGCGGGCGGCGGGGTCCGGTTACGGCCCAATCGCGGCGTCCGGCTGGCCCCCGGGCTGCCCTCCGCAGCCGCCGGTCGGCTGGGCTTGCGCGCGGCAACGGCTTCCGGCTCGCAGATCAGCAGGTCGGTCGGGGTGCAGTCGAGCACCGTGCAGATGACGTCGAGGTCGTCGAGCCGGATGGTGGTCGGCGTGCCGATCCACAGCGCCGACATCTTGCCTGCGCTGATCTCAAGGCCCGCCTCGGCGAGCTGGCGGCGCATCTCGGTGGATTTCCAGATTCCGCGTTCGGCGGCCTTCATCCGCAGGTTCCACTTCATCGCTCTACCGCTCTTCCGCCTCAAGGCGGGCGGCCACACGCGCGTTGGCGCTGGACCAAGCCCGCTCTACGTGATCGTCATGGACGTGGATGTACCGGGTCGTGGTCGAAAGCCACTCATGCCCGAGTTGCTCCTGGATGGCCTTCAGGTCCGGGCCACGCTCATACAACGACGACGCGCAGTAGTGCCTCAGCCCATGAGGAGTCAGACGTCCCGCCCAGGCCGGGAGATAGCGGGCCACGGGCCCTGCCAGCCCGGACCGCAGCGCGTCGTCGCCGGCGCGGCGGCACCGGCCGGTCTGCGGGTCGCGGCGTTCGCTCGGCAGCAGCGGCGCGTCGGGGTCGTCCCAGTCGTCGCCGAACTGGTGGCGGACATCGTTCAGCCACCATTCCAGCAGCGCGTCGACCTCGTTGATGGCCGAGACCAGGCGGGTCTTCGGGCCACGGCCGCGGCTGCCCTTGCCGAACCGGACGTGAAGCTTTCCGCTCGGGCCCAGGTCGGGCCGCCAGTCGCGAATGTCGAGCATGACCGTCTCGGTGATCCGCAGTCCCGCCCGGCGCCACAGCGACGCGGCCAAGTAGTCCCGCGCCGCAGGCAGGTACTTGCGGGCGTGGGGCAGGCTCTCCCGCCATGCGGCAAAGAGCGCCTCCACCTCCGCGGTGGACGGCGGGACGCGGGGCGCTCCATAGTCGGCCTTGGGTGGCCGGTTGAACTCGTCGATCGGCTGGACGACGACATGGCCGGTCAGCCGGTGGATGTCGACCTGGTAGCGAGCGATCAGGAAGTCGAAGAACTGCCCGATCGTGACGGCCTTCCGATAGATGGTCGACCGCGCCAGGCCGACTCGGCGCTGGCCGACGAGGAACGCGTCCGCGGCCTCGGGGTCGGCAGTCCAGATCGGCTGGCCGAAGCCGCGCACGAACTCCACGAGCACCGATCGGTCCGCGGCGAGGACCCCGTCGCTGATGCCCGCGCCGACTTCCGCGAGGAGGAACTGGTCGACGAGCTCCTGCTCGAAGTCCTCGATCTCCTGCGCAGTCCGAAGACGACGAGGCGAGCTCAGCGACCGCACCGCCGCCAGAGTCACTATGTCTCCAGATCCACAGGAGTGACCATGCGTCATAGATATCACAAGAGCATCAGGAATCCCGACAGAATCACGAGATTGCACTTCGATCAAGAACACCTATGTGGACCAGGCCAGGGTCTCAGCCTGGGCAGAGAGACACTCACCAAACCCGCGGGAGTTGCGACACAAGAGGAGGATGGTGCTCCATGTCCGCGCAATCCGAACACCGCGTGGTGTATGAAGTGGTGAAGGTCGCCCGTCTGCCCCACCCAACGAGGTCCGCGAACCGGACTGCATGATCGGCCAGCGCCGCCAACTCCAGGCCGCGCCCAGCGCCGCAGGCCCTCAACGGCGAGCCGCTTGGCGGCTTTTGCGCCGCTCGGCCAGCCGTACCCGACGAGACCAGCACCGCCGCCACCACCATGGCGACCACCACGTTCGTGCCGAGGCCGACGTAGGTCTCGACCAGTGACCAGTTCTCGCCCAGGAAATAGCCGGCCAGCACGAAGACGGTGTTCCAGATGAGGCTGCCAACCATCGTCAGCAGGGTGAACGTGGGCAGCGGCATCCGCTCCACGCCCACCGGGATCGAGATGAGGCTGCGGAAGAGGGGGATCATCCGGCCGAAGAACACGGTCTTGCGGCCGTGGCGCAGGAACCAGGCCTCGGTCTTCTCGATGTCGGATACCTTTACCAGCGGCAGCTTGGCGGCGATGGCCAGCACGCGCTCGCGGCCCAGCAGCGCCCCGATCCAGTACAGCGCCAGCGTGCCGATCAGGGAGCCGAGGGTGGTGCACGCCAGCACGTCCAGCAGGCCCATCTCGCCCCGGCTAGGACCACGGAAGCAGCACGGTGAAGTGGGCGCCTTGGCCGGGTGCCGTCCGGAGTTCGACGCGGCCGCCGTGGGCCTCCAAGATCGCGGCGGTGATGGCCAGGCCGAGCCCGGTGCCGCCGCGCGTGCGGGAGCGGGCCTCGTCGACCCGGTAGAACCGGTCGAAGATGTTCGGGGCGGCCTCCAGCGGTATGCCAGGTCCTTTGTCGATCACTTCCAGCACGACGCGACCGCGCGATTCCAGGCTCCCCGCCGCGGCCACAGGAGGTCCGGGCCGTTGGGCGGGCATGCCTACGCGGACGTGTACGGGCGTGCCGGGCGGGGTGTGGGCCATGGCGTTGCTGACGAGGTTCGTGATCACCTGGCGCATGCGGTGTTCATCCACCGTGACGCGGACCGGTTTGCTGGCGCTTTCCAGGATCATCGGCCGCTCCGGGTCGCGGGCTTTGGCGTCGTGCACGGCGTCCTCGACGAGCGTGCGGATGTCCAGTTCGGCCAGGTCCAGCGCGCGTTCCTGGTCCAGCCTGGCCAGCAGCAGCATGTCGTCGACCAGCCAGCCCAAGCGGATCGCCTCGTCCTCGATCCGGCCCATCAGCCGGTCCACGTCGGCCCGGTCCGGCGCGCCGCCGCGGCGGTTCAGCTCGGCGAAGCCGCGGATCGACGTGAGCGGGGTGCGCAGTTCGTGCGAGGCGTCCGTGACGAACCTGCGCAGCCGCGCCTCGGACTGTTCCCGTTGGCCCAGCGCGGCGGACAGCCTGCCGACCATGGTGTTCAGGGCGACGCCGAGCCGGCCGACCTCGGTACGTGGATCTGACGCGACCCGCAGATCGAGGTGGCCGTCGGCGATGTCCTCCGCGGTCTTCTCGATCTTGGTTAACGGCCGCAGTCCCAGCCGTACCAGCAGGAATCCGCCCACACCGAGGGCGAGCACGGGGGCGAGGAGCCGGCGGACAGCCGTTGGCGCTGAGAACGATCAAGACGCACTCACGGGTGAAACATCCTCACTTGTAATGCGTCGATCACTATGAGTTGATCCCCGCCGATATGGTCCTACCGTGCGGGCTATGCCTGCGGAATTTCTGTCTGCCGAGCACAGGGCTGCCTACGTCTCGTTCATCGAGGTGCCGTCGCTGTCAGACCTGGAGAAGTTCTTCTTCCTGGACAGCTTCGACCGGAATGTGATCGCGCAGTCGAGAGCCGATTCTCACCGGCTGGGCGTCGCCGTCCAGATCGGGACCGTCCGGTACAAGGGGCTGTTCCTGGAGGATCCGCTCGCGGTGCCCTGGCCGGTGGTGGACTACCTGGCCGAGCAGCTGGGAATCGGTGACGCGTCGCAGGTCAAGAAGTACGCCGAGCGGCCCAAGACGACGTACGAGCACGCGTGGATGATCCGGGACGCCTACGGTTGCCACACCTTCGATGACACCAACAGCTGGAGCGAGCGGCAGCTGACGCGCTAGTTCCGGACTTTCCTGCACGGCAGGGCGTGGACGCACGCCGAGGGGCCGGTGGCGTTGTTCGAGCAGTCGGTGGCGTGGCTGCGGCGGCATCGGGTGTTGCTGCCCAGGGTGACCGTGCTGGAGCGGCTGGTTGGCAGCGTGCGGGAACGGGCCGATGTCCGCATGTACACGGTGGTGACCAAGCAGGTCCGCCGTGCCGATCCGCACCTGTCGGCCTCGTTGTCGGATCTGCTGGTAGTGCCCGAGGGATCGCGCATCTCGGAGCTGGAGAAGCTGCGGCAGGCGCCCAAGCGCACGTCAGGGACGGAGATGGTGCGGGCGCTGCAGCGGGTGGACAACCTGGCCGCCTTCGGGTTGAGCCGGGTCGCGGTGTCGAAGGTTCCGGTGCGGCGGATGAAGACCCTGGCCAAGTACGGGGCGAGCAGCAAGGCGCCGGCGCTGGACCGGCTGGTCGAGCCGCGCCGGACGGCGACGCTGCTGGCGGTCACGCGGAGTCTAGAGGCCGAGGCGATCGACGACGCTTTGGATCTGTTCGCGCTGTTGATGGCGACCCGGTTGATCAGCCCGGCCCGCCGCAAGTCCGCCGACGAACGGCTGCGGATGCTGCCCCGGCTGGAGCGGGCCTCCAAGCTGGTGGCCAAGGCCGGCCGCGTGCTGGTCGACCAGCTCGACTTGGTCGACCAGGAGGGTGCCGACCTCGATGTGGCGGCGATGTGGGCCGCGGTGGCCGAGATCGCCAACGTGAGCAAGGAGCAGGTCCGTGCGGCGCTGCAGGTGGTGGAGGAGCTGGTCCCTGAGGAGGACGGCGCGGCCGAGGCGGCGATGCGGGCCGCGCTGGTGGAGAGGTACCACACGGTGCGCCCGTTCCTGCGGCTGCTGGGCGAGTCGAAGGCACTGTCGGCGGCGCCGGGCGGGCGGCGCGTGCTGGCCGCGGTGCGCCGCTTGCCGGAGCTGTCGCGTCGGCAGGTGAGCAAGAAGCCGCTGTTGCCCAGGGAGATCGACGCCGCGCTGGTGACCGCGTCGTGGAAGCGGGCGGTGTATGCCAACCCGGACCTGCCGCAGGGCGCGGTCGATCGTGACGCGTACGTGGTGTGCGTGCTGGAGCACCTGCTACGGGCCCTGACGATCAGGGACGTGTTCGCCACGCCGTCGCTGCGCTGGGCCGACCCGCGCGCGCACCTGCTGGCCGGGGCGCAGTGGGAGTCGATCGCCGAGGATGTGCTGGCATCCTTGTCGCTCACCGACCCGGTCCAGGAGCACCTGAACGGCAAAGTCCTGGCCCTGGACGCGGCCTGGAAGCAGATGGACGCCCGGCTGGAGGAGGCGGGCGAGGACGCGCTGGTCTCGGTGGTAACCCCGGCCGGGGGCGGGCGGGCCCGGCTGTCGGTGGAGAAACTCGGCGCGCTCGGCGAGAGCGAGTCCCTGGCGTGGCTGAGGGCCGCCTGCCAGGCCATGCTGCCCCGCATCGACCTGCCAGAACTGCTGCTGGAGGTGCACGCCTGGACCGGGTTTCTGGACGCCTACGTGCACCTGGCCGACATCTCCACCCGCATGAACCACCTGCCGACATCGCTGGTGGCGCTGCTGATCAGCGAGGCCTGCAACGTCGGACTGACCCCTGTGATCAAGGCGGGGGAAGAGGCGCTGACCCGTGGCCGGCTGTCCCACGTGGATCAGAACTACGTGCGCGCCGAGACGCACGCCGCGGCCAACGCGATCCTGATCGCACACCAGGGCAAGGTGCCGATCGTCGCCTCGTGGGGCGGCGGCTTGCTGGCCTCGGTAGACGGGCTGCGGTTCGTCGTCCCGGTCAAGACGATCAACGCCGGACCTTCACCCAAGTACTACGGCTACAAGCGCGGTATCACCTGGCTCAACGCAGTAAATGATCAGGTGGCGGGGATCGGGCAGATGGTGGTGCCGGGCACTCCCCGCGATTCGTTCTACATCCTGGACTGCCTGATCAACCTGGACGTCGGGCCGAAACCCGAGCTGGTCACGACGGACCAGGCCAGCGACAGCGACATGGTGTTCGGGATCTTCTCCATGCTCGGCTACCGGTTCGCGCCCCGCTTCGCCGACCTGGGCGACCAGCGGTTCTGGCGCGCCGAGCTGCCCGACGGCACCACCAGCGCATACGGGGTGCTGGAGGCGATCGCCCAGAACAAGCTGAACACCAAGAAGGTGATCGCCCAGTGGCCGGACATGCTCCGCGTCGCCGGATCGCTGGTGACCAACCAGGTGCGCGCCTACGACCTGCTGCGCATGTTCGCCCGCCAGGGTTCTCCGACGCCGCTGGGGCAGGCGTTCGCCGAGTACGGCCGTATCGACAAGACGATGCACCTGCTGAGCATGCTGGACCCGATGGATTCCAGCTACCGTCGGAGCCTGGGTAAGCAGTTGTCGGTCCAGGAGTCCCGGCACCGCCTGGACCGCAAGATCTGCCACGGCAACTCGGGCCGGATCCGACAGGCATATCGGGAAGGCCAGGAGGATCAACTCGCGGCTCTTGGACTTGGCGTCAATGCCGTCGTGTTGTGGAACTCACGGTATCTGTCGGCGATCGTGGACCAGTTGCGCGCCCAGGGTGTGCCGGTCAAGGACGAGGACGTGGCACGGTTGTCCCCGCTGGGCCACGCCCACCTCAACTGCCTGGGCCGCTACGCGATTGCTTCCTCGGCCCCGGACAAGGGCCTGCGGCCGCTCGGCGCGGCGGCGCTGCCCGAGGTCAGTGCCGCCAGTGCCGCTGTCGTGGACGATGACGGTGTCTGAACCGCTGACCGATGACCGTCTGAATGACGGCTCAGCTCATGGGCTGGAGCTCTTTCACTTGCGTGTGTCCCAAAAGCGGCAGTGGTGTTCGGTGGAGCCGTCGCCATTGCTTCGGGCCGAGGAAAGGGAGCGGACGCGGTTCGCGCTCTTGCTGGTCAGGGGCTTCCATCGGGGCAGGCTCGGGTCGTTGGGATTGCCGGTGGCGGCGAAGCGGGTCCAGTAGGCGATCATCTGGTCGGCCAGCCGGCGTTGGCTTGTCGAGAGGGGCTGGGCGGTGGCGGCGCCGGGGCCGTCGAAGAGGTAGGGCAGTTCTCCGCCGTGGTAGGCGCCCAGAGGGAAGGCGGCGGGGATGGGAAACCCGGATGGTCTGGGGGCGGGGTCGTCGGCGAACTCGTATTGGTAGACGGGGGTCTTGCGGGCGAGCAGGCGGTTGCCCGCCTGGGTGGGGCAGGTCCAGCCGCGGTCGGTGGCGATGGCGGCCCATGCCAGGGAGGGGGAGCCGTGTGCGCTGAGGGGATATCTGGCCGCGACCCGCCGGGCGTCGGTGCCGAAGGCGGTGCGCAGGAACTGCTGATAGGTCTGCCGGGTCAGAGGCTGGCCGGGACCGTCGAAGTACATGGCCACGAAGTATCGGGCCTCGTGCGCGGTGGTGCCGGCCATGAGCGGCACCGGGTGGAGGCGTCCCTCGGCCACCGCCCGGCGCGGGTCGAGCGGCAGCGTGTCACTTCCGTACGAGGGCGCCCAGGTGGCGGGAATCTTCTGCTGCGCGGCGAGCAGGGCCGGGACCGGGGCCCGGCGCAGGCAGGCCATCGTCTGGGCGGCGTCGGTGCATCCGATCTGTTCGGCGGCGGCTGCGGCGATCTGTTCGCCGGACTGCCGTGATGGCCACACGGTGTCGCCGCCGGCGGGGTCGATGCCCATCTGGCGCATCGAGCATGTGCCGCTTTGGACGATCGCCTTGTCGAACAGCCCCGCCGCCGTGGGGGATGTCAGCTGAGCGCAGGTGCTGAACGCGCCCGCGGACTCGCCGAACAGGGTGATGTTGCGCGGGTCGCCGCCGAAGGCCGCCGCGTTGTGCCGTATCCAGCGCAGCGCGGCCTGCTGGTCGAGCAGGCCGAATGCTCCCGAGCCGTTCAGGGCGGGGTGGCCGAGGAAGCCGAAGATGCCCAGCCGGTAGTTGACGGTCACGACGACCACGCCCGCCTTCGCCAGCCGCTGGGTGTCGTAGTCGCCGCCGGCGCCCTGGGTGAAGCCGCCGCCGTGCAGCCAGACCATCACCGGCAGCCGTTGTCCGGCGGGCACGGCCCGGGGGGCGGTGACGTTCAGGTACAGGCAGTCCTCGGCGGCGCTGGCCGGGTTGGAGTCGGCGGGATTGGCGTTCTGCGGGCAGCGCGGGGCCGTGCGGGTGCCGTCCTCGATGCCCTTCCACGCTTGGACGGGCTGGGGCGGCTGCCAGCGCAGCGCTCCGGTCGGCGGTGCGGCATAGGGGATGGCGTTGAACCGCTGCACGTCCCGGCCGATGTGAGCGCCGGTGACGGCGCCGGACGAGGTGTGCGCGACAGGCTGGCGCGAGCTCGATGGGGGGCCGGTGGCGCTCCCGCAGGCCGCGACGACGGACAGACCGGCCACCGCCGTGACCAGCCGCACGCGCGCCGTCCTGCGCGCCGTTCCTCGGGGTCTCATCGGCGCACCGCCCGATACGTCGCGATGAGCAGGAACGCGGCTCCGAGGGTGCCCAGGGCGAGATCGGCCCAGCCGGGGACGCCGACGGCGCGCAGGATGCCGGCGATTCCGAAGCTGGTGTCCCACTGCGCCTCGGTGATCGCCGAGCCGAACCCCTGCACGGTGAACAGAGCTCCGGCCAGCCACAGCGCCTTATCGGCTGTGCGGTTGCGTGTTTGCGAACGACTCATGGCGTCCTCCCTTGTTCCGATGCGTACGCATCAAATAAACCGGAAAAGTTGATACGATGCAACCGCATCGAAATGCTGGCGGAAGGAACCCCATGCCCAAGCAGGTCGACTACGAGACGCGACGCCGCCACATCGCCGAAGCGGTCTGCGACCTGATCGACCGGCACGGCCCCGAAGGCGCGACCCTCCGGGACGTGGCGCAGCAGGCTGGGGTGTCCATGGGAGCAGTGCAGCGATGCTTCGTCACCAAGGACGAGATGCTCGCCTTCGCACTGCACCACATCACCGAACGCATCACCGCGCAGGGCCAGGAGGAAATCGACGCCTCCGCCGCCAAGGAGTCGGCGGTGACCCTGCTCACCGCCACCCTGCGTACGCTCACCCTGATCGAGCCGCACCAGCGACGCGACGCCAGGATCCTGGCGGCCTTCACCGCCCACGCCACGGCCATCCCGTCCCTGGCGGAAATCCTGCGCCAAGCCCACGCCAAAACGCGCGACCTGCTGGTCTGGCTGATCCGCTATGGCCAGCGAACCGGCGAGTTCCGCGACGACCTCGACGCCGACCTGGAGGCCGAGACCCTCCTGCCACTCGTCGAAGGGCTGACCTCACTCGCCCTGCTCGGACACCGCCCCACCGTGCCCGCCCACGACACGCTGACTCGTCGTATCGACGGCCTGCTCATGCAGCCATCCCGGCCAAGCCGACCGGCCTCATCGACCGCAATCACCTGAGGGTGCCTTGCGAGCGCGGCACCAGCGCTGCGTCCGTCACACCACGTACGCCAAGATGCCTTCCAGAGGCGCCAGACGTTCACCGTCACGCTTGGCGTGTGATGTTCTTGGGGTGCCACCGGTCGGGTCGCCCCGGGCGTCTCAGCCCGGGGCTCCCACAGAACCGTGCGTAACAATCTCTCGTTACACGGCTCTTGTCGTCCTGGTCACCAG
>NZ_JBEZDR010000019.1:0-239253 GCF_040648415.1 Nonomuraea sp. NPDC049141
GGTAGCTGGCTCCCCCGTCGGACTCGCTGGTCAGCGGCTTGGCGCCGCCCTCCGGCGGGCCGGCCAGGCTCTGGCCGCCGGCGGCCAGCTCCGGGAACTTGAGGTCGAACGCCGGCCGCTCGGAGCGGATCCGCGGCATCCGGTCGAAGTTACGCAGCGGCGGCGGGGAGGTGGTCGCCCACTCCAGCGAGTTGCCGAAGCCCCACGGGTCGTCGACCTCGACCACCGGGCCGGCCTTGTACGACTTCCAGCAGTTCCAGATGAACGGCAGGGTCGAGATGCCGGTGATGAACGCGCCGATCGTGGAGACCATGTTCAGCGTGGTGAAGCCGTCACCGGGCAGGTAGTCGGCGTACCGACGCGGCATGCCCTCGTTGCCCAGCCAGTGCTGCACCAGGAACGTCGTGTGGAAGCCGATCATGGTCAGCCAGAAGTGCACCTTGCCCAGCCGCTCGTCGAGCATCCGGCCGAACATCTTCGGGAACCAGAAGTAGATGCCGGCGAAGACGGCGAACACGATCGTGCCGAAGAGCACGTAGTGGAAGTGGGCCACCACGAAGTACGAGTCGTGCAGGTGGAAGTCGAGCGGCGGGCTGGCCAGCAGCACACCGGTCAGACCACCGAAGAGGAAGGTAACCAGGAAGCCGATCGAGAAGAGCATCGGCGTCTCGAAGCTGATCTGGCCGCGCCACATCGTGCCGATCCAGTTGAAGAACTTCATACCGGTCGGCACGGCGATCAGGTAGCTCAGGAAGCTGAAGAACGGCAGCAGCACCTGGCCGGTGGCGAACATGTGGTGCGCCCAGACGCTCATCGACAGGCCGGCGATGGCGATGGTCGCGGCGACCAGGCCCTTGTAGCCGAAGATCGGCTTGCGGGAGAAGACCGGGATGATCTCGGAGATGATGCCGAAGAACGGCAGCGCGATGATGTACACCTCGGGGTGGCCGAAGAACCAGAAGAGGTGCTGGTAGAGCATCGGCCCGCCGGTCGCCGGGTCGTAGACGTGGGCTCCCAGCAGGCGGTCGGCGGCCAGCGCCATCAGCGCGGCGGCCAGCAGCGGGAAAACCAGGATCACCAGGAGGCCGGTGACCAGGATGTTCCAGGTGAAGATCGGCATCCGGAACATCGTCATGCCGGGCGCGCGCAGGGTCAGGATCGTGGTGATCAGGTTGACCGCGCCGAGGATGGTGCCCAGCCCCGAGATCACCAGGCCGATCACCCACATGTTGGCGCCGACGCCGGGGGAGTGCTCCGAACTGCTCAGCGGCGCGTAGGCGGTCCAGCCGAAGTCGGCGGCCCCGCCCGGGGTGAGGAAGCCGCCGAGCACCATCAGGCCGCCGAAGAGGTAGAGCCAGTACGCGAGGGCGTTGAGCCGGGGGAACGACACGTCCGGCGCGCCGATCTGGATCGGCACGATGTAGTTGGCGAACCCGAACGCCGCCGGCGTGGCGAACAGCAGCAGCATGAGCGCGCCGTGCGAGGTGAAGAGCTGGTTGTACTGCTCGGCCGAGAGGAACTGCATGCCCGGCCGGGCCAGCTCGGCCCGCATCAGCATCGCCTGGACCCCGGCGACCAGGAAGAATCCGAACGAGGTCAGCAGGTAGAGCAGCCCGATCTGCTTGTGGTCGGTGGTGGCCAGGAACCGGGTGAGCTTCCCACCGGGCAGCGCCTTGCGCAGCGGCCCGGGATAGCCGCCGAAGCGTGCCGGCGCCAGGATCGCCGGCCCCCGGTCGCGTGGTTCCGTGGTTACCCGCTCGGGCATGTGACTCTCACCCCGCCATGACGACAGATAGGACGGCGCGGCTACCCGCCCCACAGCCCATGAAACCAGGCGACAGCGGTTATTCAGGCGAGAGTGGTAAATCTGGTCAATTCGCGGGCAGTATGGCCCAGACGACCTTCCCGTCACCGGCCGGCGGGCGGCGCCCCCCGCCCCGCGCGGCCGGCTGCTCGCCGAGACCGCCGCCGGGCTGTCCCTGGTCGAGCTGTCCACCGGCGCGGTGACGGCCACCTACCCCGGGGCCGTGCCCGGCGCCCGCTGGCTGCGCCTGTACCAGCTCGACCACGGCCACCTGCGCACCTACGACACCACCACCGGCCACCTCGTCGAACAGGCCGTCGCCCCCGGCGAACGGATCAAGGCCGTCTCCGACCGGGTCGTGGCCCTCGGCCCCGAACCCGGCCCGCGCAGCCGTACCTCGATCACCCTGACCGGAGCCGACGGCACCCGGACGCTCCAGCTCGACGGCAACATCGAACCGGAGGCGTTCTCCGGCGACGGCCAGGTCATGTACGTCCTGGACCACCTGCCGCCCGAACACCCCGACCGCTACCGCGTCCGCATGTACGACCTGGCCGCCGGCCGGATGACGCCGCTGCTGACCCGCGCCAAGCAGCCCGTGCCGCTGTCGAAGGAGGAGGAGATGCGCGGCACGGGCCGCCAGGCCGTCCACGACCCGGACCTGGCCACCCTCTACACGCTCTACACCCACCAGGACGAGCACCTGCACACCCGCGACCTGGTCGCGGGCCACGACCTGAGCCCCGGCGTGCACGCGTTCGTGCACGTGCTCAGCCTGGACCAGCGCTGGGCCTACTGCCTGGACCTGCCCGAGCCGTTCGGTCTCGGCCCGCCGCTCTCGCACGCGATGGCGCTGGACGCCCAGGCCAGGCGGCTGTACGTCGTCGACGCCTCCACCGGCCGGGTCGTGGTCGCCTCCACCGACTACCTGCGGATCGAACGCGGCGCCCTGCTGGGCGAGCAGCCCGGCGGCGAGGCCTACGCGGTGGCCGCCGACGGCCGCGTCTACCTGGCGGCGGGCAAGCGGCTGCTGTCGGCCGACGGCCAGACGCTGGCCCTGGCCGGCGCCTGGGACCTGCCGGGCCAGGCGCGGGGGCTGGCCTGGCTGAACGGCGAGCTGCTGGCCGGCGCGGGCGAGCAGGTGCTGCGGCTCCAGCCGCGCACCGGCGCGCGGCTGGGCACCCTCACTCTGCCCGGCCTGCGTGAGCTACGGCACGCCGAGCCGTCCTACGGCTGACCGCGGCGGCGAAGGCGGAGATGACCGGGTGCGGGCGGCTGCCGTCGCCGAACAGCTCCGGCTGGAACAACGTGGCCAGGTAGAACGGGTGTCCGGGCAGCTCGGCCACCCGCGCCATGCCGTCGTCGGCGTGCCCGGAGAAGACCAGGCCGTGCTCGACGAGCTGCTGCTTGTAGGCGTCGTTGAGGGCGTAGGAGCAGCTGTAGGCCTCCATCGTGGTGGGCGAGCCGATGATCTGCTCGATCAGCGTGCCGGGCGCCAGCCGTACCAGCCCCTCGTGGCCGGCCAGCGAGCACTGCAGCGGCAGCAGCAGGAAGTCGCGCGCCCCCGGGTCGTTCTCGGCGTGGGCCACGTCGAGTCCGCACACGCCGCGCGCGTACTCCAGCAGCAGGTGCTGAAAGCCGCCGCAGGTGCCCAGGACGGGGATGCCGTGCTCGCGCGCGGTCCGCGCGGCGCTGATCACGCCCTCCTCGCTGAGGTAGGGGCTGCCGGGCACGATCCAGATGCCGTCGAAGCGTTGGAGGGCGTCGTCGTGGGCGTCGGTGGAGGGGATCCAGTAGGGGTCGAGCGCGATGCCGTCACGTTCGCGCAGCGCCTGGATGATCAGCGGGATGCGGACGTGCGCGCGCACGCTGGGCGAGCGGTCTCCGACCAGGGCGATTCTCATGCCTCCATGGTGCGGCGAACCCCTCCTTAAGCGCCAACGATGATGTCTGTACGTGCTATAAGAAACACTGATGGACCCTCATCTGCTGCGTACCTTCGTCACCGTCGCCGAGACGGGCTCGTTCTCCGCGGCGGCCGAACGCCTCGGCTACACCCAGTCGGCCATCTCCCAGCAGGTCGCCGCGCTGGAGAGCGACCTGGGCCTGCCGCTGCTGCACCGCCGCCCGGTCACACCCACCGAGGCGGGCCTGCGCCTGCTGGAGCACGCCGGGCCGCTGCTGCTGCGCATCCGCGCCGCGCGGGCCGACGTGCTGCGCACCGCCGCACTGCCCGCCCACCGCCTGACCCTGGCCGCCACACCCCTGGCGCTCAACTCGGTCCTGGCCGTACGACTGGCGGCGGCAAGGGCGGCGCAGCCGCGGCTACGGGTGACGGTACGCACCTGCGGCCGGGACGAGGTGGCCAGGCAGGTGGCCGACGGCACGGCCGAGGCGGGCCTGGCCGACGGGATCACCGCGCCCAACGACCCGCTGCGCCTGCCCGACGTCGGCCCGCTGACCACGGTCGGCGTGGCCGAGGAAGGCCTGGTTGTGGCGCTGCCCGGCGACCACCCCCTGGCCGGCCGGACAGGGCTGCGGCTGGCCGACCTGGTCGACGCGCACTGGCTGCAGACGACACTGTGCCCGCTGGAGCGGCTGCGTGACCTGCTGGGCGACGGCTTCCGGCCCGCGCTCGACTACACCGGCGACGACGTGCACACCGTGCTCAACCTGGTCGCCGCCGGTCACGGCCTGACCCTGCTGCCCGCCTCCGCCGCCTGCGGCGTTCCGCTGGTGTCGCCCCGGCTGGTGCACCGCGTCGAACTGCTGCACGGCAGCCTCCCACCCGGCCCCGCCGCCGACCTGGCAGCGCGCCTGGCACCATGACAGCGATCTGTGCGCGGCCTGTCAGCACCGCCGTCCACGCTGTCCGCCATGAACGCATTCGAAGCCGAAGGGCTGGTCAAACGCTTCGGCAAGACCACGGCCCTGGCCGGCATCAACCTGTCGGCCCGCCAAGGCACCGTCCTGGGCGTCCTGGGCCCCAACGGCGCCGGCAAGACCACCGCCGTACGCATCCTGGCCACCCTGCTGCGCGCCGACGCCGGCCACGCCCGCGTCAGCGGCGTCGACGTCGCACGCCACCCCGCCCGCGTACGCCGCATGATCGGCCTGACCGGCCAGTACGCCTCGGTCGACGAGGACCTGACCGGCACCGAGAACCTGGTCCTCATCGGCCGGCTGCTCGACCTGCGCGCAGGTGAGGCCAAGGCCAGAGCGGCGCAACTGCTGAGCGACTTCGGCCTGGCAGAGGCCGCCGACCGGCGCGCCTCCACCTACTCCGGCGGCATGCGCCGCCGCCTGGACCTGGCCGCCAGCCTGGTCGGCCGGCCCGACGTGATCTTCCTGGACGAGCCCACGACCGGCCTGGACCCCGCCAAGCGCGAAGACGTCTGGAACATCATCCGCCGCCTGGTCACCGATGGCGTCACCGTCCTGCTGACCACCCAGTACCTGGAGGAGGCCGACGCGCTGGCCGACGACATCTCCGTCATCGACCACGGCAAGGTCATCGCGCACGGCACCCCGGCCGAGCTCAAGCACGTCGTCGGCGGCCAGACCGTACTCGTGCGGCCCGCCGACCGCGGCAGACTGCGAGAGACCGCCGAGATCATCTCCTCCGTCGCCGGCCGCCCCGCCGAATCACCCGGCCGCGACGTGACCACCGTGCCCGTCGAGGGCGACGCCGCCTTCACCGAGATCGTGGCGCGACTGCACACCGCCGGCATCGCGGTCACCGAACTGTCACTGCGCCTGCCCAGCCTCGACGAGGTCTTCTTCACCCTGACCGGCCACCACGCGGACCAGGAGAACGCGGCATGACCCTCACCACCGAACGCACCGCGGCCCCCGCCCGCCTGGAGCAGCGCCCCTTCGGCCTGGTCCGCCACAGCCTCGCCCTGGCCGGGCGCAGCGTCGTCAAGACCCTGCGCACCCCCGAACAGCTCATCGACGTCACCCTGCAGCCGATCCTCTTCCTGATCATCTATGTCTTCCTCCTGGGCGGCGCCGTGTCCGGCTCGACCGAGGAGTACCTGCAGTTCCTGCTGCCCGCGATCATGGTGCAGACGGTGATGTTCGGCGGCATGGCCACCGGCGTCAACCTCAACACCGACATCAAGAAGGGCGTCTTCGACCGGTTCCGCAGCCTGCCGATCGCCCGCTCGGCGCCGCTGATCGGATCGGTGCTGGGCGATCTGATCCGCTATGTGGTGGCGATCGTGGTGTTGATGGGGACGGGGGCCGCGCTGGGCTTCAGGGTCCGGACCGGGCTGGTGCCCACGCTGGCCGCCTGCCTGTTGACGATCTTCTTCTCGTTCTGCCTGAGCTGGGCGTTCGTGCTGCTGGGGGTGCTGATGCGAGAGCCCGGCGCGGTGCAGGGCACCTCGTTCGTGGTGCTGTTCCCGCTGACGTTCGGCACCAGCATGATCACCCCCAAGGACACGCTGCCCGGCTGGTTGCAGGCCTGGCTGGAGGTGAACCCGGTCAACCACGCGATGGAGGCGGCACGGGCACTGATGCTCGGCGGCCCGACCGCCGCCTCGGTGGTGTGGACGGTCGCGTCGGGGCTGGTGTTCCTGGCGATCTTCGCGCCGCTGGCCGTCGCCGCCTACCGGCGCCGCGCCTGAGACATCTGTGGTGCGGCGCCTGGTGTTCTGAAGTTCACCACGCGGGTCGGCGCACCGGCGGCGGCCGGTTCCGGCCGTTATGAGGGCGGGGCCGGTCCCGGTCGTTTTGAGGGCGCGGCCGGGGCGCGTACCAGCTTCAGGGCGGCGGGCCGGTCCAGGCCCCGGCCCGCCGCGTAGGCGGCGTCATAGGCGTCGCCGAGCTCGGCGCGCAGCCACGCGGACAGGCGCGCCACATCGGGGTTGAACGCGTCGGGCGCGCCGCGCAACTGCTCGGCCGCACCCAGCGTCCGGGCCGCGACCGCCGCATCGCCGCCGAGCACCCGCGACTCCGCCACCGCCACCCCCACCCGGGCCAGCACCGGCATGTCCTTGGCCGACACACTCAGCTCGGCGGCCTGGCCGATATGCCGCTCGGCCGCCACCTGATCGCCCACCGCCAGCGCCAGATGCGCCCAGCCGATCAGCACCAGCGCCCGGAACTGCGGCACGATCGAAGGCGACTGCTCCATCGTCGCCGCCGACAGCTCATACTCACGCGCGGCCGTGTCGAGATCACCTTCCAGCCGCGCCAGGTCGCCGAGCCCGGCGTGAGCGAAGGCGGCGTTGCGCGCCGACTGTTCGCGGTGCGGCTGCTCCGTCATGGCGCGCAACTCGGCGCGCGCCCGCTCCACCTCGCCCCTGCGGATGCGGATCGTCGCCTGCCACACCTGGTGGCCGGGATCGAGATCGGGATTGAGCTGCAACATCAACGCCGTGGCCTCCTGGATCGAGGCGAGCGCGTCATCGAAGTCGCCGAACATCGCGTGCGCCTCGGCCAGCGACATCAGCGTCATCGCCAGCCCCCACCGCTCACCCACCGCCCGCAGTTCGGCGGCGGAGGCGATCAGGTCCTGGCGTGAGCCGCCCATGTCACCGTCGTTCTCCTTGATGGCGGCCCGAACCATCAGCAGCATCCCGCGAGCCCACGGATCGGGATGGAACAGACGCCGCTCGACCTCCCGCAGCCCCAGCGCCTTGTCATCGGTGAACAACGCCACCGCCGGCCCGATCATCGCCAGCACCGGGTGACCCGGCTCCCGCTCCGCCAGCTCGGCGAGGCGGCGCAGCTCCCGCACATCCGACTCCACCATGGAGTCATCACCGCCCAGCGCGCCGTTGATGAGCAACGTCGCCGAGACGATCAGCCTGGCCTGCCACGGCGCCACCCCCGGCACGTCCAGCGCCAGGTTCATCCAGCCCACCGATTCCTGCCGGTTGCCGCGGATCGTCCAGAACACGCCCATCGCCGCCGCCAGCCGTACCGCGGTGTCGGCGTCGCCGCGGCCGACGGCGAAGTGCAGCGCGGCCAGCAGGTTGTCATGCTCGGCCAGCAGCCGCGCGATCCAGGTGAGCTGCTCCCGCCCGCGCAGATACGGCTCAGCCAGCTCGGCCAGCCGCAGGAAGTAGGCCGCGTGCCCGGCACGGGCCGGGCCGAGCCGCCCGGTCTCGGCCAGGCGTTCCAGGCCGTACTCCCTGATCGTCTCCAGCATGCGGTAACGGCCACCGTCGGCCGCCTGCAGCAGCGACTTGTCCAGCAAGGCCGCGACCAGGTCGAGGGTGCCGCCCAGATGCTCGGCGGCGGCCAGATCGAACCCGCCCGCGAACACCGCCAGCCGCTCGGCCAGCCGCCGCTCCGGCTCCTCCAGCAGATCCCAGCTCCACGCCACGACCGCGCGCAACGTCTGATGCCGGGGCAGCGCCGTACGGCTGCCTCCGGTCAGCAGCACGAACCTGTCATCCAGGCGTACGGCCAGCTCCGCCAAACTCAACGCGCGCAACCGAGCCGCGGCCAACTCGATGGCCAGCGGCAGCCCGTCAAGCCGGCGGCAGACCTCCCGCACCAGCCCCTGATCCAGCACCAGCCCCGGACACGCCGCCGCCACCCGATCGGCGAACAACTCCACCGCCGGCACGACCGGCAGCGGCGGGACCGCGCTGACGACCTCGCCCACGATGCCCAGAGGCTCGCGGCTGGTGGCCAGCACGCGCAGCCGCGGGCAGCGGCCGAGCAGCTCTTCGGCCAGGCGGGCGGCGGCGTCGACGAGATGCTCGCAGTTGTCGAGCACCAGCAGCACCCGGCCCGCCGACAGGGCCTCGACGAGCCGCTCGAGGGTGTCGGTCGGCGCGGCGGGACCGGCCGGCATCGGCGCACGCCCGAGCGCGGCCAACGCCGCCTGCGGCACGTCGGCCGGATCACTGACGGGCGCCAGCTCCACCAGCCACACCGCACTCGGCCCCTCGTACGCCGGCTGTCCGCCGAGGCTCGCGGGGCCGCTGTTGTACGCCGGCCCGCTGTTGTACATCCGCCGCGGATACCCTTCGCCGTACGCCGGGCCCGCCTGCCCCTCGTACGTCGGCCGTCCGTCTGGTCCCTCGTACGCCGGCCGTCCGTCCAGTCCTTGGTACGTCGGCCGTCCATCCGGTCTCTCGTACGTCGGCCGTCCGTCTCGGCCCGCATGCCCTGGGCGTCTGCCCATGCCGTCGTGCCCGCCCACGTCGTCGTGCTTGTCGGGCCTGTCGCGGCCGTCGCCGTGCGGGGAGCCGTTGTCAGGGCTGCCTCGGTGGCCGGCCTCGTTCAGGAGGGCGGTGGCGATCGTGGTGGCGAGCCTGGTCTTGCCGGCGCCGCCCGGGCCGACGAGCGTCACCAGGCGGCTCCGTCCCAGCTGGGCGCGTACCTGGGCGATCTCGGCGGCGCGGCCGACGAAGCTGGTGAGCGGGGTCCGCAGGTTGGTGCGCGGACGGCTGACGGGATCGGCTCGTAACAGCTTCAGGTGGATCTCCCGCAGCTCCGGGCCCGGGTCGGCACCCAGCTCGTCGGCCAGCCCCCGCCGGAAGTGCTCGTACGCGACCAGCGCCTCGGCTCGGCGTCCGGCGGCGTGCAGCGCCTTGAGTCGGGTGGCGTGCAGCCGCTCGCGCAGAGGATGACGCGCCGTCAGCTCACCGAGCTCCGCCAACAGCCCGCCCAACTCTCCATCCCCCCGCCCGCCTCCGTCCGCACCCCCGCCTCTGTCCGCGCCTTCTGCTGTGCCTCCAAAGCCCGCCGCCGCGCTCTCGCCCGTCGCGCTCTCGCCCCCTCCCGTGGCCGAGCCACGTCCCGACGTTCCTCCGGTTGCGGTGGTCGGGGTGGTCGGGGTGGTCGGGGTGGTCGGGGTGGTCGGGGTGGTCGGGGTGGTCGGGGTGGTCGGGGTGGTCGGGGTGGTCGGGGTGGTCGCGCCGAGCGTAGGGCCGCTTGGGTGTGTCGTATCGTCCGTCGAGCCGCCGGTCCGTGCGGTCGGCGTGGCTTGAGGGGTGCGGTCCCGGCCGGGCCGGTCGTAGGTCGTGCTGACCTTGGTAACGCGGTCCCGTGTGTTGCTGCCCGGGGTGGTATCAGTGGTGCGGTCCTGGTCAGGGTGGTCTCGGGTGGCGCCGTTGGGGGACGGGTTCGTGGGGACCGTGCCTTCCTGCGTGAAGCGTGTCAGGTCGGCCTCCGCGCGGTCTTCGATGGCCGTCAGCCGGGCCTCCTCAAGGCGTACCGCGTAGCCGATCGCGAAGGGGGCCGTCGCGACCTCGCCCAGTGCTGGGCCGCGCCACAGGGCCAGCGCCTCGCTCAGCAGTCTGGCCGTGGCCGCCGGGTCGCTTTCGCGTCGCGCCTGCGCCGTCAG
Source organism: Nonomuraea sp. NPDC049141 (assembly GCF_040648415.1). Taxonomy (NCBI): domain Bacteria; kingdom Bacillati; phylum Actinomycetota; class Actinomycetes; order Streptosporangiales; family Streptosporangiaceae; genus Nonomuraea; species Nonomuraea sp. NPDC049141. Next base: position 10,116 of record NZ_JBEZDR010000019.1, read on the forward strand.
CCGGTCGAACTCCCGTACGTCCGTGACAGCGTCAAGCCGGTAGCCGCCGGGTACCAGGGCCAGCGCCGACGGATCCGGCAGGGCTCGCCGTAGCCGGGAGACCAGCGACTGCAGCGCGTTGGCCGGGTCGGTGGGCCGCTCGTCCGGCCACAACGCCTCGGCCAGTTCCTCGACGGCGACGGTGCGCCCGGCCGACAGCGCCAGCCGTACCAGCAGCAAACGTAGCCGGGCGCCGCTGATGGCGGCGGACTCGACCTCCAGCGGCCCCAGGATTGCCACACGCACACGACCATGCTGCCACCTCGACCGCCGTTCCCTCGCCGCCACGACTCCCGCCAAGAGCGCACCGCTTGGGACCGCCCGCAAAGGCGCGGTCCCAAGCGGGCGAGCGGCCCTGGCGCCGGCGTTCGAGGGCCTCAGCCGCCGTCGGCGACACCCTTGGGCTGACCGGCCACTCCCCGGCCGACGCCCGGGGGAGCGCCCCTCCGAGGGCAAGCCCCATACGCACGGGCCCACACGCACGGGCTCACACGAACTGGCCCAGCCGGAGGGGCCCAACCGGACGAGCTCCAGCGAGGTCGGCTGAGCGTGACCGAGCAGTGCGGTCAGGCGTGCCAGTCCGTCACGCCGCCGGGGACGGGCGCGTCCGGGTCGTACGGGTCGCGGGTGAAGATGAAGGTGTTGATGTCGAGGTGATCGGCCGCCACCCGCAGCGTCTCGCCGGCGTAGTAGCCGTCCAGCCCCAGCCAGGTCCCGTCGTCCTGCGGCACGAACCGGGACGCCCGGCCCGCGCCGCCCACCGGCGTCAGTGCCAGGCCGCCGTCGGGCAGCAGCCGCAGCGAGTACGGCTTGGGCCCCCAGTGCCACAGCCCGGTCAGCGCCAGTAGGGCGGGGTCGGCGGGGGCGGGGCGCCATTGCCGCGGCAGGCGGGGTTCGTGTTCGTCGAGGATGTCCAGCAGGTCGGTGAGCAGGGTGTAGGTGAGGCCGCTGGTGGTGTTGGCCATGAACAGCACCCCCACCTGGTCGGCCGGGTCGGCCCAGACGGTGGCCAGGAAGCCGGGCATGGACCCGGTGTGACCGGCCAGGCGGCGGCCGGCGTGCCGGGTCAGTTGCAGGCCGAGCCCGTACCCGGAGGTCCAGGCGTCGCCGTCGTCGACGGTGGCGGGCTCGCGCATCTCGGCGAGGGTGGCGGGGGACAGGACGCCGCCGGTGTCACCGGCCACGAACGTCGCCCAGCGGGCCAGGTCGGCGGTCGTGGACCACAGCTGCCCGGCGGGCGCCATGGCGGCGGCGTCGTGTTCGGGCTCGGGCAGCACCACGTCGGCCCACGGGTGGACGGCGTACCCGGTGGCGTGCGGGGCGCGCGGCCGCTCGGTGGTGGCCGTCATGCCGAGCGGATCGAGAACCTCCTGCTGTACGGCCCGCAGCCAGGGCACGCCGCGCAGCCGGGTGATCAGCTCGCCGAGCAGGGCGAAGCCGAGGTTGGAGTAGTGGAAGCGGCGGCCGGGCCGGTGCTTGGTGTGCTCCGGCCCGAGCAGGGCGAGCAGTTCGTCGGACGGCAGGCCGGCAGTGCGTTCCCACCAGCTGGTGGGCGGCTCGGCGGTCAGGCCGCCGGTGTGGGAGAGCAGCTGCGCGATGTTCACCTCGCCGAACGGGGTGTCCGGCAGGTGTTTGGCCAGGGGGTCGAGCAGGTCGAGGCGGCCTTCGTCGCGCAGCCGCATGACGACGGTGGCGACCATGCTCTTGGTGATCGAGCCGAGCCGGTACTGGGTGTCCACGGTGGGCACCCTGCTGTCACCCTCACCAGCGGAGTCGTGGAAGCCGCGCGCGCCGAACCAGGCCAGCCTCCCCTCCCGTACGATCGCAGCCGTCAGCGACGGCACCCTGCACTCGGCCTGTTCGACGGCCAGCCTGCGCAGCAGCGCCCGCGCCGTCGTCTCACCCACCTGATTCATGGACGCCAAGCGTAGCCGTCAGATCGGCACCAGTTCCGGCCCTATCAGCTCGCCCTGGTGCGGCTGCGGGTGGGCCTGGTCGTGGTAGTAGTGGCCGGCGTACCAGACGACGACGTTGGCGCCGTCGATGCTCTCGCCGTCGAGGAAACGTCCGAGGGCGGCGCGGTCCCGCGGGCCGGGGTTGCCGTCTTCCAGTTCGGCCGGGTGGTGGCGCAGGAACCACAGGTCGGAGACCCCGTAGGCGTCGGCGGTGTCGTCGAAGGGGCCGGGGTGGATCTGGTAGCCGCGGCCTGAGGACTTGTCGCATACCTGCCAGTAGCGGCCGGGGGCGCGGCGGCGGGTGGTCTCGCGGATGATGGGCACCGGGTCGGGGATGATCGGCCCCTGGTCGATCTGCTCGATGACGTCGTTGGCGGCGCCTTCGATGTCGAAGTCGAAGCGCCAGTAGGCGTGGTGGCGGTGCACCATGCAGGTCATCGGGTTGGCGGTGGCGGCGAAGCCGAAGCGGGGCCGGATGGTGCCGTCGTCGCCGAGCCGCCAGTCGCTGGCGTAGCGGTACCAGCCGGCCTGTATCTCGCTGACGATGCGCAGTTCGTCGCCGTCGTGGTGGAAGGCGACGCCCTGGAAGCCGCCGGAGTCGCTGTCGGGCCGTTCGAGGATGGTACGCGGCGGCCTGTCGCACAGCCGCCAGCCCCACCCGACCGGGTCGGTGCCGCCGGCCGAGAAGCGGGTCTCGGTGGAGGCGTCGTCGCGGAAGGTGGTGCCGTGCTCGTACTCCACGTTCAGGATGGGTACGTGCGCCTGGCGCAGCACCAGCCGGCCCCGGTAGCGGACCTCGCGCAGTTCCACGCCCGATCCGACGCCGGGATTCTGCGGGGCGGAGGCGCGCGGCCGTACGACCAGCAGGTTCCACAGCTCGGTGGCGCCGCTCAGGACGCGTACCCGCACCTGGTCGGGGCCGCCGCGGTCGGCCAGGGGGTCGATGCCTTCGGGGACGGTGTGCTCGCAGTCGTGGTGCATGCGCACGTCGATGCCCGCCGGGGTCCAGTCGACGGTGTGGGCGGCGGTGTCGACCGCGACGATGCGGTGGCGTACCCCGGTGGGCTCGTTCGGGGTGTAGATGCCGAGGGTGGGACGGCGCACGGTGGTGCCGTCGGGGTTTTCCAGGTCGGCCAGCGGTGGCATGGGCCGGTAGACGATCGCGTCGCCGTCCGCCGGGAAGTGGGGGTCGGCGCGCAGGATGGCGGCGGCCTCGACCAGTTCGTCGTGGCTGGGCGGCGGCCGGTGGGCGCTGGGCCGGATCTCGGCGCGTTCGGGCCGGTCGAGGGTGCCGCGCAGTTCGACGGCGCGGTTGCCCACCGCATCGAAGACGGTGGCGCGGAAGGGGGCGTTCTCGCCGGGGTCGTGGCCGAGCGCGGCGGCGGGGCCGATGGTCAGCCGGTCGGGATCGGCGACCTCCAGCGCGGACAGCACGCCCGGGTGACGGGCCACGGCTTGGCGCAGTTGCTCGGCGCTCAGCCCGGCGCGGGGGACGGCCTCGATGATGACGCGTACGTCGTCGCTCATGCATGGGTCATACAGGGTGGCGGACGCGGCCGGAAGGCCCAGAAGCTCAGCGGGGCAGGCGCGCCTGGAGGGTCCGGAAGCTCAGCGGGACGGGCGCGGGTGGGCGGTCCGAAGGCTCAGCGGGACGGCGTGCGGTCGAAGGCGTCCAGGATGACGTCGGTGGCGTCGAGGCCGCGGGCGGTGGCGCCCAGCCGCTGCACACGCAGGGGTCCCGGCCAGGTGTGGCCGCCGCCCTTGACCGTGTACAGGCCTACCGACACGCCGTCGCGGCAGGTTTTCCAGCCGCGCAGCCGTACCTGGGAGGACACGGCGGAGGTGGTGCGGCCGGTGCAGCCCAGCACGCGCGCCCAGGCGTCGACGACCTGCTCGACGGGCTTGAGGACGACCATGCCGGCCAGGACGCGCAGCCGGCCGGAGGAGTTCTGCAAGGGGTGGCCGCCCTGGTAGGGGACGATGTCGTCGGCGGTGCCGTGGAAGGCGATGATCGTGGTCGGCACGGCCTCGGCGCAGGGCTGGACGATGTTGATCCCGGCCACGGGCGCGATCGCGGCCAGGCGGCCGTTCATGGCGCAGATCAGGCCGGTGGACATGCCGGCGCCGTAGGACATGCCGGCGGCGAACTCGCGACGCCGCTCGGCGCACAGTCGTTGTTCGAGGTGGTCGAGCAGCGCGGTGAGGAAGCCGGTGTCGTCGGGGCCGTAGGTGTGCGGCAGCGTCCAGCCGAGCCGGCCCTCGGCGGCCTGCGGGGTGGCCACGATGTAGCCGCGCCGCGACCCGGCCTCGGGCAGGCGGCTGTAGGCGGCCTGCTGGGCGGCGCTGGAGCCGAGGCCGTGCAGATTGAGCAGGACCGGATGCGGGCCGCGGCCCTTGGGCACCGACAGCAGGTAGCGGCGTTTGAGGCCGCCGAACGTCAGGGTGTGGCTGCCCGGCCCGAGCCGGGCGCTCTTGGAGCAGCCGCCGGCGGAGGGCGACGCGGGCGGCGAGGAGACGGGAGCCGAGGAGACGGGGGCGGCGGTGCAACCGGCCAGCAGCAGCACCAGCATGATCACGCGTTTGAGCATCGCGCCTCCCGGGTCGGCGGCAGAAAGTCCCCCTCGTAGTGTCCCTGCTCGTTTCCTTCACGCGGACGGCCCCGGTCGGCGAGCGACCGGGGCCGGAGACTGCGGAACGTCAGTCGGCGCAGATGGCGAAGACGCTGATGCCGACGTCGTTGTAGCCGATCTGGCGGCCGAGTGCGATCCAGCCGCGGCCGTCATCGGTGGGGAACGAGCCGACCAGGATCGCGCCGTTGCCGCGGGCTTCGGCGCCGCCGCCCAGGACCTTCTTGGCGCCGGGGCAGTAGAGGGTGCGGCGCTGGAAGTTGGGCACGTTCGCGTTGGGCAGCGTCACGAGCTGGTAGCCGGGCGGCAGCGCGTGAACCGCGGCCGCGGGTGCGGCGTTGGCGGGAGCGGAGGTGGCGTTGGCCGCGGTGACGGCGGTGGCCGTCGTCAGGCATGCGCCGGTGAGGAGGACGGCCAGGGCGAGGGACTTCTTGTGCATCGCTCTCCTTACGTTGTTCCCCGGCTCACCGCCGTCCGCGGGCAGCGTGAAGCCACTCGCGGGGTGGAAGTGATCGGGGAGACAGAGGGCTTACACGAAGAGTATCCATACCACTACCGTGAGTGTCGATGGGGAATCATGTTCGAGATGCGGACGCCTCGCAAGCGGCAGGCGGCGCGGCGCCGTTCGTGGTCGTGGCGGCACGGACAGTGCCGGGAGTGCTCTTTGGTCGCATTCCGGGTTTCGATCGAGTAAATCCTGCGTATCTTCTGCCGTCGGCACGGGCTTCCCGTCCATGGAAAGAGGGCTGCGAAATGATGACCACCATGGTGGGAGCGGGCTAAGGTATCCCGCAGCGATGATGGGGGTTCCGGGGCAATTCACGAAGGCCCGCGTGTGCGGGTCCCGGCCGGTCGCCTGCCGCTTCCTGGTTCACGGAAGGGCAAGGCGGATCTTCATCCCCGACCTGGAGAAAGGCTTTTGCGCGTGAGTCCAATGCCGTCCGGCAAGGCGCTCCCGGTGGGAGGATTCCTCCTGTCCGCCGCGGGCATGAGTGCGATCGTCTGGCAGATGCTGGCGGTCACATTTCCTGACGGGGATCCGGAAAAGGCACGCCAGGCAGCGCAGTTGTTACGGCAGTTGGCGACGCGGGTGGATGCCAGCGAGGAAACGGCCATAGGCGCCGCGAACAGCCTTGGGCAACATAATCTGGGCGCCGGCGTCACTGCCTTCGAAAAATATTTCTGGACCGAGATCGCCCCTTACCCGGTGCGATTGTCGGCGTATTTGCGCGGACTGGCCGACGCGGTGGACGACTACGCCGACATGCTGGCCCAAGTCCAGCACGCACTCCATTCGATGGCGATCACCCAATGGCTGGAACTGCTGATGTTCTTCTGCTGGCCGGCGATCGACAAGAAGGTCCGGCTTTTCATCGACTGGGCGGAGCGCAAAGCGCAGGCGCGACTGCTGACGAAGATATTCGAGCATGCCGTGGGAAAGCGGCTCCTGTACGCCACCGGGGGCACTACCGCCTACACGGTCCTCGACCAGTTGATCGTCGACGGGGTCAAGGGGGCGAGGGGCGAGGACATGGGGTCGTGGGGCGACCGCGGCGAGTACATGCTGAAGAACTTCGCGGCGTGCATGGTCTTCTACAACGTGGACCCGGCCAACTTCGGGAAACTCTTCTACAAAGCGGACCCGGCCAATGTCGGGAAAACCGTCATCAGGTACCTGCCGCAGAACGAGGCGGCAAGGAACGCCGTCGTGTTCATGACCGGATCCACCGTCTTCAGCTTGACGGGAAATGCGCTCAACAACCCCAGTGCCGTGGTCGATGACCCCAAGAGCCTCCTGCCCACGTGGCAGCAGATGCTCGCCAAACTTACGGTGGCAGGAGGCCAGGACCAGTTCAGGCGCTGGCAGGGCTACTATCCGTCGACTCCGGGCAAGTAGCTCGTCGACATCCGGTGGGGGATCGTCAGAAGGAGACCGGCCGCTCAGCCCTGTTCCCGGCTGAAGCGCCGGGCCTCCTCCGCGAACGGTGACAAGCCGCCCATCATCATCTCGCTCATCTGCCTGGCCGCGTCCGTCGCGGCGTCGTTCGCGGCGGCGAGAACGGCTTCCGCCAGGGCCTCCGAGCCGAGCCTGAGCGCACGAGGGTTGATTTTCAGGCCGCTCAGCGCCCCGCTCGGCAGCACCTCGACCTCCACCTCACCATTCGCCGACTCGCCTCTGCCGCGAAGAGCGTTGAGGTTCTCCTGCAGTGCCTCCAGGGGCCGGGTTTCGGCCTGAAACTCGGCCAGGAGCCGGTTGATCTCGGCGTCGACAATGGGAATGCCGTCATCAGGTGTGGTCATCAGAGCTCCAACAGGTGTGCGTACGTCAGGAACTGATAGTGCCGTCCGTCGGCGAGAACTTGGGCGGGTCGGACACCTTCGGCAGGGCTTGGACGGTGGCCCAGTTCGCGATGTCGACGGCGGTTTTCATGCTAGCCAGCTTGTCGGCGATCTCCGAATATACGGCGCCGAGTTTTCCGGTGTAGTCGCCGGCTTTCTCGAGCCCTTTGGAGTAGCCCTCTCTGAACCTTTTTCCCGCCTCGTCGGTGCCGGCGAAGTCGCCCAGCCCGGCGAGGTCGTCGAGAATCTTGCGGGCGTCCCGCAAGAGGTCGGTGTGCTCGTCGTTGAACGCGCCGACCACGTTCTTGAAGTTGGTCTTGTCGGTGAGCGTCTCCGGCTGACCAGAACTGCCGCTGCCAGGCCCTTCCGGCGTCGGGAGGGGATAGTGCGGCGCCGATGGCCGAGCCGTGGGAGGCATCTGCTGCCCTGGCGCGCTGGGGGACGTCGAGGGCGACGGGCTCCCCGGCTGAGTGGGCGTGTCGGAGGGCGAGGGGCTCGGCGACGAAGAGGGAGATCCGGACGGAGACGGGCTCGCGGACGGAGACGGCGAGTCAGAAGGCGACGGACTGCCCGACGGAGACGGCGAGTCGGAGGGCGAGGGGCTTGCCGACGAGGTCGGTGACTCCGAGGGTGACGGACTCGTCGGCGAAGGATCAGGAGATGGGCTGGGCGAAGAGGTGACCGTGGGCGACGGGGATGGGGTGGTGGAATCCGCCGGAGGCATGACGTTCTCCTTATCGGTGCTGCCGGTCACATGGTCGCGAGCGCAGGACAGCGGTCACCCTACGCACCCGATCACATTTCGGACGGTCGTCGAAGTGTCCCAGACCCGACCGGCCCGCGCTGGTCGGGAATCTGGATCAGCCCTTGTAGTTGAAGACCTGGCGCAGCGTGTGCTGAACGGTGACAAGGTCCTTCTGATCTTCCATGACCTGGTCGATCGACTTGTAGGCCTCCGGATGCTCGTCCACCAGAGCCCCGGCGCGGTCGGCGTTCCAGGTGCGGTCGCCCATCGCCTCGGTGAGCGAGGCGGCGGTGAGCTTCTTGCGCGCCTCGGTACGCGACATGCGCCGTCCCGCGCCGTGGGAGCAGGAGTTGTAGGAGGCGGTGGAGCCCAGGCCGGTCACGATGTAGGAGCGGGTGCCCATGGAGCCGGGGATGATGCCCTCGTCGCCGCTGGCGGCCTTGATCGCTCCCTTGCGGGTGATCCACATGTCGCGGCCGTGGTGGCGCTCCATCTGGGTGAAGTTGTGGTGGGCGTTGATCGTGCGCAACGCGCTACCGTGCCCGACGACCTGGAACAGGGAGGCCACCAGCACCTCGGCCATGCGGGCGCGTGAGGCCATGGCGTAGCGCTGGGCCCACAGCATGTCCTCGATGTAGGCGGTGAAGTGCGGCGTGCCCTGCACGAGGTAGGCCAGGTCCGGGTCCTCCAGCTCGATGAACCACTGCTTCATCAGCTTCTTGGCCTGGCTGATGTGCTTGGTGGCGAGCTGGTTGCCGATGCCGCGCGAGCCGGAGTGCAGCACCGTCCACACGTGATCGCGTTCGTCCAGGCAGACCTCGACGAAGTGGTTGCCGGAGCCGAGCGTGCCGAACTGCGCGATGACCGTGTGCTCCTGCTTGCCCGTCAGCGAGGTGCTGGGCGTGCCGATCGCCTGGAGCGAGGCGTCGGTGGACGGGTCGTCATGGCCTTGGCCGACGCCGGCCGGAATGCGCTGCTCGATGAGCGGCATGAGCGAGGCCAGGGTGTCGGGCAAGTCCGCGGCGGTCAGGTCGGTCTCGGTGGCGACCATGCCGCAGCCGATGTCCACGCCCACGGCCGAGGGGATGATCGCGCCCTGGGTGGGGATGACCGAGCCGACGGTGGCGCCCATGCCGACGTGGGCGTCGGGCATCAGCGCGACGTGGCCGGGGACGAAGGGCAGGCGGGCGGCGCGGGCGGCTTGTTCGATGGTGCCCGGCTCGATGTCGCTCGCCCAGGAGATGAGGCCCGGCGCTACTCGCTGCGGCATGAGGGACCGCCCTTCTGCTTGATGATCTCGTAGCAGCGTATGGGACGGCAGTGTGGTGATCGCTACTGATTTGTCAGAAGACGCCAGACTCAGGAAGCAGCTCCTCCAGCCGCCACGTGCCCGCGCTCCCGGCGGCAAATCTCATACTCACCCTCCGTGATATTGAGATTACGCCAAAATGGCGGACGAGATTGCCGCAAAAGGGCATGGCGAGGGAGCCGTTCGTGAAACGTTTCCGTGAATGGTTGCGCAGGGATCCCGCTTGGTCGAGCGTGTGCCTGGGGCTTGGGGGACTCCTGGTCGCCATCGTGGGGGTCGTCGTGAGCGGAGCCGCACTGGGACGCGACTACTTCAACATCCTGGCCGAGCCGCCTCCATCGGTGTCCCCGACGCCCTCGATATCAATCCCACAGCCCCGGCCGACGCCGACCAAGACGGCAGACGGCCGAAAGACGAAGCCGGCAACAGCTCCGACCTCCGAAGGATCGGTGCCGGAAGCACTGGTGGGCCACTGGACCGGCAGGGGCAACCAGTACGCCTATGACAGCTACACCCACGAGGTGGATGTGACGCTGACCGCCGCTGCGGAGTTCCGGCTGAGTTTCGCCGGCGGCGCCACCAATGACGAGGGCGTTTTCGAGGCAGACAGCCGCACCATCGTCTTCCAGGGCCGTACCAGTTCCTATGCATGGCAATGGCGACTGTCGACGTACGCGGGAAAGAAGAAGCTGACCATCGTCAACACCGGCGGCGGGCAGTATGTGCTGTACAAGCAGTGACGTAGCGCACGACGGATATTGGCGGCTGGGTGTGCTCGAGCACGAGTAACCAGGCGCTCGAAGATGTAATCCCGAGCCGCGAACCATGCCGGATCCCGGGGCTGGAAAGCCTGGCGTGTCATCGCGCATGCCTGCCAGATCGAGATGGCGACCGCTGTCCAGCGGGAAAAGCAATCCAGGGCAGCAGCCGGTCATTAGCAGGACATACAGCGAGGATTTTCCTGCACCGCCGGTAAAACCGCCCTGCCGGCCGAACAACGCGCCCGGCGAGTTGCGGCCGCCAATTTGTCCACCGGGCACGTACGCGGCTCGTGCGGCCTCGTCCGGGCAGAGGGCGTCTCGGCGAGCTCGCGCTCCAGCGGGACCCGGCCGGGGCGAGCGGACCACTCGGCGGCTCCCATGCTGCTCTACTCTGGCCCGGGAACTGTCGGAAGTGAGGTTTGGGTGAAGCCTGGCGCGGATGGTCCACTCGCTGCGCATATCGATGCGGTCCTGGAACGCATCACGTATGCGAATGAGGAGACCGGCTACACGATCGCGCGGGTGGCCACCGACCGGTCGGGCGCCGAGCTGCTGACCGTGGTAGGACCGCTGCTGGGCGCGCAGGTCGGCGAGTCGCTGCGGCTGAGCGGCCGCTGGACCTCCCATCCCAAGTACGGCAAGCAGTTCGAGGTGTGGTCGTATGCCACCGTGCTGCCGGCCACCGTCCAGGGCATCCGCCGTTACCTGGGCTCCGGCCTGATCAAGGGCATCGGGCCGAAGATGGCCGAGCGGATCGTCGACCACTTCGGCACCGCCACGCTGGAGGTCATCGAGCAGGCGCCCGAGCGGCTGGTGGAGGTGCCGGGCCTGGGCCCCAAGCGGACCAAGCTGATCGCCGCCGCCTGGGAGGAGCAGAAGATCATCAAAGAGGTGATGATCTTCCTGCAGGGGGTCGGCGTGTCCACCTCGATCGCGGTGCGCATCTTCAAGGAGTACGGCGAGGGCTCCATCTCCGTCGTCAAGAGCCGGCCGTACCAGCTGGCCGACGACGTGTGGGGCATCGGCTTCAAGACCGCCGACACCATCGCCCAGGCGGTCGGCATCCCCCATGACAGTCCCGAGCGCGTCAAGGCCGGGCTGCGCTACACCCTGTCCCAGGCCGCCGACGACGGCCACTGCTACCTGCCCGCACCCAACCTCATCGGCGACGCCGTCAAGATCCTCGAAGTGCCCGCCGCCCTGGTCGCCGACTGCCTGGAGGAGCTGGTCGGCGAACAGGGCGTGGTACGCGAGGAGATCCCGGCCGGCGACAACATCGTGCCGGCGGTCTACCTGGTGCCTTTCCACCGCGCCGAGCTGTCGCTGGCCTCGGCGCTGCTGTCGCTGCTGCGCGGCGGGCACGACCGGCTGGCCGCCTTCGCCGAGGTCGACTGGGAGCGGGCCGAGCAGTGGCTGCGCGGCCAGACGGGCGCCGACCTGGCCACCGAGCAGCGCCAGGCCGTACGGCTGGCGCTGACGGAGAAGGTCGCGGTGCTGACCGGCGGGCCGGGCTGCGGCAAGAGCTTCACCGTGCGCTCCATCGTGACGCTGGCCCGCGCCAAACGGGCCAAGGTGATCCTGGCCGCGCCGACCGGCCGGGCCGCCAAGAGGCTCGCCGAGCTGACCGGCCACGAGGCCACCACCGTGCACCGGCTCCTGCAGCTGCGGCCCGGCGGGGATGCCACCTTCGACCGCGACAACCCCCTGGACGCCGACCTGGTGGTGGTGGACGAGGCGTCCATGCTCGACCTGCTGCTGGCCAACAAGCTCGTCAAGGCGGTCGCGCCCGGCGCCCACCTGCTGTTCGTGGGGGACGTGGACCAGCTGCCCTCGGTCGGCGCGGGCGAGGTGCTGAAGGACCTGCTGGCCGCCGAGGACATCCCCCGCGTACGGCTGACGCAGATCTTCCGCCAGGCCCAGGAGTCGGGCGTGGTGGTCAACGCCCACCGCGTCAACACCGGCCTTCACCCGAAGCTGGAGGGAATGACGGACTTCTTCCTGTTCCCGTGCGAGGAGCCGGAGGAGATCGCGGCGCTGACCGTCGACGTGGTGGCCCGGCGCATCCCGCGTAAGTTCGGCCTCAACCCGCGCCGCGACGTACAGGTGCTGGCCCCCATGCACCGCGGCGCCGCCGGGGCCGGCGCGCTCAACATCGCGCTGCAGGAGGCCCTGACCCCCTCGCGCGAGGACCTGCCCGAACGCCGCTACGGCGGGCGGGTCTTCCGCGTCGGCGACAAGGTCACCCAGCTGCGCAACAACTACGAAAAGGGCGCGGCGGGGGTGTTCAACGGCACCGTCGGCATCGTCGTCGACATCCGTCCCGACGAGCAGAAGCTGAGCGTCCTGACCGATGAGGACGAGCAGGTCGAGTACGCCTTCGACGAGCTCGACGAGCTCGCCCACGCCTACGCGGTCTCCATCCACCGCTCCCAGGGCAGCGAGTACCCGGCCGTGGTCATCCCCCTGGCCACCAGCTCCTGGATGATGCTGCAGCGCAACCTGCTCTACACCGCGATCACCCGGGCCAAGCGGCTGGTCGTCATCGTCGGGTCGCGGCGCGCGCTGGCGCAGGCCGTACGGACCAAGGGCGCCGGGCGGCGGCACACCAGCCTGACCCACCGCCTGGCCCAGCACTGAGGATTTTTCCTCTTTACCCCTGTGGCTCGCGGTTGACCTGGGGTTCTCAGCAACAAGTGATTTAAACGTTACCGAACTATCCCAAACTCATCCGCGTCTTACATGCAGGAGCATTAAGGTCTTTGGCATTGACTTTGCTGTTATGGGGGAGAGGACTGACTTGAACGTCACGCCCGGTTGGAGGATGCCCGTCGCGGGCATGGCCCTGCTCGCGGCCGCGGCACTGACCGCATCCTGCTCGAGCGCCCCCACCGCCGAGCGCAACGCCGAGGCGGCCAAGGCGACCACCTCGGCGACCCCCGAGGCGCCGACGATCAAGATCTCGCCCGCGGAAGGCAGCTCGAAGGTCAGTCCCGAGAAGAAGATCGTCGTGACCGCGGCCGGCGGCACCCTGGAAGAGGTCACGGCCGAAGGCGGCGGCAAGAGCGTCGAGGGCACCTTCAACGCCGACAAGACCAAATGGGTCTCCAAGGGCACGCTGCGCCCCTCCAGCTCGTACAACGTCAGTGCCAAGGCCGGCGTGACCAGCGCCGCCAGCACGTTCAAGACGCTCACGCCCGAGCGCGAACTGCAGGTCGCCGACGTCACGCCCAACGCCAAGGGGGAGACGGTCGGCGTGGGGGCGCCGATCATCGTCACCTTCAACCAGCCCGTCAGCGAGAAGGCCACCGTCGAGCGCGCCCTGGAGGTCGACGCGCAGAAGCCCGTCGACGGCGCCTGGCGGTGGATCAACGACACCACCGTCATCTACCGCACCGCCAAGTACTGGCCCGCCCACCAGAAGGTCACGTTCAACGCCCGCCTGGCCGGCGTCAAGGGCGGCAAGGGCCTGTACGGGGTCAAGGACTACGACACCTCCTTGAAGATCGGCGCCAGGGTGATCAGCAAGGTCGACACCAAGAAGCACATGATGTACGTCTACCGCGACGGCAAGCGCGTGCAGACGATGCGCATCAGCGCCGGTATGGCCACCACCCGCGAGTACACCACCACCTCCGGCGTCCACCTGACCATGGAGCGCGGCAACCCGGTCCGCATGATCTCGCCCGGCCGCGAGAAGGGCGACCCCGGCTACTACGACGTCATGATCAACCACGCCGTGCGGATCTCCAACTCCGGCGAGTACGTCCACGCCAAGGACAACGTCTGGGCGCAGGGCCGCTCCAACGTCAGCCACGGCTGCATCAACTCCCGCCCCGACCAGGCCCTGTGGTTCTACAACCACTTCCAGCGCGGCGACGTCGTCGACATCACCGGCACCACCCGCGAACTGGAGTGGAACAACGGCTGGGGCTTCTGGCAGCTGCCCTTCTCCAAGTGGAAGAAGGGCAGCGCCCTGTAGAAGCGGGTCACGATCGGGTGAGCCGGGCCTGCAAGCCGTCCAGGACGCGTTCGACGCCGTAGGCGAAGTTGTCCTCGCGCAGCCGCCGCGGGTCCTGGCCCTGTCGCGCGGCGTAGCCGTCGCGCAGCAGCGGATGCTCGCGCACGGCCTGCTCGGCGGCCGGTCGCAGGCTCTCCAGCAGGTCCTGCTCGCTCTGGCCGCTGCGGGCGAGCAGGGCGAGGTAGGCCGCCTCGCTGAGGGTCATCCCGATGACGTAGGCGATGATCGTGTTCATGGCCTGGTCGGCCTCGGCGGGATCGAAACCCGCCGCCCGGAAGACGGCCAGCAGCCGCTCGGACTGCCGGGTCAGGTTCGGCCCGAGGTCGGCGAGCCCGACCTGGCCGAGCACCGACACCAGCCAGGGATGGCGCAGGATCATCGAGCGCAGGCTGTGGGCGCCGGCGGCGATGCCCGCCCGCCAGCTGGCCGCATCGCCGGCCTCGGGCACCCGCATCTCGCCGTAGACCTCGTCCACGACCAGTTCGATCAGCTCGTCCTTGTTGGCCACGTGCCGGTAGAGCGAGGTGGCCCCGGCGCCCAGCCGGGTCCCGAGGCTGCGCATGCTCAGGGCGTCGATGCCTTCGGCGTCCAGCAACTGGATGGCCTCGGCCACGATCCGTTCGCGGCTCAGCGCCGGCTGCTCCCGCTTGGCGCGCGGGCGGGCCCATACCGAGGGGATGGGGTGCTGGTCGGCTGGCATGCGGGGCCTCCTCTGCTTTCCGGCCACCGTAGCGTACATCGTGCGCTCCTGCGAACGATCAGCCTTATGCGTACAGCGTTCGCAGCGGCCCTTCAGACGACTATGGCGGGGGCCGCGCGGGCCGAACCGATGCCCCGATCCGCCTTGCCCAGCCGGAAGCGTACTTTGCCCTTCAGCACGGTCCCCGACTCCGCGAGCCCATCGGTCAGACCCTCACCCGGGAACACCGTGAACGTCCAGCGCTCGTTCGCCTCGCAGTCAGGCAGCTCACGGCCACCCTGCAGCACCCGGGCGCCCCACATCTGGCGGATCATCAACGCCCTGGTGTCGACGCCGCCCACCGTGAACGCCCGCGCGGCCCCGTTCACGATCTGCTCGTAGCTGCCCAGCGACGGCCCGGCCGCACCGGTGACCGTGACGACCATGGCCCACGGCCTGCCGGGCCGCACCCCGAGCACGCCGGCGGGCAGCCGCGCGTCGAACACGTCGGCGACGGCCGCACCGAGCTGGTCCCGCCTGGTGCCGGCCGCCATGGGCCGCCGCGTGTCGAGCCGGCCCGGATCCGGTACGAGCAGGACCCCGTACGTCGTCTCCTCGGCGAACCGCGCCGCGGCGAAGTGCTCGCCCAGGGCCGCCACGGCCTTCTCGGCGGCCTGCCACTGCCCGTCGGGAAAGGCGGTCGCCAGGTATCCGGCCGTCACGGCCGGCAGCCCGGCGGCCGTCACCGCCGAGGCCACCGACGGGCACCGCGCCCACCCCGACCCGGCCAGTCTCGCGATCTGCTCGGCCTTGAACGACATCTCGCCCCCCGGCTCCGAAAACGCTCCGACTCTAGTGGGCGTTCAGCCTGGATGGCTCACCCGCCGTACCTTGACCACGTTGTCCGTCCGTACGATCTCCTGCCCGTCGGGGCCGCTCTGGCTGCGCTCGTGCTCCTCGCTGAGCAGCACCTCCCACTGTCCCTGTGGCAGCTCCAGAGCCTCCAGCACCTCATCAGGGGTGGGAAAGCGCAGGTCGTGAGGGTGGTCGTGCTCCCATGGCGGGAACCCCGCGTGGCCCACCACCAGCAGCACCCCGCCCGGCGCGACGGCCGCGGCGGCCGTCCTCAGGACCTTCTCGCGCGGCAGGTCCCCGTGAGAGTGCAGGAACTGCGCGGACACCAGCTCGAAGAGGCCGTCGGGGAACGAGGCCGCCAGGTCGTGCCGCTGCCAGTCGATCCGCTCGGCCACGCCCTCGCGCGCCGCGTGCCGGGCGGCCCGCTCCAGGGCGACGCCGGAGATGTCGACGGCGGTGACCCGCCACCCGCGCCGCGCCAGCCAGACGGCGTCGGCCCCTTCCCCGCATCCCAGATCCAGCGCCCTGCCCGGCTCCAGGTCGGCGGCCTCACGTACGAGGATGACGTTGGGGTTCCCGCTCCAGATCTGGTCGCCTTCACGGTAGCGAGCGTCCCAGAGCTCTGTGTCATCGGCCATCTGCGCATCCCTCCTCATGTTTACCGGGAATGCTCCACCCGTGCTCCCCGGTGAGGCAAATCCCTTTGCCGAACCCGCAAAGGAGCGCGTTTGCGCTGTGCGCGATGAAGGGGTGTCACACCCGAGCGAGCCAGGCATGGTGGGTGGGAGCCGGGAAAGGGTGGTGACGTCATGGTGGTCGCGCACGTTTCGGGGCCGGGGCAGTGGCTGGGAGCCGAGATGCGCGACAGTGACGCCTGGAAGGTCCCGCTCACCGCCGAACACCGGCGAGAAGTGCTCGACGCCGTACAAGCGTCGGACGCGATCGCCCCCGGCGCCTTCCCGCTGCCCACGCTCGGGCCCGTCCTGCGGCGCGTGCGTGACGAGCTCGCCGACGGCCGCGGGTTCGTCCTGGTCCAAGGGGTGCCCGTCGAGCAGCTGAGCGAGCGGCAGTGCGAGATCGCCGCCCTCGGCCTCGGGTCCCACGTCGGCGAGATCGCCACGCAAGGACCCGGATCGGCGCCGCTGACGCACGTACGAGACACCGGCGCCAGCGACCCCCCGACGTCGTCGCCCTGTTGTGCCTGCGCCCGGCGATGTCGGGCGGGCTCAGCGCCGTCGTCAGCTCCGTGGCGGTGCACAACGAGGTCGTGCGCACCCGCCCGGACCTGGCCGAGGTGCTCTACCAGCCGTGGTGGCACGACCGGCGCACCGGTGAGGGCCCCGACAGCTTCTTCACCAAGCCGCTGTGCGCGCGACGTGGCGACGGCGGGGTGTCGATCTCCTACGGGCCCGACTACATCCGCTCGGCCCAGCGCGGCGCTCACGTGCCGCCGTTGACCCCGGCGCAGCGGGAGGCGATGGACCTGCTCGACCGGCTGACCGGCGACCCGCGTTTCGCGCTCACCATGGACCTGTGCCAGGGCGACCTGCAGTTCCTCAACAACCACGTCGTCCTGCACGGCCGTACCGCCTATGCCGACCACCCGGAGCCGGAGCGCCGCCGCCATCTGCTGCGCCTGTGGTTGACGGGAGTGCTGACGCCTCCGGAAAGGCGCTGAGTTCACCGATCGGGCACAGGGTCGCCGGCCGGGGCGCAGTCCTGTGCGCAGCCGCCGAAGCGGGCCGGGTCCACCGGCGTGAACCGGGCCGGCGCCACACCCCGCAGCGCGGACATCATCGTGTCCTTCCAGATCGGGCCGGGCAGCGAGGCACCCTGAACCGCGCCGTAATAACGGCCGCCGATGGTGATGCCGGTGAGCTTGTGCCGCTGCGAGCCGCGCGGGTCGCCCACGCTGACCGCCCCGGCCAGGTCGGGGGTGAATCCGGCGAACCAGGCGCTGGCGTACCCGTCGGTGGTCCCGGTCTTACCGGCCGCCGGCCGGCTGATGCCGCCGACGCCGCGCATCGTGCCGCGGGTGAACACCCCGGACAGGATGTGGGCGGTCGCGTCGGCGATCCGCGGGTCCAGCACCCGCTCGCACCGCGGCCGGTAGGTGGCGCTCCTGCCGTCCGGGCCGGTGACGGCGGTGATGGCCATGGGCGGGCAGTAGGTTCCCCGCGCGGCGATGGCGGCGTAGGCGCCGGCCACGGTCACCGGGTCGCTCTCGTTGACGCCGAGGGTGAACGTCTCGACCTCGCGCAGCCTGGCGCCATCGGCCCGCTTGATCCCCAGCGACTGGGCGGTCTGGACGGTCGCGCACAGGCCGACGCGCTCCTGCAGGGCCATGAAGAAGGTGTTGACCGAGCCCCAGGTGCCGCTGGCGAGCGTCTTGAAGCCGGGCGAGCCCTCGTCGTTGGTGACCGTCCACGACGGGTCGCCGACGTTCTGCCCGGCGCAGTTGGTGAAAGCGGCATAGCCGGGCGCGGTGTAGCCGGCGCCGGCGGTGATGCCGTCATCGATCTTCATGCCCTGCTTGAGCGCGGTGATCAGGGTGAACGTCTTGAACGTCGAGCCCGGCTGGAAACCGATCAGCCCGCCGTGCTCCTTGTCGGCCACCGCGTTGTAGGAGATCTCGTTCCTGCGGGCCGAGCCGCCGAACGGGCGGCTGGCCGCCATCGCCTTGATCTGGCCCGTGCCCGGCTCCACCAGCGCCTCGGCGGCCAGCGCGCGATCGGCGGCGAAGACGCGCTTGCCGATCGCCGCCTCGGCCGCCTGCTGCGCCTTGGGGTCCAGCGTCGTGCGCACCCTGAGCCCGCCCTGGCTGAAGGCCTGCTCGCGCAGCCGCCGCGTCCTGCCGAAGGCGGGGTCGGACAGCAGCTCGTGGCGGACGTACTCGCAGAAGTACGGATAGCGGCTCTCCTGGCAGCCGTTGGACTGCTTGACGCCCTTGTAGCCGAGCTTGCCGGCCTTGGCGGCCTCGGCCTGCGCGCGGGTGATCCGGCCCAGCTGCGCCATCCGGTCCAGCACCACATTGCGCCGCCGCAGCAACAGCTCGCGCGCTTTGGCCCCGCGGTCGGGCGCGGTCGCGTTGGGGTCCTGCACGGCACCGGCCAGGGTGGCGGCCTGCGCCAGGTTCAGGCGGGCCGCCGATACGCCGAAGAAGCGCCGGGCCGCCGCCTCCACGCCGTTGGCCCCGGCACCGAAGTAGGCGATGTTCAGGTACTTCTCCAGGATCTCGTCCTTGGTGTACTTCCGCTCGACGGCCATGGCGTGGCGCAGCTCCTTCAGCTTGCGCGCGTAGCTGGCGTCCAGGGCCGCGTTCTTGCCCTTGTCGGTGTCCGCGGCGTTCAGCAGGACCTGCTTGACGTACTGCTGCGTGATCGACGAGCCGCCCTGGCTGATGCCACCCGAGGTCAGGTTCTTGACCAGGGCGCGGGCCGTGCCCTCGACATCGATGGCGCCGTGCTGGTAGAAGCGGTCGTCCTCGATCGCCACGATGGCCGTCCTCATCACCGCCGCGATGCGCTCCAGCGGCACGACCTTGCGGTCTTGAGCATAGAACTGGGCGATCTGGTTGCCTTCGGCGTCGTACACGATGGTCTTCTGCGCCAGCGGCGGCTCGGTGAGCTCCAGCGGCCGCAGGTTCAGCGCCTCGGCCGAGGCGACGAGCGCCGCGCCCGACCCGCCCACGGCGGGCAGCACGAGCGCCGCCGCCACCACCCCGGCGGCGGTGGCGGCCACGGACAACCGGGCCATGCTGGAGATGCGAGTACGAGGCGGCGAGCTGGACATGGCGGCCATGACAGCACAGCCGCCCTCATGACGTCCAAGACCGATATGAATCGCCCACTCATATCGGTCCCGATATCAGACCAGGTCAGCGCCTTACCAGGTGACCCACACGTCCTGCAGCCCCCCGGACAGCAGCCCCGTGCGCAGCCGCAGATCACCCGGAGCGTCCCGCAGCCCCAGCCCCGGCAGCCGCCGCACCAGTGTGCCCAGCACGACCTGAAGCTCCATCCGCGCCAGCGGCTGGCCCAGGCAGAAGTGCGGACCCGCGCCGAAGGCCAGGTGCTGGCCGGCGTTGTCGCGGCGCGCGTCGAACCGGTCGGGATCGGGGAACTTGCGCGGGTCCCGGTTGGCCGCCGGCCGGCACGGGATCAGCGTCGTGCCCGCGCTGACCGCCACCCCGTCGAAGTCGACCTCCTCGGTGGCCACCCGGGGCATCCCGATCACGCTGAGGGTGCTGTCCAGGCGCAGGACCTCCTCCACGGTGCCCGCGATCAGGTCAGGATCCTCGACCACGGCCGCATACCGCTCGGGCTCCGCCAGCAGCATCGCCACCATGATCGCGATCATGTTCGAGGTGGTCTCGTGCCCGGCGAGCAGCAGCGCCTGCACGGTCGCGATCAGCTCCTCGTGGCTGAGCCGGCCGTCCTGGCTGTCGGAGATCTGCGTCAGCTCGCTGAGCATGTCGTCGCCCGGCGCCGCCCGCTTCTCCTCCACCAGCTTCGACACATACGCCCCGAACTCCGCATACGCCCGCTCCACCTCGGCCTGCTCATAGCGGGTCAAGGTCAGCATCACCTGAGACCAGTAGGCGAACTTGTCCTGATCCTCACTCGGCGCCCCCACCAGAGCGCAGATGACCCGCACAGGCAGCGGCAGACCCAGCTCACGCGACAGGTTGGCCGGGGAGGAGCCGGCCAGCATGCCGTCCACCAGCTCATCGGCCATCCGCTGCACCCGGGGCCGCCACGCCTCGATCTTGCGGATGGTGAACGAAGGGCTGAGCAGCCGCCGCCACCGCCGATGCCCCTCACCCGCGATCGAGGTCCCGCTGGCCATGCGGCGGGCGAAGATCCCGCCGTCGGCCGTGGTGGACACCCGCGCGGCACCTTCCCCACCGCGGCTGAAGCGCGGATCGGTCAGCAACAGCCGCACATCGTCGTAGCGGGTCATCAGACCGGCCGTGTCACCGCTGGGCAGCTGTACGTGCGCCACGGGACACCGCGCTTGCAACTGCGCCCACTCCTCGGGCGGCTGCAGAGCCTCGGCCCGGTCGAAGGGGTAACGGGAGACGGATTCGGCGGTCATGACGGCGCCCTCCTGCTTGGCTGACGGGACACCCAAGATTCTAAGGCAACGGCCTTAAACCTCGGGCGGTCAGACCAGCGCCAGTTGCGGGAACCTCGGCTCATGCTCCGGCGGCTCCGACGGCCCCGCCCGCATGCCGTACACCCGGCACAACTGCCCGATCTGCCCCGTGATCCGCTCCTCATAACCGGCCGCGGGCAGCCCCGCCCGGTCATACAGCTCCTCATAGCGCTCCACCAGATGCGGATGCGCCTCACCCAGCCACGCCAGATACCACTGACGCGTCCCCGGCGGCAGCCGCAACACCACCGGCTCCACCGCACCGGCCCCCGCGGCCGCGATCCGGCGTACCGTCGCCGACAGCTGATCGGCCCCGTCACTGAGCAACGGCAGCACCGGAGCCATCAGCACCCGGCACGACACCCCCGCCTCCACCAGCGCCGACACCAGCTCCAGCCGCGCCTGCGCGCCCACCGCACCCGGCTCGACCGCCCGCCGGATCCGCTCGTCGACGAACGCGATCGAGATCGCCACCTGCGCCCCCGCCCGCGCCAGCAACGCGGCATCACGCAGCACCAGCGGGCTCTTGGTGTAGACGGTGAACGGCACAGCCGCCTCACCGAGCGCCTCCACAATGCCCGGCATCAACCGGTACGTCGCCTCCGCCTGCTGGTAACAGTCACCACCGACCCCGACCGCCAGCGCCTCACCACCCCAGCGGCCCAGCTCGGCCCGCAACCGCGGCACCGCGTTGGCCTTCACCACGATCCGCGTGTCGAAGTCGAGCCCCGCGTCCAGCCCCAGCCGGCGATGACCCGCGCGGGCGCCGCAGCCACGGCAGGCATGGGCGCAGCCACGGTAGGGGGAGACGGCCCACCGCTGGGCGATGCCCGCGGTCTGCGGCACCCGCTCGATCATCGTGCGGGCCTGCGTCTCGTAGAAGCCGTCACGCAGCACCGCCCGCCGCTCGATCACCGGGCGGTCGTCTGCGGCGTCCACCAACGAAAGCGCGTCCCAACCCACACCCCACAGTGGAACACGTATTCGACTCCCTTTTCAAGCGCTTCCCCACACCGGGGGAGCAGCCCCCTGCCTAAGGTGGGCAGACGTACCACCACATCGGGGGAGGGCTTCACCATGGCCTGGCTGCTGCTCGCGTTCGCCATCGCGGCCGAGGTCATCGCGACCACCGCGCTCAAACTCAGCGACGGCCTGACCCGCCTCGGCTGGGGCGCCGTCGTGGCCGTCGGCTACCTCATCTCCTTCGTCCTGCTGGCCCGCGCCCTGAAGTCGCAGCTCGAAGTCGGCACCGCCTACGCCGTCTGGTCCGGCGCCGGCACCGCGGCCATCGCCCTCATCGGCGCCGTCTTCCTGGGCGAGAGCCTCACCCCCCTCAAGATCGGCGGCATCCTGCTCATCATCGGCGGCGTCATCGTCCTCAACCTCGCCGGCGCCCACTGACCGCCGCCCCCGATGCCTGAACCCGGGTGAACCGGTAGCCGGCGTGGTGCAGTTCGCCGTCCCGGAATTCTCCATAGGCCCAGAAACCCAGGTCGTCGAGATAGTCGATGCGGGCTCCGTTGATCCAGTACCGTCCCCGGTAGGCGCTGGGACGGTCGCCGCGTGCCTCGTCGTAGCGGCCGTCGGGCAGGAGCCGCTGGCGGACGAAGTCGTGGTCATCCACCCACAGGCCGAGGTAGGAGTGCTCGGCACCGGCCTCAGGCGACGCGGTCCCGCAGACGGGCGGGGGGTCACCGGCCGGGCGTCCGCCCCATACCGTCACGCGGCCCTCGCGCAGGAGAACGTCCAGATGGCCGTCGCGGGCGATGGCCGGGCCGTCCGGGGCGCCCTCGGGGTCGGCGATCCTGATCACCGCGATGTCGGCGCGGTCGCCGGGGGTCAGCGTGCCGGTGGTGTCCGTGCCGGTGAAGTCGGCGCGGGAGGGCAGCACGAGACAGCCGGCACAGTCGATGATGATCATCCCGTCGTCCTCGGCGGCGGTGAGCAGGCCGGGACCGACACCGACGATCGTGGGACCGCCGATCAGGATGTCGGCTCGTTCCCAGTCACCCAGCATCGGGTTCATGCTGATGACGGTGCCGCCGGTCAGCAGCAGGGGGCGGGCGTTGTCGTTGTCGATGACGTCGAGCTGTTGCGGAGTACGCATGTCGGGACCCTTTCCTTCAGTGACAGGCGTTCAGCGGCCGGCGGCGCGCAGGACGCGGTCGCGGGACTCGCGCACGTCCTGGCCCAGCTCGGCCAGATCGACGCCGAGGACGGTGCCGGCCCACTTGCGCACGCGGCCCGCGATGAAGACGGCCTGGATGTTGCGCGGGTCCGAGCCGAGAACGAGGGTGCCGATCGGGTCGTTGAGCGGCATGTTGTTGAGGTCCTCGGCTCCGACGACGAGGAGATCGGCCTGCTTGCCGGGGGTGAGCGAGCCGGTGACGTCGCCGAGGCCGACGGTTCTGGCACCCTGCAGGGTCGCGAAGTCCAGGACGTCGGCCACGCCGATCCGAGCTCCGGTGGAGCCGGTGCCGTAGGCGGCGTTGACGGCGCGCATCCGCTGGATCGCGTGCAGGGCGCGCATCTGCGTGAACATGTCGCTGGCCAGCGCCACTTCGACGTCGATACTCAGGCCGGGGCGGATACCGGCCGCCAGCGCCTCGTCGATGGCCGGGACCGCGCTCTCCAGGCCGATCTGCGCCTCGGAGGTGGGGGCGAGCGACACCGTGGTGCCCGAGTCGCCCATGGCCCGCCAGGCCTCAGCGGTCAAGCCGGTGCTGTGGATGAGCGTCACGTCCGGGCCGAGCAGCCCCTCGGCCGACCAGCGCACAATGGCCTGGGAGGAGGCGAGGCCGAAGACGGCGTCGACGCTGACGCCGATGCCGAGTTCGCGGGCCAGGCGGGCCAGCTCGGGCCCGTAGGCGAGGTCGGGGCCGGCGATCTCGTCGGTGGCCAGCGTGGCCAGGCGCAGCGTGAGCAACGGGTCGCCGGAGGCGAAGTACTTGTCCTGCAGCCGGGTCAGGTCGGCCGGCCACTGGCCGTCCCAGTCTCCGAAGTGCGGCCGCATGGAGGCGTGCACGCCTCGGATGCCGGTGTCGATCAGGGCCTCGATGGCGCTGTCGGAGTGGGCGGCGGTGCGGGAGTTGTGGGAGAAGTCGAGCATCGTGGTGATGCCGCTGTCGATGGCGGTCAGGGCGGCGAGCTTCGTCCCGATGTACATGTCCTGCGGCTGGTAGGCGGGAGCGATGCCGGACAGGGTGGACATGACGTACTCGCCCAGGTCGTTCACGTCGGGCATGATCCGGCGCAGCTGCGCCTCCCAGGCATGGCGGTGGGTGTCGACGAAGCCGGGCGCCAGGATGGAGCCGGTGGCGTCGATGACGACCGCGCCCGCGGCAGCGCCGGTGGTGCGCAGGTCAGGGGCGATGGCGGCGATGGCGCTGCCCTGGATGAGCAGATCACCCTTGGGCACGACGCCGAGATCGTGATCCATGGTGACGATGGTGGCGCCGGTCAGCAGAACGCGCCGGTCGGGATCGGCGTCCTGGCGGCGCAGCTGGTCGAGGGTCGTGTCGGCGTTCATGGGGCCTTCTCTCGGTGAGTGGCGGCGGGGTCGCGCCGCTGACAGATCCGAGTCTGTCCACCTCGCCCAGGGCGAAGAAGGCCGCTGATTTCCTGGGAGTGCCGTACCTAGGATGACTCGCCGAGATCCGGCGCGGCCAGGCTCGCCAGCAGGGCCAGCGCGTCCGCGGAGCGCGAGCCGGGCTTGGCCTGGTAGGTGACCAGGCGCTGGCCGGGCGCGCCGGCGATCAGGAAGACTTCCCTGCTCAGGTGCAACTCGTGGACTTCTGGGTGGGAGAGCCGGATCGTGCGGCGCACGGCTTGTCCAGGCCTTCGCTCCGCCCACAAGCGCCGGAACGGGGGGCTCTTGATGGACAGCTCGCCCACCAACTCGGCCAAGCCCCGTTCGTCGGGCGCCTTGAGCGCGATCTCGCGCAGGTCGGCCACGGCCGCGCGGGCCGTCTCGCTCCAGTCACGGAAGAACTCCCGCCCCGCGGGATCGAGGAAGATCATGCGCAGCATGTTGTCGTCATGGGCGAAGCGGCTGTGCAGCGCGCCGGCGAGGGGGTTGCGCGCCAGCACGTCCTGCGACCAGCCCAGAACGTAGGCGGGGACGTCCCTCCAGCCGTGCATGAGCCGCAGCACCTCTGGCGCCACCCGCTCCACGCGCGCCGGGCCCTGGCGGCCAACGACCGGACGGGCCAGCCGGTACAGCTCGGCCGCGGCCCGCTCGTCCAGCCGCAGAGCCCGCACCAGGGTGGCAACCGTCTGCCGTGAGGGTCGCCGCCTGCCCTGCTCCAGGCGCGCGTAGTAGCCGGTGCTCAGCCCGGCCAGCCGGGCGACCTCATCACGGCGCAGCCCGGGCACCTGGCGGCGCCCGGCTGTCTGCGGCCCTGCCTGGTCAGGGTGTGTCAACGCGCGGTGGCGGCGGAGGAACCGCCCCAGGGCGTTGCTCGTGTCGGCACCGTCCATGGCACCGAGGCTAGGCGAGAGCGGCGGCAAAGGGATCACCACCGCCAGGGCGAACTTTTCCTAGGAAACCACCTCCAACCCATCGCATCGTGGCCCATCGGGCATTTGACATCTAGCCTGGCTCAATGCACTCAAGCACGCCGTTGGGAGAGTTCCTCCGAGCCCGTCGCGAGGCTCTCACACCGCAGGACGTCGGCCTGCCGGAGTACGGGCGACGCCGCGTCAAGGGCCTGCGCCGCGAGGAAGTGGCGATGCTGGCGGGCATGAGCAGCGACTACTACGTGCGACTCGAGCAGGGCCGGGAGTCGAGCCCTTCGCCGCAGGTGGTCGAGGCGGTGGCACGCGCCCTGAGCCTGGACGAGGAGGCCACCGAGCACCTGCACCGCCTGATCCGGCCCTCCGCCCGGCGCCGAGCCGCCGCCGACGACCAGGTCAGCCCGCACCTGCTGCAGCTGATGGACAGCTGGCCCACCTCCCCGGCGTTCGTGCTCGGCCCCGCACTGGACATCCTGGCCGCCAACACGATGGCCACCGCCCTGCACGAAGGATTCACCGCCACCGACAACCTGGCCCGCATGGTGTTCACCGACCCCGCAGGGCGGGAGTTCTACCGGGACTGGGAGCGGGCCGCGCACTCCTGCGTGGCCGAGCTGCGGGCCTCCTACGGCCACGACCCGCACTCCGCGCGCGTCAACCAGCTCGTCGACGAGCTCTGCTCGGCCAGCCCGACGTTCGCCGAGCTGTGGGCCCGCCACGAGGTGAAGTCGAAGTCGCAAGAGGGCAAGCACCTGCGCCACCCACGCGTGGGCGACCTGCACATCCAGTTCTCCGCCTTCACCGTCAACGGCGCCCCGCACCAGCAACTCGTCGTCTACCAGGCCCAGCCCGCCTCGGCGACCGCGGCCGCGTTCGAGCAGTTGCGCTCCTCAGCCGCGCGGGCGACGGCAAGGACGCCGCACAACAGCGACGCTGTCTGACCGCCGCCACCGCACCGCATCACAGGCGTGGCCCACACACGCCCAGCTCGTACCGCCTCTTTCCCGAGCCCGGCCTTCCCTCCTAGGTGTGTGCCTCCCAGGAAAGCCCCGGCCTTCATCCCTGCCCGCGAGCTGCACAGACTCGAATCTGTCAGCAACAGGCACACAAAGGAAAGAGACGACATCATGACTACCTGGTTCATCACCGGCGCTTCCCGCGGGCTCGGCGCCGAGATCGCCCGAGCCGCGCTCAAAGGCGGAGACAACGTGGTCGTCGCCGTCCGCAACCCCGACCGGCTGCCCGATGACCTGCAGAGCTCCGGCCAGGTCCTCGCCGTCGCCCTGGACGTCACCGACAGCGGCGCCATCCCCGCCGCCGTCCAGACCGCGACAGAGCGCTTCGGCGGCATCGACGTCCTGGTCAACAACGCCGGCCGCGGCCTGCTGGGCGCCCTGGAAGAGATCGGCGACGACGAGGCCCGCTCCCTGTTCGACCTCAACGTGTTCGGCCTGATCAACATGACCAGAGCCGTGCTGCCCGGCATGCGCCGCCAGGGCTCAGGAAAGATCGTCAACATCGGTTCGCGCTCCGGATTCGAAGGCGAGCCGGGAGTCAGCCTGTACAGCGCCTCCAAGTTCGCCGTCGCCGGGATCAGCGAAGCCCTCGCCGCGGAGATGTCGCCGTTCGGCATCCAGTCCATGGTCGTCGAGCCGGGCGTACTGCGCACCGACTTCCTGGACGCCAGCTCGGGATCCTGCGCGGCGAGCGCGCCTGGTTCGACGCCGGCAAACGAGGAGCGGGCGAGTTCCACCATCGTGGCAACGGCACCTTCTCCGCCAACGCCGACACCATCGACCTGCGCGACCGCATGACCACATGGCAATACCTCACCCGCGACGCGTAGCCGCCACCGCATCATGGCAAGCCCCTTTCCGATTCCGGACACCCCTCCACCGGGTTCTCCACCCCGGATTCCGGCGCCAGGAAGGCGATCACGCTCACACTCCTTGATCACCTGTCCTGGCCAAGCCCACGGCCCGGCACAATCGGTTGCGTGTGGATCGCGATGCTGGGACCGCTGGAAGTCCGGGCCGACGACGGCAACCCCGTGGAGGTGGCCGGCGCCCGCCTGCGGACCCTCCTGATCGTCCTGGCGCTCCAGGCGGACCGCGTCGTCCCCATGACCCGCCTGATCGACGGCATCTGGGGCCACCACCCACCGGCAGGAGCCGTCAACGCCGTACAGGCACTCGTCTCACGCCTGCGCCGCGCACTACCGCAGGCCCGCATCGAACCCCATCCGGCCGGCTACCGGCTGGCACTCACCCCCGACGCGGTGGACGTGACCCGCTTCGAACGCCTCGCCGCCGCCGGGCACTCCGCCCTGGCCCACGACCCCGCCACAGCCGCCCGCACCCTGCGCGAAGCCCTCAACCTGTGGCGCGGCCCAGCCCTGCTGGACGTGGCCGACACCGATTTCTTCCAAGCATCACGCACCCACCTGTCACACCTGCGGCTGAGCGCCACGGAAGACCGCATCGAGGCCGATCTCCACCTAGGCCGCGCCGGCGAACTGACCACCGAACTGACCGCACTGATCGCCGAACACCCCCTGCGCGAACGACTGGCAGCCGCCCTGATGCGGGCACTGTGCGCGACCGGACGCCCCACCGAGGCACTGACAGCCTACGAACGCACACGACACGCACTCGCCGAGACTCTCGGCGCCGACCCCTCACCACAGCTGTCCGCCCTGCACACCGCGATCCTGCGCGGACAGATGAACCCCACCCCACCGCAAAGACACGACACCGCCACAGCACCACCCACGAACCTGCGCGCCCCACTGACCAGCTTCGTCGGCCGCGACCACGAACTCACCCAGATCAGCCAGCTGATCGGCCGGCACCGGCTCACCACCCTCATCGGCCCCGGCGGATCGGGAAAGACCCGGCTGGCCACCGAGACCGCCCGCACCCTGCTCCACCAGCTGACCGGCGGCGTCTGGCTGGCCGACCTCGCCCCGATCAGCGACGACACCGACCTGCCGCAGACGATACTGACCGCGCTGGGCATCCGCGGCCACACCTCGGCGGGCGAGCCGATCGACCGGCTCACGGCCGCACTACGCACCCGCGACGCACTCCTCGTACTCGACAACTGCGAACACCTCATCGGCCCGGCCGCCACCCTGGCCGACCAGCTCCTCGGCACCTGCCCCCACCTGCGCATCCTGGCCACCAGCCGAGAACCACTCGCCATCACCGGCGAGGCCCTGTGGCCCGTCGAACCCCTCACCCTGCCACCCGAGGACGCCGACCTCACCACAGCCATGTCCAGCGCCGCCGTCCAACTCCTCACCGACCGAGCCGGCACCGCCCGCCCCGGCTTCACCGTCACCGAACACACCACCTCAGACGTCGTACGCATCTGCCGCGCACTGGACGGCATACCCCTGGCCATCGAACTGGCCGCCGCCCGGCTACGCACCATGACCCCCCAGCACCTGGCCGGCCAGCTCCACGACCGCTTCCACCTCCTGACCGGCGGCAGCCGCACCGCACCACCCCGGCACCAGACCCTGCGAGCCGTGATCGACTGGAGCTGGAACCTGCTGTCCGAACACGAACGCGCACTCCTGCGCCGCCTCACGACATTCTCCGGCGGCGCCACGCTCGAGGCGGCCGAGCACGTATGCGCGGACAACCCCGCCACAGCACAACCGCCCGAATCCACCATCCCAGCCGACCACGTACTCGACCTACTCACCGCACTGACCGACAAATCCCTCCTGCTGCCTCCCGACGACACCACACCGCACTACCGGATGCTGGAGACCATCAAGGCCTACAGCCAGGAACGCCTCGACGAGGCCGGCGAACGCGACCGCATCCGCCACGCCCACGCCACCTACTTCGCCGAACTCGCCGAAACCGCCGACCCGCACCTGCGCCGCGCCGGACAACTACGCTGGCTCCACCGGCTCGCCACCGACCACGACAACCTCAACGCCGCCACCCGCGCCGCCATCGCCGCCGGCGACGCACAGACCGCCCTGCGACTGGTCGCCGCGACCGGCTGGTACTGGTGGCTGCACTGGGCCCTCAGCGGCCACAAGGCCGAAGGCGCCCACCTGGCCGCCCAAGCACTCGCCCTGCCGGGCCCGGTCGACGACAACGTACGAGCGACCGCCTGCGCGATCGCCGCCCAGTTCGAATTCAACGGCCTCGGCGACGAACACCAAGCCAAAGACTGGATCACCACCGCACAACAACTCACCGCGAACATCAAGCACCCCCACCCCGTCGTACGACTCATCGGCCCCCTCGAACGGATGCTGGCCGACGCCCGCGCCTCCACCGACCCGCCGGCCGAGATGAAAGAGCTGTTCACCGACGAAGACCCCTGGGTACGGGCGATGGCCCGGCTCAACCGCGCCCTCACCCTCATCAACGTCGGCCGCCCGCACCCCGAGGCGCACAGCGACCTCCAGACCGCCCTGACCGAGTTCCGCGCCCTCGGCGAGCGATGGGGCATCACCTCCTCCCTCACCGCACTGGCCGGCCTGGCCGCCTGGCGCGGCGACCTGACCACCGCGATCACCTGCTACGAACAGGCCATCGCCGTCATCACCGAAGCCGTCGACAGCCAAGACGCATGGCTGATGCGCCTCAAACTGGCCCAGCTGCGCTGGCTCCACGGCGACACCGAAGGCAGCGCCGCCGCCATCGCCGACGTCGAACGCGACACCGAGCAGATCGCCCTGCCCGACACACTGGTCGCCATCGCCTACCTCAAAGCCGACCTCGCCCGCTGGAACGGCGACCCCACCACAGCCCGCACCCACCTGACCCACGCCGAGACACTGGCCCAGCACATCACCGTCAACTGGCCATTCCGCGCCATGGTCCTGGACTCCCACGGATACCTCGACGTACTGGAAGGCGACCTGAACGCCGCCCGCACCCACCACGCCGACGCCCTGACCTGGGCCCTGCGCTCCATGAACGCCTCCACGATCAGCCAGACACTGGTCGGCATCGCCAACCTCGCCCTGCACCAAGGCCACCCGCGGCAAGCCACCCGCCTGCTGGCGGCCGGCGACGCGGTACGCGGCACACCCGACCTGTCCCACCCCGACGCCCGCCGCGTCCAAGCGGCCACCAGAGCCGCCCTCAGCGACCACGAACACGCCGAGGCGACCCAGCGCGGCCAGGACGCCACCATCGCCACGGTCAGCGAAATCGCCGTCCTCACCCTCGCCCCCTGAACCCCGGCCGGCCAGGCTAAGCCGATCGGCGGGCTCAGCCGGCCCGGCCAGCCCGCCGCTCAGCAGCTCAGCCAACCGGGACGCCGTCACTGTTTCGGTCCGGCCAGCCCGCCAGCCAGCCCGTCGGTCCGCCGCGAGTACGCAGCGCGACCGCGAGCCAGCCGATCAGGCCTCGGCTCACCCGCCGAATCAGCTCACCCACCGAGCCGGGGCCTTTTCCCGAACGTGTCCCCAGGCGCCCAGTAACGCAGCGTGATCTCCGAGACGCTGCGCTTCGTCACCCCCGGCAAGACGCCGGGTCGCGTCCTTCCTGCCAGCCAGCCAGCGCCTCAGGCGAGGCGAGCAAGGGAGAGGTGCCGGCGCGGCCCTCGCGCGTACCCTGGCGCGCCGGTTGCGCAGGGCGACGTCGGGGGCGAAACCTCCTGCGCCCGCGCGACCGCGCCGAGCAACGGACGGACCCGGCGCGTCGCCTCACCCGCTCAGCTCACGCATCCCCGGCACCGAGGGGAACCCTGGACAGGCGATAACCCTCCGGCGGCTCCACCCCCAGCAGATGACGCACCAGGAAATCCCACTTACGGCGATTGACGTAATACTCGAACCCGACATAGACATGCTCGGCCCGCGGCACGAGCAGCAACTCGAAGTCCTTGTCCGCCGCGATGAGACGATCGACCAGCCGCAACGTCACATCAGGCAACACCTGAGTGTCCAACCCGCCATGCACCAGCAGCAGCCGGCCCGCCAGCCGATCGGCGAGATCCACATTCGACGCACGCGCATACCTCTGCGCATCGAACGGCCCATGATAGGCCTCGGCGCTGCCCGGATCGCCGTAGCGCAGATCATGCATCCCCGATTCGGCGACACCGACCTTGAACACCTCAGGAAAGTCCAGCATCGCCCGCACAGCCGCGAACCCGCCCGCCGACAGACCGAAGATCCCCACCCGGTCCAGATCCATCCACGGCCGCTCCGCCCCCAGCTGCTCCAGCGCCGCGACGTGATCAGCCAGCCCCGCCTCGTCCAGCCGCCCATAGGAGGCGTCATGGAAGGCCTTGTCGCGCCCCGGCGTGCCCCGCCCGTCCACGGCGACCACGACGAACCCGAGCGCGGCCACCACCTCGGCGTCATAACCATGCCACCCGGCATCGAAGGACGGGCTCACCCGGTGCACCGCGGGAAAGGGATAGACATGATCGACGACCGGATAACTCCGGCCCGGATCGAACCCATGAGGCCGATACAGCACCCCATAGACGTCACTCTGCCCGTCGGCCGCCTTCACACAGAAGCGTTCCGGGGGAGTCCAGCCCGCCGCCATGAGCCGGCTGACATCGGCGCGCTCCAGCTCCACCAGCACCCGACCGTCCCAGCCGCGCACCGTCACCGACGGCGGCGTCACGGTCGTGGACGCCGAGTCGATGAAGGAGCCCTTGTCGCCGGCCACGATGACGACATGATCCAGATCATCATCGGTGATCCGCTCGAACCCCGACCCGTCCAACCCGGCCCGGCACACCGACCGGCGATACGGATCGGCCGCCACCAGCCCCGAAGCGACGAAGTACACCACCCGCGCCACCTCATCGACGTGCAGGATCTCCTGCACCGCCCACGCCCCCGACGTCACCTGCCCGCGCGGCTCACCACCGCACACGTCATACAGGTAGAGATGACCCCACCCATCACGCTGGGAATACCACAACACCTCCTGCCCGCCCCGCAAAACCCTGACCATCGGAGCCTGCCCCAGCTGCTGCGCCGGCTCCACCCGGGTCTTTCCGGTCTCACCCAGCACGCTCACCACCTCGCCGCTGACCGGATCGAGCCGATGCAGCCGCAGCGTCCGCCCATCACGCGAGCGATCGAGGTAGTAGACCGCCGAGCCGTCCTCCGACCACCACGCCCACTTCATGAAGATCGGCGAAATCGTCGGCATCTCCACCGGCTCCGCCCGCGCCGCCACCGCCGTACCGCCCGCGACGTCCAGCACCACGAACGCGGCCAGCGGCAGCCGCTCATCACCGGGAAACGGCTGCCGCAACGTCACCAGCCCGGGCACGCCGCCGTCGTCCGGCATGGACTCCACCAGATGCGCCCGCCGCACCCCCCGCTGATCGGTACGGTGCGTCAGCACCCGCCGCGAATCCGGCGACCAGCACACGGCAGGCGGCGCGTGGGGGAGCCCCATCTTCTTCAACAACGTTGAATACATGAAAAAATCAGGACTCGCCCCGTAGTCGTGGTCCGCATCCCCATCAGCCGTCAGAGCCCACTCCCGGCCATCCTCCAGCGAACGCACCCACACATCGTGCCCCCGCCGGAACGCCACCAGCCGGCCATCCGGCGAAGCCACCTCCACCGGACCGACCGGCGCCACCCCCGCGACCTCCTCACACACGGAGCCGTCCAACCGGCACCGCCAGCGCCCGCCGAACGCGTCGAACTCCACCCCCTCACCACTGAACTCCACACCACTCAACGGCAGCGCCGCCGCATCCACCTGCCGCCCCGACGCCGCCGCCAACGCGGCCGCCACCTTCTCCTGATCGAAGGCCGCTCCGCGGCTGCCCGCCACCGGATCGACCAGCACGAACCTGCGCCCCTCAGCGGTGTCCACCGCGTACCAGAACCGGGCACCCCCCTCGATCCACCGCGGACTGACCTTGTCCCCGAGCACCAGACTCCCGCGGTTGTCCCGCAGCAACCGCTCGGCCGCCCGATAAGCCCCGGCATCGAGTCGCGTCGTCGTCATCTGTCGCCTCCCGTCGAAAAACTGGAACGCCGCGACCATCCCGCACCCCGCTGACACCCCCTTGAGCCCCCGCTGACAGATCGTTGACACACCGAAAGACCACCACCAGCAAGGGACCAGACGAAAACGCCTCGCGCCCCAAAGGGGGGTTCTCTACACTGCCCACGTGCTCAAACCCCACTACCCGATCATCACCAGCCGCCTCCTGCTGCGCCCCTTCACCCCCGACGACCTCCACGCGCTGCACGCCTACGAATCCCGGCCAGAAGTCGCCCGCTACCTCTACTGGGAACCCCGCGACCTCGACACCGTCCGCACCTTCCTCGAAAAGAAGATCACCCGCGTCGCCCTCCTCGACGAAGGAGACGCCCTCGACATCGCCATCACCCTGCGCGAAAGCGGCGAACTCATCGGCAACGGCGTCCTGATCTGGACCAGCAAGCAACACCGCCAAGGCGAGATCGGCTACATCCTGCACCCCGACCACCACCGCCACGGCTACGCCCCCGAAGCCGCCCGCGAACTGCTCCGCCTCGGCTTCGAAGAACTCCACCTGCACCGCATCACCGGCCGCATCGACGCCCGCAACTCCGCCTCCGCCCGCGTCCTGGAGAAACTCGGCATGCGCCGCGAAGCCCACCTCATCGACAACGAACAGGTCAAAGGCGAATGGACCTCCGAGGTCATCTACGCCATGCTCGAATCAGAATGGACACCATAAACATCCTGCACCTCGCCCTACACGCCGACTGGGCCGCCGCCCAGCCGGCAGGGGAGTACCGCATCTCCACCCTCGGCCGCACCCTCGAAGAAGAAGGCTTCATCCACTGCAGCCGCGACCTCGACCAACTCCACGGTGTACACGCCGCCTTCTACAGCCACCTCACCCAACCACTGCTCATCCTCGAGATCGACCCCACCGGACTCGACATCCGCCTCGAAAACGGCTTCCCCCACCTGTACGGCCCGCTCCCCACCACCTCGGTCACCGCCGCACAGCCCTACACCTGACACACCCGCACTACGCGCACAACACCCGCTCAATCCGGCGCGCCGCGAACCACACCCCCGCCACCGCCATCACCACCAGATAACCCGCATGCCCCAGCAACCCCCACTGCGGCACCCCCGAAGCCAGACCCCGCACCAACTCCACCGAGTGATACAGCGGCGTCAGACGCACCACCACCTCCAACACCCCCGGATAATCCGCCACGGGGGAGAAGGTCCCGGAAAACAGGAACAACGACAACTGCGCCGCCGTCATCAGGTCGAAATCCTGCCAGCCACGCAGCAGCGTCGACACCGCCATCCCCAGCGCCCCGAACGACAACCCCACCAGCATCGTCGCCGGAAACGCCGCCAGCGCCCACACCGGCTCGGCCAGCCGCAACACCACCATCACCACCAAGAACAACGCCGTGTACACACCGCTGCGCACCATCGCCCAGCTCAACTCACCCAGCGCCACCTCGATCGGCCGCACCGGCGTCGCCAGCACCGCCTCGAACGTCTTGGCGTAACGCATCTTGAAAAAGAAGTTGAACGTCGTCTCCGACAACGCCCCGTTCATCGCCGAAACCGCCAGCATCGCCGGCGCCACGAACACCGCGTACGACACCACCCGGCCATCACCCACCGGGATCCGCCCCACCAGCGCCCCCACACCCACACCGATCGACAGCAGATACAGCAACGGCTCGAAGAACCCCGACACCAGCACCAGCCAGTACGAAGCACCCGAACGCAACGCACCCACATTGCGGCCCACGACCGCACCCACCCGGCCCACCGAAACCCGGCCCGACACCAGCC
Organism: Nonomuraea sp. NPDC049141; assembly: GCF_040648415.1. Lineage (NCBI taxonomy): Bacteria > Bacillati > Actinomycetota > Actinomycetes > Streptosporangiales > Streptosporangiaceae > Nonomuraea > Nonomuraea sp. NPDC049141. Next base: position 44,901 of record NZ_JBEZDR010000019.1, read on the forward strand.
GAGCCACCGCCAACGTCACCATCATCAGTCCTGAAGTCGCCTACGAAACGCCCAACCCGCCCACCACACCCCACCCACCGCGAACACCAGCAAACACCCGGCATGCGCCCACACCGGCCACGGGGGAGCGGCCCCCGACGTCGCCGCCCGCGCAAGCTCCACCCCATGCCACAACGGCGAGACATAAGCCAGCGGCCGCACCACCAGCGGCAACTGCTCCACCGGGAAGAACACCCCCGCGAACAACGTCGAAGGCAGCATCACGAACCGAAACAGCAACGCGAAATAACTGTCGTGATCGATCGTCGCCGAAAACGCCGTCACCGGCGCCGCGACCGCCACCGCCAGCAACGCCGCCACCAACGGCGTCACCACCACCCACGGCGAGGACAACACCCCGAACGCCGCCACCACCAGCAGGAACACCACCACCGCGATCTCGACCCTGAACACGATGTACAGCAGCCAGCCGCCGATCATGTCCCACACCGACACCCGCGTCGCGAACATCGCGTGCGCCCCGCGATTCCACCGGAACTCCCCGAACACCGCGTACGTGCACTCGCCGACCGCCATCTGAAACACCGTCGAAGCCAGCACACCCGGCACGATCCACTCCACGTACGGCACGCCACCCACCTCGCCGACGTAACCGCCCACCCCCAGCCCGATGCTGGCCAAGAACAGCACCGGCAACACGAACGACGAGAACAACGACGCCCGCCACAACCGCTTGTACAACGTCAGGTGCCGCTCCAGCACCGCCACCGCCGGATGCGCCATCACTCCACCAACGTCCGGCCCGTCAGATGAAGGAACACATCCTCCAGCGACGACCTGCGCACCAGCACACTGGAGGGCACCAGCTCACGACGATGCACCTCCGACACCGCCGCGTCACCGTCCTTGGCATACAGCAAGATCCGATCCGGCAGCACATCCACCCGATCACCCACCCCGTCCAGCGGCGCCACGAAACCCGCCAGCTCCTGCCCGCCGAAACGCAACTCCACCACCTCCGGCGAGGAATAGGACTCGATCAGCGAACGCGGCGACCCCTCGGCCACGATCCGCCCGCCGTCCATCACCACCAGCCGATCGCACAACTGCTCGGCCTCATCCATGTAATGCGTGGTCAGCACCAGCGTCACACCCCGCTGCTTCAACCGGAACAACCGCTCCCACAGCAGATGACGCGCCTGCGGATCCAGCCCCGTCGTCGGCTCGTCCAGCAGCACCAGATCCGGCTCGTTCACCATCGCCCGCGCGATCGTCAGCCGCCGCTTCATCCCGCCCGACAGCGGCTCCACCCGGCTCGAGGCCCGCTCACGCAGCTGCGCGAACTCCAGCAGCTCCTCGGCCCGCGCCCGCGCCTGCGCCCGCGACAAACCGAAATAGCGAGCGTACGTCGTCAAATTCTCGCGAACCGTCAGATCGGGATCCAAGTTATCCAGCTGCGGGCAGACACCCAGCCGCCCCCGGATCCGCGGCCCCTCCCGCGCCGGATCCATCCCGAAGATCCGCAACTCACCCGCGGACGGCATCGACACGCAACTGATCATCCGCATCGTCGACGACTTACCCGCACCATTGGGACCCAGGAAGCCAAACGCCTCACCAGGCGCCACATCAATATCGATCCCGTCAACCGCGACGAAATCCCCGAACCGTTTCACCAGCCCACGCGCGTGAACCAGCGGCAGCACACCAGACACGAGCCCAGACCATAACCAACGCCACCGACAGAATCGACCGGTTAAACGCCGCCACACTGGAACCCATGGACACCCGAACAGCCGCCCAGCACTTCGCCGACACCTGGCAACACGGCTGGACCCACCACGACGCCGACCGCATCGCCACCCTCTACAGCCACGACGCCGTCCACACCTCCATGCCCTTCCGGCCACCACACCGGGGGAGAGGCGCCATCACCGACTACATCCGCTGGTCCTTCAGCACCGAAACCGCACCCCAGGTCACCTTCGCCACCCCCATCGTGGACGGCGACCAGGCGGTCATCGAATTCCGCGTCCACGCCACCGACGACGGCACACCCATCACCCTCGCAGGCTGCGTCATCGCCCGCTTCGACACCGACGGCCTGGCCGTACAGACCCGCGACTACTGGCACACCACAAACGGCCACCAATGACCGGCGGCCCGGCCACCGCATCGCGCCCCACCCCGGCGTGACACGGCACCCACCAACCCACAACCGGCACGAAAACCGGCACGGCGCTCAACGCCGCGCCGGCCCGAACCCCGGCACACAAACGGTCAGCCCGCCACCCGCGCCCGAATCGGGCCGACGGCGGAGGCCAGATACGCATCAGCGGAAACGACCTCAGGAGCCACCGGGGGAGCGGACTGCGCAACCGGAGCCGAAGGACGCGACATCTGCTGCGTCTGCTCCATCGCGGTCCGCCGCTCGGCGCAACCACCTGCGCAGTAACCGTTCGTGACGATCAGGCGTCCCCGCAGGGTCGTATAGGACTCCCGTCCAGAAGCGGGCAGAACTCCCTGACACACTGCACATAACATCGACTGGTTCCCCACGTGCTGCTCCTCTCGCGGCGCGATAGCAGATTTCCCACCCTAAGCCGCCCAGGCCAGCAAGGACAGTGAATCAACCGAAGGTCAACCCGCTGGTCAGAACATTCCGGCCTCACCCACCGTAATGATCAAGAGCCGGGCCAGGCCATCGGCGGCGGCCGTCACCTCCTGTAACACCACCGGACCTGGACGTGTCCGCCACCGCCCGGCGGGGCGGCATCCAAGGTGACCAACGTCACCACACGCGCACGCCGCTCCACCCCGGGAGTCAGGACCCCTCCCAAGCGAGAAGAGTGCTACTTGACATAATGTTCATTATCAAGCAACCAGACATGTCCGCCTACACCCGCAAATATGGCGAACCGAGGATGCATGATTCTCAGCGTCGCGGCCCTGATCATCGCACCCATCGCCGCCGGCGAAGCCGATTGACGCCGCTGATCACCAGCGAGTCGCGTTACGATCGAGACATGCACAGCCTGGCGATCTCCACCGGGGGCCTCGTCGCGCTCACCGTCGTCGTCACCGCCCTGATCATCTATCTGATCATCCTGGCCGCCCGGCTGACCAGGAACCCCCGTAACCGCCCCAGCCCCAGCCCCGACCTGGTCGACCAGGCGCGCCAGATGAAGGCGCTCGGCCAGCTCCAAGAAGCCGTCTTCCTCGTACGCGGCGAGACCGGCATGAGCCAGCGCGCCGCCGCCCGCTTCGTCAACCGCCTCTAACCACCCCTAATCACCCAAAAAACCCGATACCGGACAGAAGGTGGATTCTGTTCGGTATCGCCTATAGTTCCCAGCCTGCCAGAACGCGGCCACTGAGGAACGGCGTCGTCGACACATGACCCGCAAGCCGACGCGGCCGCCTTCGGCAACGCGCTCATTGGCCTGAGGAACGGCGTCGCGCACGTCGCTGATGGACATGCGGGTGGCGGTGGGGGTGAGGCCATCACCCCGGCGGGTCCTCTCGAGCCGGGACCGATCTTGCTGAGCCCGTTCACCGCGATGCGGCCCGGGCTATGTACAGGCGTCCCACGCGTCCGACGGCACAACGCGCAGCTCCCCCTTGATCACTTTGTGGCGGCGTTCCTGGGCAGGTCGTCGATCACCCGCACGCATCGAGGGACGGCGTGGCGTGGGAGCCGCTCGAGACACCAGGCACGCGCCTGCGGCGCGGTCAGCGTGCTTTCGGGTGTCACGCTCACGGCCACGAACACGTCTTCCTCGGTCAGCTCTGAGGGCACGCGTGTCGCGGCCGCGTCCAGGACGCCGGGCATCGCGGCCGGCACCTGCTCCACGTCCCAGGTGGCGATGTTCTCGCCGTGTCGTCTGATGACGTCGGCGCGGCGAGCGGCGAAGTAGCGGAAGCCGTCCCCATCGAGCCGGCCCCGATCCTCTGTCCTGAACCATCCGTCGCGCAGGACTCCCCTGTGGCGGCGTCGTCGCCGCTGAAGGTGATCGACTGTGCTCGGGGTCTGTCCGATTTGTCCTGCCGATTGCGGGCGATCGTCGTCGTCTGTGATCACTACGTCGTATTCCGGGACGGGTCGTTCGGCTGAGCCGGGCCGGCGAACGGTGGGTGTGCTGGTGGCCACGTCGCCGAGTTCGATGCAGGCGTAGGCCTGGTGAGTTGTCCGACGGCGGCGGCAAGGCGTGCGTCCAGGGCCAAGGGCACTTCCACGGCGCCGGGTATGGCACTCCCCCACGCGCAGCGACACGCGGTCCTCGAACCGTACGAGTTCCGCCTGCGGCGCGATGGTCGCGCGGCGTTCCCGTACGTCGAGCGTCGTCTTGGGCAGCGTCGTGACCTCGTCTCGCGGCGCTTGGCTGCGCGGCCATGTGGAAGCGTCTGCTGCCTCATCGCCCAGTGGGGGCAGGTGGGGCTGCGCGGTCGCGGGGCCGGCCTCTCCCCCGCCGGCGCGGTCGGCCTCAGGGGCTCGGTCTCCCGCTGGTTCGGTCGGTTGCCGCCGGTTTCGGTCAGACGGGTGTCGTCTGGGGGGCGGTCTTTGCGAGGTCTTTCATGAAGGCGCCGGCTTTCATCACGATCTGTATGCGCGAGGGATCAGCCAGTGCGTGTATGTCCTGGAGCGGATCGGCGTCGGTGGCTACGAGATCGGCGAGTTTGCCGGTTTCCAGGGTGCCGACTTGGTCGGAGATGCCGAGCAGTTCGGATGCGGTCCGGGTTCCGGCGATGAGGGCGTTCATCGGGGACATGCCGAGGTCGACGAGGTGTCCGAGTTCGCGCAGGTTCTGCCCGTGGGGGCAGACGCCGGCGTCGGTTCCGAGGGCGATCTTCGCTCCGCGTGCGATGGCGTGGCCGATGTTCTTCTTCGTGATCTCGGACCACTTCACTTTTTTGGCGTAGTGGTAGGGCTGCATGGTCTTCTTGTCGATCGAGAACACGGTCGACAGGGTCGGGACGAGGAAGGCGCCGCGTTCTTCGAGGAGGTCGAGGCCTTCGTCGTCGATGCCGTAGCCGTGTTCGACGCTGGTCACGCCGCCGCGGATGGCGGTGAGGATGCCTTTGCGGCCTTGTGCGTGGGCGGCGATGGGTTTGCCGCCGTGTCGGTCGAGTTCGTCGTGGATGGCGCGTACTTCGTCCAGGCGCAGGCCTTCGTCGTCGGGGTGGTCGTGTCTGCTGCCCATGCCGCCGGTTGTGCAGATCTTGATGAGGTCGGCTCCTTGGCGGAGTATGCGGCGTGTTGCTTTGCGGACTTCGTCGACGGTGTCGGCTATCTCGATGAGTTCGGGGATGGTGGGGGCGAGTGTGCCGCCGTGCAGGTGCATGTCGCCGTGGCCGGCGGTGTGGCTGATCGGGCTGACGGCGAGTTTGAGGCGGGGGCCGGGGATCAGTTGTTGGTCGATGGCTTCGCGGAAGCCTTGGGACAGGCCGCCGAGGTCGCGTGCGCTGGTGATGCCGGCGTCGAGGGTGGCGCGGATGCGGGCGACGGATTCCAGGACGATGAGGGCTGGGTCGTTCTGGAGGGTGTGGAAGGGTCCGTTGGCGAGGGTGAATCCCAGGTGGACGTGGCAGTCGATGAATCCGGGTAGCAGTGTTGCGCCGTGCAGGTCGCGTTCGTCGGCGTTGTGGTTGTGGGGGGCGTCGGCGGCGGTGCCGACGTAGGCGATGAGGCCGTCGGGGGTGATGTCGAGTACGCCGTCGTGGAGGGGTGGTGCTCCGGTGCCGTCGATGATCGTGGCGTTGCTGAGGCGGAGGTTTCGGTCGGGGGTCACGCAGCGTCCTTCCGCGGGCGGTGTTCGATGGTGAAGCCTGGTGCGCCTGGGACCGAGTCGAGCAGTGTGCGGGTGTAGGGGTGCTGGGGGTTTTGGTAGAGGTGGGCGGCTGGGGCTTGTTCGACGATGTCGCCGTTGTAGAGGACGACGACTTCGTCGCTGACGTGGCGGACGACGGCGAGGTTGTGGGAGATGAAGACCATGGTCAGGTTGAGTTCGCGGCGTAGCTTGGCCAGGAGGTTGAGGATCTCGGCTTGGACGGAGACGTCGAGTGCGGAGGTGATCTCGTCGGCGATCACGACTTCGGGGCCGATCATGAGGCCTCGGGCGATGGCGATGCGCTGGCGTTGTCCTCCGGAGCATTCGTGGGGGTAGCGGTTGATGGTGTCGGCGGGCATCTTGACGGTTTCGAGCCAGTGGATGATCTCGTCGGTGTGTTTGCTGACGTTCGCGCGGCGCGGGTCGACGGCTTCGGCGAGTGCTTGGCCGATGGTGCGGCGGGGGTCGAGTGAGGAGTAGGGGTCTTGGGGGATCATCTGGACTTTGCGTCGCAGCGCGTGGCGGTCGGCGCCTCGTGCGGCGGAGACGGGTACGCCGCCGATGGTGACGCTGCCGGCTGTGGGGCGGATGATGCCGACGAGTGCTTTGGCGAGGGTGGATTTGCCGGAGCCTGATTCGCCGACGATGCCGACGGTGGTGCCTCGGGCGACGTTCATGGTGATGCCGTGCAGGATGGGTGTGGCGTTGGCGCCCCAGCCGTAGCCGGCTCGCAGGTCGCTGACCTGGACGGCGATCTGTTCATCCATGGGTGTGCTCCTGCGCGGGCTGCGGGGTGGGCAGGTCGCCTGGGGGGCCGTCGATGTCGGGGGTGGCTCGCAGGAGGGTTTGGGTGTAGGGGTGTTGGGCGGATTCGACGGTGAGGTCGTGGGCGGCGATCTGTTCGACGATTTCGCCGTGGTACATGACGATGACGCGGTCGCAGAGTGCGCGGACGACGCCGATGTCGTGGGAGATGAACATGATCGAGGCGTTGTATTCGTTGTTGACGCGTTTGAGTTCGCGCAGGATTTCGGCTTGGACGGTGACGTCGAGGGCTGTGGTGGGTTCGTCGGCGATGATCAGGCGTGGCTGGACGGTGAGGGCGGTGGCGATCATGGCGCGTTGCCGCATGCCGCCTGACAGTTCGTGGGGGTGCTGTTTGAGGCGGTGTTCGGGTCTGGTCATGTGGACGGTGCGCAGGGCGTCGAGTACGCGCTGGGTGGCCGCTTTGGTGGTGAGGTGTTTGTGGGTGCGCAGTACTTCGGTGAGCTGGGTGCCCATGCGCAGGGCGGGGTTGAAGGTGGAGCCGGGGTCTTGGTAGATGAGGCTGATGGCTTCGGTCATGGCGGTGGGGGGTGCGGGGCGGCGCAGGTCCAGGTCGTTGATGGACATGCGGGTGGCGGTGGAGGTGAGGCCGTCGGGCAGGAGTTGGGCCAGGGCCATGGCGGTGAGGGTTTTGCCGGAGCCGCTTTCGCCGACGATGCCGAGGATCTCGCCGTGTCGGATGTGGAAGGAGATGCCTTTGACCAGGGGTGTGTCGCCGGAGTGGATCCACAGGTCGCGGATGTCGGCGAGGTGTTCGCTGGGGGTTGCCGCTTGGTCTGGGGTGGTGGGGTGGGGTCGGTTCTGGCTGGGTGTGTGGTGTCGTCGTGGGTTTGCGGCGCTGGCGAGTCCGTCGCCGATGAGGACGGCGGCCAGGCCGGTCAGGACGATGAGGGCGGCTGGGCCGGCCATTTGGTAGGGGCGGTTGGCCAGGAGGGATGGGAGGGCTTCGTTGAGGAGTTTGCCCCAGTCGTAGGCGGGTGACTGGACTCCGAGTCCGACGAAGGACAGGGCGGAGATGGCGGTGAGTGTGGCCGCGAAGGTCGATGCGGCCAGGACGAGCAGGGGTTCGGCCATGTTCGGCAGCATGTGCCTGATGGCGATCCGGGTGTTGTTGACGCCGAGCAGGCGGGCGGTGGAGACGTACTCCTGCTGGGAGATTTTCGCGGCGAGGTTGGCGGTGAGGCGGGCGAAGTAGGGGATGCCGGACAGGCCGATGGCGATCAGTGCGGAGGAGCCGCCGGCGCCGAGTACGGCGGCTACGACGAGGGCGAGCAGGAGTCCGGGGAAGGCGACCATGGCGTCGATGACGCGCAGGAAGGTTTCTCTGGCCCAGGGTCGTAGGAGCCAGACGCCGGTGCCCAGGACGATGCCGGAGATGACGGCGATGGCGGTGGCTCCGGCGGTGAGGAGCAGGGTGAGGCGGGTGGCGACGAGGCTGCGGAGCAGGACGTCGTGGCCGGTGGCGTCGGTGCCGAGCCAGTGTTCGGGTGAGGGTGGGGCGAATCTGGGGCCGAGTGCGTTGGCCGGGGTGGTGAACAGGAGGGGGGCCAGTGCGGCGATGAGGATGATGATGGCGAGCAGGGCCAGGCCGAGGATGAGGCCGGGGTTGACGTGGCGGGACCGGTTATGCGGAGACATGGGGTCCTCCGAGGGTCCGTGGGTCGATGAGTCCGAGCAGGATGTCGACGAGGAGGTTGACGAGTGCCGCGATCATGCCGATGACCAGGACCATGCCTTGGATGACGGGATAGTCGCGGTCGAGGATGGCTTTGATGATGCCGCTGCCGAGGCCGGGTAGGGCGAACACCGATTCGATGATGATGGCGCCGCCGATCATGCCGGTGAGGATCAGTCCGCTGAGGGTGAGGGTGGTGGTGAGCAGGTTCGGCAGTGCCCAGCGGATGTGGCGTCGCAGGGCGGGCAGGCGCCAGCCTCGGGCTGTGCGCATGTAGTCGGTGTCGAGGACGACGGCTGTTTCGCGGCGGACGACGCGGGAGATGGTGCAGATCGGGCCGATGGCGATGGCCGCGACGGGCAGGACGAAGGAGGCTGCTCCGAAGCGGGGGGTGTAGGCGGGTGGGAAGAGCGGGAGCAGGCCGATGCCGAGGGCGAACATCACGACGAGGAAGGAGGCCATGATGTAGCCGGGGATGGAGTCGAGGAATCCGGTGAGCATGCCGAAGGCGACGTCGAGCCATTTGCGCCGGCCGCCGCGGGTGAGGACGCCGATGGCCATGCCCAGGGGGATGGAGATGAGCAGGACGGCGAGCATCGCGGTGGTGGCGATGGTGGCGGTGAAGGGCAGGCGGTTGGCGATGATGGTCTCGACCGGCTGGCGGTACATGAAGGAGGTGCCGAGGTCGCCGGTCAGGACTCCGCTGACGTGGTCGAGGAAGCGTGGCCAGATGGGGCGGTCGAGGCCGAGTTCGGTTCTGATGCGCTGGATGTCGGCGAGGTCGGCGTTGGCTCCGGCGATGCCGACGGCGGGGTCGCCGGGGATGAGCTGGACGATGAGGAAGGAGACGATGAGCAGGGCTGCGAAGATCGCCACGAGGCTGGCCAGGCGCCGCACGGCGAACCGCAGCCAGGCGGAGGAGATCCGCAGCCGCTTTGACCGGGATGCGGTGGGGGGCTCCGGCGGCGGGGCGCCTGGAGCGTGCGGGGATGTGAGTGAGGCCATGACGGGGGCGCCTTCTGGCTATTTGACGATGCGGAGGGTGGCGGGGTCGAGGTATTCGTCGAAGGTGCGGATGCTGAATCCCTTGGCGACGACGGTGGTGTTGGGCAGGGTCGACAGCGGGATGGCGTCGACGCGCTGCAGGAAGGATTTCTGTGCGGACTGCAGGGCGGTGCATTGGGCGTCGCGGTTGATCTCGCCCATGGCTTTGGTGACGAAGCCGTAGCCCTCCTTGTTGATCTGTCCGGTCTTGTTGCGGCCGCCGTCTTCGGTGGCGGGGCCCATGACGCGCAGCAGGGAGGAGGTGAGGGTGCCCATCTGGTTGTTGTCGCCTTGGACGTTGATGTCCCAGTCCTTGCCGCCGGCGGTGGTCAGGGTGGCCCAGTTGGCGTTGTCGAGGGAGTCGACTTTCACGTCGGCGCCGGCGTTGCGCAGGGCTTCGGCGATGTAGTCGTTGCCGCCTTGCAGCAGGGTGGTGCCGACGATGCGGAAGCGGACTCCGGCGAGTTTCTTGGCGGCGGCGGGGTCGGGGGTTTTCAGCAGGGTCTTGTCGGTGTTGGCGCAGGCGAGTTTGGCTGATCCGACCGACAGGATGGTGCTGCCTCGTTTGCCGCTGATGATGTCGCTGAAGGCTTGGGGGTCGATGGCTTGGGCGACGGCGGCGCGTAGGTCCGGCCGGTCGGCGAACACGGTGCCGGGGCGTTCGTTGAACAGCAGGTAGGTGGTGGTGTTGGAGGTGCTTGAGGTGGTGAAGGCGGGGTTGCCGTCGAAGCGGGCGACGTTCTCGTCGATGATCACGCCGACGTCCAGGCTGCCGGCGAGCAGTTGGGTGGCGATCGTGGCGTAGTCGGTGATGGGGGTGAGGGTGAGTTGTTTGGCGGGTTCGCCTTGCAGGGGTTTGGCGAAGGTGGGCCAGGCGTTGTAGCCGTCGCGCAGGGTCAGCTGGTAGGAGACGGCGGGTTGTGATGCGGTGAGGGTGTAGGGGCCGGAGAAGGCGCCGGTGACTTTGCCTGCGGCGAGGGCTTTGGCGTCTTTGAGGCCTGCCGGGCAGATGATGCCGGCTTGGGGCAGTGCGAGTCCGGTGAGGAAGTCCGACCAGGGGGCTGACAGTGTGGCTTGTACGGTGCCTGCTTTGTCGTCGGCGGTGAAGGTCGCGGTGGCCGGTCCGAGGGTGAGGGTGCGGGCGGAGGAGCCTGTCTCCTTGGCCGCGAACCGGGTGAGGGAGGCTGCGACCACGGACGGCGTGATGGGGGTTTTGTCGGAGCAGGTCAGTCCGCTGCGGATGGTGAAGGTGTAGTGCGCGGCGTCCTGGGCCTTCCAGGAGGAGGCGATGCCGCCTGCCAGGGCGTTGCCTGAGTCTTTGCGTACCACGGTGTCGAACAGCAGGCGGGCCATGGTGAAGTCGTCGCCGCCCTTGGCCAGTGCTGGGTCGAAGGTGGCGGGATCGGTGTTCAGGGACATGTTGACGGCGTCGGTGGTGCTTGCGGCCGTGCCGCAGGCGGCCGCGCCCAGTCCCGCTGCGGCGATGGCCGTCAGCGCCAGAATCGTTTTGCGAAACACCAATCCTCCAGGTGCAACCGCGGAAAGAATGGCGCCGAGCCTAGTCGTGTGCGCCGGTCAGGGGCCTTTTGAGGGTCACCGCGCAAGGAATTGGATGCTGGGGCGCTTTGCCCGCACGATCCTGCCCGGCAAGTCCGCCTGTCTGCCAAAAGAGGAAGAGGCGGCGAACAGGTGGCGAACGATGGAGGGCCGTCTGCCGCCGGGTGATCGGGTGGCGACACCTGCGACGGTATGCACGATTGTGGGCACATCGTCCCTTTATGTGCATGATAGACGGCATGGTGGACGGGCTCGACTTTCAGATCATCAACGCACTGCAGATCCATCCGCGGGTCTCCTGGGCCCATCTGGGCAGGATCTTGCGGGTCGACCCGTCGACGATCTCCCGCCGCTGGTCGGCGCTCACGCAGCAGCGGCAGGCGTGGACGAGTTGCTTCGAGGGCGACGGGCCGCGCTCGGCCGAGCGGGAGATCTCGGCGCTGGTGGAGATCCGGTGCACCCCGGGCCGGCGCGCCGACGTGATCGCCGAGCTCGGCCGGCAGGGGCCGATCTTCAGCGTGCACTGCACCTCGGGTCCCCGCGACCTCTACGTCATGATCTCCACGCACAGCCTGCTGTCCATGGATCGCTACATCGACGAGCACATCGCCGTGATCCCCGGCATCGTCGGCACCCGGACCCACTACCTGCGGCGGATCTTCCTCGAAGGCTCGGGCTGGCGGCTCAACATGCTCTCCGACGACCAGGCCGAGGCGCTGCGCCTGCTGCGGCCCTCCGAACCGCCCGAACAACGCAAGCCCGCCTACCGCGACGTCGTCGCCGCGCTCAGCACGGACGTGCGCCGTACCGCCGCCGACATGCAGCGCGAGCTGGGCCGCTCGATCACGGTGATCTCCCGCGACATCGACGCGCTGCTCGCGGCGAACTGGGTCAGATGGCGCGTCGACTTCGCCCACACCCTGATGGGCTGGTCGGCGGCGGCGGTGCTGTGGCTCGACGTCCAGCACCACGACCTGGAACGCCTCGTCTCCTCGCTGCGCTCGCTCCACCACGTGCGGATGTGCGCGTCGGTGACCGGCGAGGCGAACCTGGCGGTCTTCCTGTGGCTGCACAACCTGCAGGAGCTGGACGAGATCGAGGGCAGGGTGGCCTCGGCGTTCCCGAAGGTGCTGGTCAAGGACCGGTGGATCGTGCCAAGGATCGCCAAGCGCACGGGCTACATCCTCGACCTGGACAGCCGGCGCCTTCGGTACGTGCCGGTCGGCGGCCAGCCGGTGTTCGAGGACTAGCACCGGGCGACTTCATGCGGACCCTGCTCGGAAATCGGGTGTTTCATGCAGGATCGCGCGCGATGAGCCCCGGTCTGCGGCACCGTACCTAGCATGTGCGAGGCGACCGCCGGGCCGCTGATCATCGTGGAAGAGAAAGAGGTCTCGTGGACTTCGCGCAGCTCAAGGCGTTCAGGCGAGAACTGCACCGGAATCCGGAACCCGCGTTCGTGGAGATCGGGACGGCCGCCCGGATCACCCAGGCCATCGAAGGCCTGCCGGTGACCGTCTTGACCGGAGAGGACGCCCACGACCTCTCCCCCGTCGTGAACTACCCCTCGCCGCGCACGCTCGACGCATGGGAGGCTCGCGCGATCGAGTCCGGCGTCGCGGCCGAGCGCGCCCGCTTCTTCCGCAAGAACGGCACCGCGCTGGTCGTCGACGTGGCCGGGCTGCGGCCGGGCCCGCGGTGGGGTCTGCGTGTCGACATCGACGCGCTGCCGATGCGCGAGTCGGCCGATCCGGCGCACTTCCCGGCCGCCAACGGCTTCGCCTCGGTCAACGGCGCGATGCACGCGTGCGGCCATGACGCGCACGCCACCATCGGGGTGGGCCTGCTGCACCGCCTGGCCGACCGTGACTTCGCGGGCTCGCTGCGGATCTTGTTCCAGCCCGCCGAAGAGGGGGTGCGGGGCGCGCAGACGATGATCGACGCCGGGGTCGCCGACGGCATCGACACCATGCTCGCCGTGCACATGGCGGGCGACATGGCCCTCGGCTCGGTCGTGGGCAGCTTCACCGGCGGCCTGGCCACCCGCAAGCTGAAAGTCGACTTCACCGGCGAGGCCTCCCATGCCGCCGGCTCGCCCGAGACCGGCCGCAACGCGCTGCTGGCCGCCGCCATGTCCGCGCTGGCCATCATGGCGATCCCGCGCTTCAGCTCCGCCGACACCCGGCTCAACGTCGGCACGCTGGTGGCCGGTGACGGGGTGAACATCGTGCCGTCCACGGCGGTGATGACGTGCGAGGCGCGCGCCACCGTGGACGAGGTCGCTGAGGAGCTGGTGGGCCGGATCGGTTCCATCGTGGAGGGGGCGGCCGGCGCGCAGGGCGTGGAGGTGGAGCTGGCCGTGATGGGCCGCTCCACGACCGTGACCCCCGACGAGGAACTGGTCGACCGCATCGTCGAGGCGGCCAAGGCCCATCCCGCCGTCGTGGAGGTGATCCGGACCCGGCCGTACGCGGGAAGCGACGATGCCAACCTGCTCATCCGGCGTGTGCAGGAACGCGGCGGCCAGGGCGCCTACCTGATGGTGGGCGCCGGCAGCCCGGGCCCCCATCACAGTGCGACCTTCGAGGTGCGGGAGGAGTCGATCCCGATCGGCATCGACGTCCTGGAATCACTCATCCGCCGGCCGCAGGAGCGGGGTTTCGGTCGGGTAGCGGGCTAGGCGGTTGGGCCGGAGTAGGGGCGTACGGGCGCCTGTCCCCCAGATTCGATTCCGACAAAGCGGGTCATTTGGGGCTGGTCCGGGCGGATTTTTGCGGAGATGTGTCATCAGCACTTGCAGGTTCGTGTCAGCATCGATGACATGTACGGGCCATATGGGACTGCCGTAAACATCCGGGACTTCTGGGATCACCCGGGCCCGGGTACGCCCGGCTGAGCAGGCCCCCTCCCCCGGGCCCGCACACGGCGAGCCCCCGTCACCCTCGAACGACCGCCTGAAAGAAGTCATCCGTTGCGCATCCTGCTGCTCTGCTCCTCCTTCAACGGCCTGACCCAGCGTGCCTGGCTGGAACTGCGCCGGGCCGGACACGACGTCACCGTCGAGCTGGCCGTCTCGGAGCAGGTGATGGTCGAGGCGGCCCGGCTGGCCAAGCCCGACCTGATCATCTGCCCGTTCCTGAAGGAGAAGGTGCCGGCGCTTCTGTGGCAGAACCACCGCACGATCATCATCCACCCGGGGCCCCCCGGCGACCGGGGCCCCTCCTCGCTGGACTGGGCGATCGCCGACGCGGAGCCGGAGTGGGGCGTGACGGCGCTGCAGGCGGTGGAGGAGATGGACGCCGGGCCGATCTGGGGGTATCGGACGTTCGCGATGCCGGCCGAGCCGCCGCGCAAGTCCGCCCTGTACAACGGGCCGGTGGCCGACGCGGCGGTGGAGCTGGTAGTGGAGGTGGCGGCCAAGGCCATGGACGCGGGGTTCGTGCCGGTGCCGCTGGACTACCGTTCGCCGCAGGTGCGCGGGCGGCTGCGGCCGGCGATGCGGCACGCCGATCGGGAGTTCTCCTGGTCGCAGAGCACCGACGCGGTGCTGCGGCGCATCCGCTCGGCCGACGGTGCGCCGGGCGGGCGGGTGATGCTGGACGGGCGGATGATGCGGGTGTTCGACGTCTACCGGGGCCCGGTGGTGGCCGGGACGCCGGGCACGGTGGCGGCCCGGCGCGAGGGCGCGGTGGCGGCCCGGCGCGAGGGCGCGGTGCTGGTGCACACCGGCGACGGCACGGTGTGGGTGGGGCACCTGCGGGTGGAGGAGCCGGGCGCGATCAAGTTGCCGGCGGCCACGGTCCTGGGTGAGCGGGCGGCCGGGCTGGAGGAGCGCCCGGGTTACAGCGAGGTGACCTACGACCGCAGCGACACGGTGGGCGTGGTGAGTTTCGACTTCTACAACGGCGCGATGTCCAGCGAGCAGTGCCGCCGCCTGGCCTCGGCCCTTCGCTACGCCGGCGCCCAGGACACCCGCGTGCTGGTGGTGCGGGGCGGCGAGGTGTTCTCCAACGGCATCCACCTGAACGTGATCGAGGCCTCGCGCCACCCCGAGCTGGAGGCCTGGACGAACATCAACGCGATCAACCAGGTGTGCCGTGAGGTGATCACGTGCACGGGGCAGCTGGTGGTGACGTCGGTGGGCGGCAACGCGGGCGCGGGCGGCGTGATGATGGGCCTGGGCGCCGATCGGGTGCTGGTGCGCGAGGGCGTGGTGCTCAACCCGCACTACCGGACGATGGGGCTGTTCGGGTCGGAGTACTGGACGTATGTGCTGCCCCGGCGGGTGGGGGCGGTGGTGGCGCGGCGGCTGACGGGCCAGGCGCTGCCGATCAGCGCGGCGCAGGCGCTCGAGCTGGGGCTGGCCGACCGGCTGATGCCCGGCTCGCGCCTGGAGTTCGAGCGCTCGGTGCTGGAGTACGCCGAGCGGCTGGCCGCCGGTGACGATTACGGGCGGCTGCTGGAGATCAAACGCCAGGCGCAGGAGGCCGACGAGCGGCGCAAGCCCCTGGAGGCCTACCGGGTGGAGGAGCTGGCCGAGATGAGCCGGGACATGTTCGATGACCGCAACGGCTTCCGGCAGGCGCGCAAGGCGTTCGTGCACAAGCGTAAGGTGGTGACGACGCCGGACCACCTGGCGGTGCACCGGGAGTTGTCCGGCGCGTCGGCGGGGCCCGTCGCAGCGGCATCTCATATGTGAGATATGTTGTCGTGCTATGACTGATGACTATCTCGTACGGATCGGCCGGCTCATTCGCGACGCCCGCCAGCACCGTGGGTGGACCCAGCTGCAGCTGGCGGACGCTCTGGCCACCAGCCAGAGCGCGGTGAACCGGATCGAGCGCGGCAACCAGAACATCAGTCTTGAGATGATCGCGCGGATCGGCGAGGCGCTCGACAGCGAGATCGTGTCGCTGGGCTACTCCGGGCCGATGCACCTGCGGGTGGTGGGCGGACGCCGGCTGTCGGGCAGCATCGACGTGAAGACCTCCAAGAACGCCTGCGTGGCGCTGCTGTGCGCGTCCCTGCTCACCTCCGGCCGGACGATCTTGCGTAAGGTGGCGCGGATCGAAGAGGTGTACCGGATCCTGGAGGTGCTCGCCTCCATCGGAGTGCGGGCCCGATGGATCAACGAGGGCAGCGACCTGGAGATCGTCCCTCCGGCCCGGCTGGAACTGGAGGCGATGGACACCGAGGCCGCCCGCCGCACCAGAAGCGTGATCATGTTCCTGGGGCCGCTCATGCATCGCGCGGAGGAGTTCAGGATTCCGTACGCCGGCGGCTGCGACCTGGGAACACGCACGGTGCAGCCGCACATGTCGGCGCTGCGGCACTTCGGGCTGGACATCACCGCGACAGGCGGCTTCTACCACGCGCGGGTGGACCGGGGCGTGTCGCCCTCACGGGCGATCGTTTTGACCGAGCGGGGCGACACGGTGACGGAGAACGCGCTGCTGGCGGCGGCGCGGCACGACGGCGTGACGGTGATCCGCAACGCCTCCTCCAACTACATGGTCCAGGACCTATGCTTCTTCCTGGAGGAGCTGGGCGTGCGGGTGGAGGGCGTCGGGACGACGACGCTGACCGTGCACGGGGTGGCCTCCATCGAGTGCGACGTCGACTACTCCCCCTCCGAAGACCCGGTGGAGGCGATGAGCCTGCTGGCGGCCGCGGTGGTGACCTCCTCGGAGCTGACGATCTGCCGGGTCCCGGTGGAGTTCCTGGAGATCGAGCTGGCGGTGCTGGAGGAGATGGGCCTCGATCACGACCGGGGCGGAGAATACCCGGCGGCCAACGGCCGCACCCGGCTGGTGGACCTGACGGTGCGGCCCTCCAAGCTGATCTCCCCCATCGACAAGATCCATCCGATGCCGTTCCCCGGACTGAACATCGACAACGTCCCCTTCTTCGCCGCGATCGCGGCCACCGCGCAGGGTTCGACGCTCATCCATGACTGGGTCTACGACAACCGCGCCATCTACCTGACGGAACTGACCCGCCTCGGGGCCTCGGTCAAACTGCTGGACCCGCATCGCGTCCTGGTGGAGGGGCCGACGCGCTGGCGCAGCGCGGAGATGATGTGCCCGCCGGCGCTGCGCCCGGCGGTGGTCGTCCTGCTGGCGATGATGGCGGCCGAGGGCACCTCGGTGCTGCGCAACGTGTACGTCATCAACCGCGGATACGAGGACCTGGCCGAGCGGCTCAACGCGCTGGGCGCGCGGATCGAGACGTTCCGCGACATCTGAAATTTTCTGTCGGTGGGGCCCGCTACCGTCTGCCTGTGACGGGGATCTTCCAGCGTGAGGGGGGACGGTGCGGCCTGCTGAGCTTGATCGGCTGACGGTGGTCCAGGCGGCCGATCGCTATGTGGAGCTGGTGCGGGCCAAAACACTGACGGGAGCGCTGTCGCAGGCCACAGCCGAGCTCTACGCGCGCGACGTGGCCACGCTGGTCGCGTTGGCCGGCGAGTCGACGGTGCTGGACGACCTGTCCGGCGAGGACATCGATGCGATCTTGCTGGCGTTCGCCCGCAAACCGGACGGCCGGCGCTCGGCGGCCGGCGGCGGGCAGAGCCCCTCCTCCCAAGCCCGCTTCCGCCGCTCGATCTCGGCACTGTTCAAGCACGCCTCGCTGGCGGGCTGGGTGCAGATCAACCCGATGACCCACTCGACGGTGACGGCCAGAGAACGCGGCGGACTACGGCCGGAGCGGCGGGCGCTGACCCGCGAGCAGGCGCAAGGACTGATCGGCGCGGCGCGGTCACTGGGCGAGGCTCCGGCACGGGGCCGGCGAGACCAGCGCACCGAGCTGCGCGACGCGCTGATCGTGCTGCTGCTGTCGACGATGGGGCCGCGGGTCTCGGAGCTCGTACGGGCCAACGTCGAGGATTTCTACACCAATGACGGCGTGCGTTACTGGCGGATCTTCGGCAAGGGCGGCCGCACCCGCGATCTGCCGCTCCCCCGCGATGTGACGCTGGCGCTGGAGGCCTACCTGGCGCGGGAGCGGGCGCCGCTGCCGGACAAGGCGCTGCTGCTGTCGTGGCGGGGGCGCCGGTTGGCGCGCGGTGACGTGCAGGCGGTGATCGACCGGGTGCAGCGGCAGGTAGAGGCCGGCCAGCGCCGCTCGGTGACACCACATGGGCTGCGGCATACGACGGCCACGCATCTGCTGGCCGACGCGGTGGACATGGACGCGGTGCGGCGGGTGCTGGGCCACAGCGACCTGTCGACGCTGGGCCGCTACCGCGATGAGCTGCCGGGCGAGCTGGAAGGGGCGATGCGGGCGCACCCGCTGCTGAAGCGGGCCGACCCGCAGCGGTGAGCGGGCCGGCCGGACGGGTGGGCCGCGGCGGGCGCCACGCCAGTGGGCGGCGTTGATCGGCGCAGGCATGTGCTACGGCCTTGCCCGTGGGGCGTCGCCGGTTCCCGCGCCTCAGGCCGGGCGCACAGGCTGGCGCAGCACCGTGCGCGGGTCGGGGTCGTCGAAGGCCGTCAGGTACACCTCGTGGTGCGGCCCGTTGGGCACCAGCGCGTGTTCGTCCATGAAGTCCTCCATGATCTTCAGCGACAGGTGCTCCTCGCTGTAGGGGCCGTGGTGCAGGATCTCCACGCACTGTCCTTCGGTGAAGACGGCCACGCGTACCCGGTCCACCGCCGCGCCGGTGGCGCGCACGGACTCGCGGGCCTGCTCCAGCCGTCCCGGTTCGGGTGCGGCGGGCAGGGGCAGCAGCAGGTGCCAGCGCCACTGCTCGCGCGGCACCTCAAGACCGGGCCGCTCGTCCTCCACCCACCACAGGCCCTCCAGCGGCCCGCCGGGGCCGCCCATCGCGCCGGCGACGGCGAACAGGGCGCCGATGGCCGACAGGTGCTCGCTGCCGCCGGGTTCGCCGAGGCCGGTGACGTTCAGGCAGGTGACCGGGCCGTGGGTGGTCAGTTCGGCGTTCATGACTCTTCCTCCAAAGGGATCATCAGGTGGGTGATCAGCTCATCGGGCGGGGTGCGGGCCGGGTCGGACACGTACACCTCGCGGATCGGGCCGCGCATGGGGTGGCGGCGTTCGGCGCACCAGGCCAGGACGGCGTGGGCGGTCAGGGAGATCTGGTCGTAGGGGCCGATGTGGGTGGCGGCGGCGAACGTGCCGCCGGGCAGCACGTCCACCCGCGCGCCCCCGCCGGCCTCCCAGCCGTCGTGCAGGACGAGCGCGAAGGCCACGTCGAAGGCGTCGCTCAGGTCGAGGGGGAACAGCCCGATCAACTGCGGCCCGTCGCCCGTCGCCGCTCCCCCGCCGGGATGCGTGCCGGCGGCCTGGGCGAGCGTCCGGCCGGGAGGCTCGGCGTCGCTGGGGGTAGGGGGCGGGCTGTCCGCCGCTTTCGAGGCGGCGGCGTGCGTGGGTGGCGGGCCGTACCCTGCCTGCGAGGCGTCGGCGTCCTTCGTCTTCGAGGCGGCGGCGTGCGTGGGTGGCGGGCCGTACCCTGCCTGCGAGGCGTCGGCGTCCTTCGTCTTCGAGGCGGCGGCGTCCCAGGCAGGCGGGCTGCCCCCGGTGTTCCCGGTGTCGGCGTGTACGGGCAGCGGGCCGTCCCGCCTCGGGCGGGTGCCGGAGTGGGCCGGGCGGGTGCCGGCGCCCGCGTCAGCCGCCCTGTACATGCCGGCCATCAGGCGTGCGGCGGCGGTGCTGGTGGCGCGGGCGATGTCGGCCGGGCCGTCGGCGCGTTCGCGGACGAGGGCGACGCGGTGCGCGGGTTCGGTGACGATGCGGACCTGGGTGGCGGGCAGGCCGTCGGCCATGACGCGTTCCAGTGACGCCAGGGCGCGCCGCCGCCGGGCCAGTTCGGACTCCAGCGAGTCGCGTACGGACTCCAGGGCGCCTTGGCTGCCGGCCAGGACCTGGCCCACGACGGGCAGCGGCACGTCGAGTGAGCGCAGCAGCCCGATCGACAGCGCCGTGCGGGCCTGCGCGGCGCGGTAGTAGCGGTAGCCGGTGGCGGCGTCCACGCAGGCGGGCCGCAGCAGCCCGATCTCGTCGTAGTGCCGCAACTGCTTCACGCTCAACCGGGCAAGCTGGGCGAACTGCCCGATCGGCAGGAGATCCTCATCCACGCCCCCAGCATGGGCCCTCCCGCCGTGGGAGAGTCCAGCCGGGGGTTGCACCTGACGTAACGTGAGGGTTCATGGTGGTGTCATGAGTTTGTCCGTGGGGCAGGTGTCGCGGCTGGCCGGCGTCACCGTGCGCACGCTGCATCACTACGACGAGGTCGGCCTGCTCTGCCCGGGTGAGCGCAGCGCGGCCGGCTACCGTCGTTACACCGAGGCGGATCTGATCAGGCTGCAGCAGGTGCTGCTGTATCGGGAGCTGGGTTTCGCGCTGGAGGAGATCGCCGTCATCCTGGACGAGCCGCGCGCCGACGAGCTGACGCACCTGCGACGCCAGCATGAGCTGCTGGTCCGCAAGTCCGAGCGGCTCAGCGAGGTGATCGCCGCGGTGGAACGGGCGATGCAGGCGCGCACGATGAGCGTCGCGCTCACCCCGGCCGAACGCTTGGAGGTGTTCGGCGGCTTCCGGCCGGAGGATCACGAGGCGGAGGTGGAGCGGCGCTGGGGCGGCGGCGAGCAGTACGAGCAGAGCCGCCGCCGGGTGGCCACCTACACCAAGGCCGACTGGTTGCGGATCAAGGCCGAGGCGGCGGGCGTGCTGGGCGATCTGGTGGCGGTGTTCGAGGCGGGGCTGCCGCCCGACGGCGAGGCGGCGATGGAGGTGGCCGAGCGTCATCGCGCTCACATCAGCCGGTGGTTCTACACCTGCACGTATGAGATTCATCGGGGGCTGGGCGAGTTGTATGTGATGGATCCGCGGTTCACGGCCCATTTCGACGGCCAGGTGCCGGGCCTGGCCGCCTACGTCCGCCTCGCCATCACCGCCAACGCCCGCCGCCGAGCCGCCTGCTGAACCGCCTGCTCGGCGGGCGCTCCTTCCGCCTCGCGGGGGAACGGCCCGCCGAGGTCACAGCGGCTCTGACGTCGTTCCCGGGCGACGCAAGCAAGGACGCTCACGTAACGGCGGCCGGCCACGTGCGGGGTCAGAGGCCGTTTTCCTGGAGGCCCCCGGCCACGTGCGGCGGGTGGCGGGTGACCCATGCGTGCCGTAAAAAGAGCGAAAAACCGCCACATGACAGCAGGACACAAGCCCGCACGGAGCGGTGAGCCGGGGCAGGGTGCGCGGTCAGCCCGAGGTCGTCCTCGGGCGTCCCTTGCGGCGGATCTTGATGTCGCGCATGTCCGTCACCGCGACGTGCAGCAACTGATACAGGTGGCCGTGCGCCTCCAGGGCCGCCATCGCCGACCTGATGGCCTCGTTCTCGCCGTCGTCGGGCCCGGCGGGGACCTGGCAGCGGAAGGTGAACGACGACACGCTCTGGTCGTGGGTGAACGTCCCGGCCTCGGTGAAGGCGGCGTTTCCCGCGGCCCGCACGGCCTCACGGGCGGCGTCGTCCAGGGCGTCGAACTTGCCGCGAATCATCACTCTGAACAAGGTCAGTCCTTTCGTCGAGCATAGGTGAGCAGGCGTTCTCCGAGCAGGTCCTCGAAGACGTCCAGGAGTTCCAGCACGGCCGCGGCGATGTCGCCGGCGCTGTGACCCGCCGCGGTCCGTTCGCCGATCTCGGCGTAGACCAGCGAGTGCAGGCCGCCGATGTGCCAGGCCACCATGCGGGGCAGCGGGTCGCCGGGCGCGGCACCGGTCTCCTCGGCCAGGACGGCGACCAGTTCGTCGGTCATCTGCCGGCCGAGGTCGCCCAGGCGGGCGGTGAGGGTGGGAGCGGCGCGCATCATCTCCAGGACGCGGCCGAACCCCTCGGTCAGGCCCATCTTGCGGTCGCGCCGCCGTACCTCCTGCCGCAGGTGCTCCAGCACCGCCGGCATGGCGGCCTGCCCGGCGGGGCGCCGGCGCACGATGTCGGCCAGGCGATGAGGTGAGGCCTCATCGGGCGGCAGGACGAGGTCCTCCTTGGCCGGGAAGTAGTTGTAGACGGTGTTGACGGACACCTCGGCCGCCGCGGCGACTTCGGCGATCGTGACGTGGTCGAAGCCGCGTTCCACGAACAGGGCGGTGGCCACGTCGCGGATGCGGCGGCGCGTCTGCTGCTTCTTGCGTTCCCGCAACCCCTCGGACATGCGCAATAACTTAACTCAACACCAAACTTTAAGTCCATTGTATTTTTGGTGTGGAGTTCAGTTTGCGAGGTCAGGGGATGAGGCGGTAGAAGCGCCAGAATCCGAAGTCCTCGATCGGCAGGACTTCCAGGTCGGCGAACCCGGCCTCGCGCGCGTACCGGCGCAGCGTGTCCGGCCGCATCACCGTTCCCGTGGCGGCCGAAGGCGGATCACTCATCCCGTCCGGCAGGCAGATCAGCAGGCTGAAGCCGTACATCAGCCGCTCCACCTCATCGGCGGGCCCGGCGAAGCGCTCACCCACGGCCTCGTCCATCACGACCACCGCCCCACCGGGCACGACCGCCCGCCGCGCCGCCGCCAGCGTCCGCACCGGCCGCGGCATGTCGTGCACGCACTCGAAGGCGAACACGGCGTCGTAGCGATCCTCACCGAGCAGGGCGGCATCCCCCTGGCGGAAGGTGAGGCCAGGCCCGGCCCCGGCGCTCGCGGCGTTGCGCGCGGCCAGCTCGACGGACGGGCCGTCGATGTCGACGCCCACCACCATGGCCTCGGGGTAGGTCCTGGCCAGCGCGATCGTCGACCACCCCGCGCCGCAGCCGAGGTCGGCGATGCGAGCCCCGGGACGGCGCAGAACCGCCTCCAGGTCGGGCACGCCCGCGATGGCGCCCGGCAGCGCGCGCTCGAACCAGGGCCGGTTCAGGTCCGCCTGAGACTCTCGCATGTCCTGGCCGAAGCTCGCCCAGCCGACCCCGCCGCCCCGCCGGTAGGCCTCCAGCAGGGCGGGCATCTGCACGGCGGCGCTGGTCAGCATCCGCGCCAGCGGTGCGAGGTAGGCCAGGCTGGAGGCGTCGGTCAGGACCTCCGCCGCGCCGTCGGGCAGCGCGAAACGCCCGTCGGCGCCGACCTGAAGGATGTCGCAGGCGGCCTGCTGTTCGAGCCATTCCCTGGCGTATCGTTCGTGGCCGCCCGCGCGGGCGGCCAGCTCGCCGGGATCGGCCGGACCGTGCTCGGCCAGCGCGCGATACCAGCCCAGCCGGTCACCGATGTGCACCGACAGGACCTCAATGGCGCCGAGCGCCGCGTGGAACAGGCGGTCGGCGAACTCATCGGTTTTCGTGCTCATGACGCTCTCGTGCTTTCCGGTCGCCGGGTCCCGCTACCCGGCAGAAGGTGGGAAACACCTGTCAGGCGCCCAGGCCGAGCGCCGCCGCCGTCACCGCCCGGGCCCGGCCCGGCTCCAGCAGCAGATCCACCGAGTCCGACAGCTGATCCACACACCCCACCACCGGCAACCCCCTGATCACCGGATCCGACACCGACCCCAGCAACGCCTGCGCGAACCGATCACCCCCGATCACCCGGAACGGCCGATCATGGAAGCCGCGCACCCGCTCATCCAGCGGCTCGGCCAGACCCACCCGGTTCTGCAACGCCGCCAGCCGCCCGTAGGCCGCGGCCAGCCCGTCCTCCCGCTCCCGCCACGACCGGGCGGCCACCGCCAGCCCCAGCGACTCCCCCAGCTCCGTCGAACCGGGCATCCGCGCCAGAGCACTGCCCAGCCACTTGGCGTACGGCGGATAGCGGCGGCGCAACAGCAACGCCAGCCGCATCACCTCCCGGCTCAGCCGCGCCCCCACGACGGCCGAGCCGAGCTCATCGCCCACCTCACCCGACCGGCCGGGAAACGGCTCCTCCTGCGCGATACGCCGCCACTGACACGCCAGCACATAACGCCACACATCCCCCGGATACCAGCGCAACGCCGCCCGAGCCGCCTCCAGCCCACCCAGCCCGTCATGGAACACCTCCCCCGACGTCACCTCCGCCAGGCTCTGCCACGGCACCGACAGCCAATCCAGCAGCGACACCCCCCGCCGCGGATCGAACCCCAACCGCTCCACCAGCCAACCCTCCAGATCGGCGACCACCACCCCCGGCTGCAGCGCGCCGTGATAGTCGAACACCGTCGCCAGCCCCCGAAACCGCTCCGGAAGCCCGGCCAGCACCCGCGCCTCCACCTCCGCCACCGCCCGCGGCTCCACGAACACCAGCACCCGCGGACCCCAGTCATGATCAGCGGAGCGGCCCGTGTCGAACGCCAGCACCTCCGAACCCGGCCCGATCAACGCGGCACTATGCGGCACCCGCGCCACCAGCGGCGCCACCACCTCGGCATAAAAGGCTCGGGACAACTCAATACCAGGCACAAAATCGGACATCACACCGTCAACTCTGCCTGACCACCTGGCGAACCTCATCCGATTTTCCAGCCACCCCCCAAGGCGGCCCTAGGGATAGCCCTGAGACCACCACCGATGCGCACCCCAACCGGCCCCCGCTTACGTGGAAACGTCACAACCACCCCCGGCACAAGGGTTGCGCCATGGCATATCGCTGCAGCTTCGTCCCGCCCCACGTCCTCGACCACATCGCCAAAGTCCAGGCACAACAGAGCGCCGAACCCGCCTCGGCCCAGCGCTCAGCGGTCGTCTCCGCCCAGTTCCGCCGCGGACGGCGCAGCCCCGACGCCCTGCCCCTGGGCCAGCAGCAGCGCCTCACCGCCGAACCCGAAACCCTCCCGCCCGGACTCACCATCCCCAAACCCGGCACCGCCGGCCGCCTCATCTACGACGACCTCAACCAGTGGACCTTCGACGTCACCTTCATCCGCGGCGAAGGAGACCCCGCCGTCACCGCCCAGAACGCCAACGACGCCTACGACTACCTCGGCCTCGTCCGCACCTACTACCAGGACAAACTCGGCCGCGACTCCATCGACAACGCCGGACTCAACCTCGTCGCCAACGTCAACTTCGGCGTCGGCTTCGACAACGCCTTCTGGGACGACGCCGGCCTGCGCATGGTCTTCGGCAACGGCAGCGGCCTGGTCTTCAAGGACCTGACCGCCAGCGTCGACGTCTGCGCCCACGAACTCACCCACGGCGTCACCCAGTTCAGCGCCAACCTCAACTACACCAACGACCAGAGCGGCGCCCTCAACGAATCCTTCAGCGACATGCTCGGCACCGCCATCGACGCCCACGCCGGCAACCACGACGCCCACAGCCACAACTGGCTCATCGGCGACGAGATCATGGCCGACGACCTCTACGGCGAAGCACTGCGCAACATGGCCGAACCCGGCACCGCCTTCGACAACCCCCTCATGGGCCGCGACCCGCAACCCCGCGACATGTCCGGCTACTTCGAACCCGCCGACCCCCACATCATGTCCGGCATCACCAACCGCTGGTTCTACCTCATCAGCCAGGACATCGGCCTCGACGCCGCCACCCTGATCATGTACCAGACCCTGCAGAACCTGTGGCCTAACGCCAAGTTCAGCGACGCCGCCACCGTCGCCGTCGCCCAGGCCCGCATCCTGGCCCGCAACAACCTCGTCCCCCGCCAGTCCCCCCAAACCGTCCGCGGCGCCGCCCGCCAGCAGGGATTCTGGTAACCCCGCGAACTCTCCGCACGGGCCTGACGGCGCGGCATCCCGCGAGGGTTCCGCGACGATACCCGCCACAGACCCGTGCGGAGTCCACCCGCGTACCGTGAAAGAGGAACCATCCGCCGGAAGGGACGACATGCGCGTGACGCTCGAAACCAGCGGCGGCTTCACCGGCCTGCGCCGCCACGCCACCCTCGACACCGACCTGGACGACGACCTGCGAACCCTCCTGGCCGCCCTCAGCGCCGCCGAGCCCGCCGCCACCCCCGCCACCTCGGCCCAACCCCGCTACCGGCTCACCGTCCACCACCCCACCGGCGACCAGACCACCGAACTCACCGAACCCAACATTCCCACCGCCCTGCGCCCCCTGCTCACCGAGCTACTCCGCCGCGCCGCTCCTTCTTAAAAACACAACCCCATCCATCCTGTACGGCAAGCACGGGAAGACCCACCCGCCGCCCCAGGTCACCGGCACTCCAGGGTCACGCTCACCGGCCGCGCCGCCACCCCACCGCGACGTGCGCACGGTCACCATCTACGTTCCCACCCCTCACCCGGAGCCGGCCGCTCTACACCGCCCGCGACGCCATGACCGCTCGACGGCGATACCCGATCCGCTCATACACCCTGATCGCCGCCAGGTTGCCGTCATCCACCATCAGCGCCGCCCTGCCCCGCGCCGCCACCAGCTCACCCGACACCCACCGGCACAGCCGCTCCGCCAGCCCCCGCCCGCGGAACCGGGCAGCAGTCGCGACCTCCGCCAAGAACCCGACCGACGGCGCGACATCCGCCATCAGCTCCACATCACCGAACGGCCGATACGACGGGCCCACCTCAGCAGATCGTCGTCCCCGCACGCCGACCGCACCTGATCCAGCCGCGTAAGCTCAACGATCACAGAATTGAGCCCGGCCGATAAGCCGCCGCCTCCGGATAGGCCGCCACGACCTCGCCCACCGCCTGCGACACCGCCTCCACCTGGTCGGCCGCCGCCCCGGTGAACGACACCCGATCACCCAGCAGCGCCTGCAGGCCCGCCCGGTCCACCGGGAACCGCTCATCGGCCGCCAGCCGCTCCAGCAGCTCGTTGGCCGCGCCCCGCGAACGCATCGCCAGCGCCGCCGCCACCGCGTGCTCCTTGATCAGCTCGTGCGCCTGCTCACGGCCCACCCCCGCGCGTACCGCCGCCATCAGCATCTTCGTCGTCGCCAGGAACGGCAGATACCGATCCAGCTCCGCCGAGATGACCGCCGGGAACGCCCCGAACTCATCCAGGACCGTCAACATCGTCTCCACCAGCCCGTCGAAAGCGAAGAACGCATCCGGCAACGCCACCCGGCGCACCACCGAACACGACACATCACCCTCGTTCCACTGATCGCCCGCCAGCTCGCCCACCATCGAGGCGTAACCCCGCAACACCACCGTCAGACCGTTCACCCGCTCACACGAGCGGGTGTTCATCTTGTGCGGCATCGCCGACGAACCGACCTGCCCCTCCTTGAACCCCTCGGTCACCAGCTCATGCCCGGCCATCAACCGGATCGTCTTGGCCAGCGACGACGGCGCCGCCGCCAGCTGCACCAGAGCCGTCACCACCTCGAAATCCAGCGACCGCGGATAGACCTGCCCCACACTGGTGAAACGCCGCTCGAACCCCAGATGCGCGGCCACCCGCCCCTCCAGCTCCGCCAGCTTCCCGCGATCACCGTCCAGCAGATCCAGCATGTCCTGAGCCGTGCCCACCGGCCCCTTGATGCCGCGCAGCGGATAACGGGCGATCAGCTCCTCCAGGCGGCGAAAAGCCACCAGCAGCTCATCTGCCGCCGACGCGAACCGCTTGCCCAGCGTCGTGGCCTGCGCCGCCACATTGTGCGAACGGCCCGCCATCACCGTCGCCTCATGCTCCTCGGCCAGCGTCGCCAGCCGGGCCAGCAACGCCACCACCCGATCCCGCACCAGCAGCAGGCTGTCACGCACCTGCAACTGCTCGACGTTCTCCGTCAGATCGCGCGAGGTCATGCCCTTGTGCACCTGCTCGTGCCCGGCCAGCGCGTTGAACTCCTCGATGCGCGCCTTCACATCGTGCCGCGTCACCCGCTCACGCGCCGCGATCGAGGCCAGATCGACCTGCTCGACCACCTTGTCGTAGTCGGCCAGGGCATCCTCGGGAACCGCGACCCCCAGCTCCGCCTGCGCCCGCAACACCGCCAGCCACAGCCGCCGCTCGGCGACCACCTTGTACTCGGGAGACCACAACCGGGCCAGCTCCGCGGAGGCATAACGGGCGGCCAGGACGTCAGGGATACGCGGCTTGGAAGTCACGTCGCACAAGTCTATTCACACAGCTCCGCCCGCACGGCACCAGGCCGCACGGGCGGAGCACCCCCCTTGAATCTACGAGGTCGGGGCCAGCACCTTCGGCTCCGGCTTCGGCTCGGCCGGCTTACGGCGCAGCCGCTCCTTCGTCCGCTCCACCACCGTGTACAACGTCGGCACCAGCACCAGCGTCAGCAGCGTCGAGGTCACCAGACCACCGATGACCACGATCGCCAGCGGCTGGGAGATGAACCCGCCCGACCCCGTCACACCCAGCGCCATCGGCGTCAACGCGCAGATCGTGGCCACCGCGGTCATCAGGATCGGCCGCAACCTGCGCCGGCCGCCCTCGATCACCGCCTCCACGATCCCCATCCCCTGAGCGCGATACTGGTTGATCAGGTCGATCAGCACGATCGCGTTCGTCACCACGATCCCGATCAGCATCAGCATGCCGATCAACGCCGGCACGCCCATCGCCGTGTCCGTCGCCACCAGCAACCCCACCGCGCCCGTCGCCGCGAACGGAATCGACACCAGCAAGATCAGCGGCTGCACGAAACTCCGGAACGTCGCCACCATGATCATGAACACGATCGCGATCGCCGCCAGCATCGCCATCCCCAGATCCGCGAACGCCTCCTGCTGATCCGCCGACGCGCCACCGATCTCATACGAGGCACCCGCCGACAGTGTCACCCCGTCCAGCTTCGTCGTCAGCGCCTGCGTCACACTGCCCAGATCCGAGCCCGTCGCCTTGGCCGACACCGTCGCCGAACGCTCACCGTCGATCCGCGTCACCTGCGTCGGCCCGGCCACCCGCTCCACATCGGCCACCGACGACAGCTTCACCAGACCCGACGCCGTCGCCAGCTTCAGACCCTCGATCGCCTTGACGTCCTCCGGCGCATCACCCACCCGCAGCACCAGATCACTGGCCCGCCCATCCAGCGTGACCTGACCCAGCGGCGCGCCGCGGAAGGCCTGCGCCACCGACTGACCGATCTGCGCCTCCGACAACCCCTTGGCCGCCGCCTTCTCCTTGTCCACCCGCACCTCGACGCGCGGCGCGCTGGCCTCCAGGTTCGAGGCCACATCACGCAGCCCCGGCACCTGGCCCATCGCCGTCTTGACCGCGTCCGCGGCCGTCCGCAGCGTCTCGGCGTCGGCCGCCTGCACGATCACGTCGATGGAGTCGGAGGAGAACCCGCCGCCGCCGGAACCGCCGACCGTCACCTCGCCGATCCCCGAAAGACCGGCCAGTTTGTCCCGCAGTGCCTGCTCCACCACCGGCGTCTCGACGCCGTCCTTCAACGTCAGCGAGTACGACGCCCGATCCGCGCCACCACCCGCCCCACCGCGCATCGCGTTGCCGCCACCCACGTTCACCTGGTACGTCTCCACGCCGTCCAGGCCGGAAAGGACGCCTTCCACCTTCTTGGCCGCCGCGTCCGTCGTGGCCAGATCGGTGCCCACCGGCATCTTCTGCGACACCGAGATGGTGTTCTGGCCAGAGGAGTCCAGGAAGTTCGTCTGCAACTGGCCCGCCAGCCCCAGCGTCCCGACGAACACCGCCAGCCCGATCAGCACCGTCACCAGCTTGAACCGCGTCGCGAACCGCAACACCGGCAGATAGGCGCGCTGCAACGGGCTGCGCAACTCCTTGGCCTCGGCCTCCTCACGCTGCGCCCGCGCCTGCTCCGGCGTCAGCGCCGGCGCCTTCAAGAACCAGTACGCCAGCACCGGCACCACCGTCAGCGACACCACCAGCGAAGCCAGCAACGCCACCGCCACCGTGACCGCGAACGGACCGAACAACTCACCCACCATGCCGCCGACCACCGCGATCGGCGCGAACACCGCCACCGTCGTCAGCGTCGAGGCCGTCACCGCCCCCGACACCTCGCGAACCCCCGACAAGATCGCCGACAGCTTCGCCTCGCCGTACCCGAGATGGCGCTTGATGTTCTCCAGCACCACGATCGAGTCGTCCACCACCCGGCCGACCGCAATCGTCAGCGCGCCGAGCGTCAGCATGTTCAGCGAATAGTCGCCCGCCCACAACGCGATCAGCGCGATCACCACCGACAGCGGGATCGACACCGCCGTCACCAGCGTGGAGCGCACTGACAGCAGGAACACCAAGATGACCAGCACCGCGAACACCAGGCCCAGCAGACCCTCGGTGGTCAGGTTCTCGATCGACTCCTGCACGTAGGGAGCCTGGTCGAAGACCACCTCGACGGCCGTCTCCGACGAGTCGCCCAGCGCCCTGCCCAGCTCGGGCAGCTTCTCGCGGATCGCGTTCGAGATCGACACCGCGTTGCCGTCGGGCGACATCGTCACCGACACGCCCAGGCTGGTCCTGCCGTCGGTACGGGTGATCGTCGTCGGATCGGCCAGACCGCGGGTGATCTCCGCGACGTCACCCAGCTTGACCGGCTTGAGCGGCTTCGGCTTGACCAGCGTGGCCGTCTGCGCCGGGCCGCCCTGCGGCTGCCCGCCCGGACGACCCTGCTGCGGCTGCGCCTGCGGCTGGGCTTGCGGCTGAGCCTGAGCGGTCTGCGGCTGGGCCGGGGTCAGGTACAGGTCCTTCAGCTTCTCGATCGAATCGACCCGCTGGCCCACCTGGACCGTCAGCGACGAGGAGCCGTCGTTCAGGGTGCCCGCCGGGATCGGCGTCCCGTTGGCCTTCAGCACCTCCGGGATCTGCGCCGCCGACACACCCGCCAGCGCCATCTTCTTCAGATCCGGCTTGATCGTCACGACCTCGTCACGCGTGCCCGTGACCGTCGCCTCCCGCACGCCCTCCACGGCCTGCAGCTCCGGCACCATGATGCGGCGCAGCTTGTCGGCCATCGCCCGCTCGTCGCCGCCGTCGCCCACGGCCAGCACCAGCACCGGGATGTCGTCGGTGTTACCCGCGACCACCTGCGGCTCCACACCGGAGGGCAACTGCGGCTGCACCCGGCTGACCGCCTGCTGCATCTTGTTGATCGACGCCTCGATGTCGGTGCCGAACGCGAAGGCGACCTGGACCTGCGTCAGGCCCTCCTTCGACGTCGAGGTCATCTGCTCCATGCCGGGAATGCCCTGGAAGGAGTCCTCCAGCGGCTTGGTCACCTGGTCTTCCACGATCTCCGGCGAAGCACCGGGATACGACGCGATGACGAACGCGCCGGGGAACGACAGTGACGGCAACAACTGCTGCTTGAGCTGCGGAATCGTGAACGCGCCGAACGCGCTGAGCACGAGTGCCAGCAAGATCACTAAACTGCGGTTGGCAAGACTCAACCGGGCGAACGCGGTCATGGAGGTCCCTTCAGAGTTCGCTCCAGACTAACACTTCGCCTTTTACGAATATTTAGCCTGCCTTGGCGTTCCTGATAACATTCTCAGGAAGCGAGAGGTGAGTGTGGACGACGAACGCGAAGACCTGATCCGCCGGATCACCGAAACCCAGCGCGACCTCGGGCGGACCTTCGCCCAGAGCCCATCGCCGCTGTTCACCTCCAACCTCACCATGCGCCAACTCAAAGTCGTCATGGTGCTGTCCCTCAACGGCTCCACCTCCGGCCAGGAGCTCGCCCAGAGCCTCGGCGTCGGGCTCGGCACCGTGACCGGCATCGTCGACCGGCTGGTCGGCCACGGCCTGGTGAGCCGGCGCGAAGACCCGCACGACCGCCGCGTGCGCCGCGTGGAACTGACGGACGCGGGCACCAGGCTCATGGCCGAGATCAACGACGCCGGCCTGGACCACTACCGCAACATCATGCGCCACCTCGACACCGAGACCCTGCACTCCCTCCTGCGGGTGACCACCCGCATCCGCGAAGTCGCCGACCGGCTCTACCCATGACCGCTCGCGTGCCGCCGTTTGATAGATGAGGATTTATTCGATTATGCGTTTGGGTTTTTGACCTGCCCGAGCGCCTTTACAAAGTAGATTTCTTGGCGAGCTGGGCCAGGACCTCCGGCAGGCCGTTCTCGTGAGTGACCGTCAGGCGGCGGGTCGCCCTGGTCACGGCCACATACAGGTCCTGGCCGCCCATCGGGGACTGGGCCAGGATGGCCTGCGGGTCCACCACGATGACGGCGTCGAACTCCAGCCCCTTGCACTGGGTCACCGTCAGGACCACCACCGGGGCCTCCAGATCGTCGCAGCCGGGAAACAGCGCCGCCGTCTCCGCCTGAAGGGCGTCCGGGGTCAGCAGGGCCAGGCGGCCCTCGCCGATCTCCCGCAGCTCCTCGGCCACCAGGGCGGGCAGGCCGTTGAGGCCCGTACGGACCGCGCGCGGCTCGGCCTCCCCGTCCCTGACCGACTCCGGAAGGCTCTGGGCCGGGTCGACCGCGCGCAGGACGTCGGCCGCCACCCGCATGATCTCCGCCGGGGTCCGGTAGTTGACCAGCAGCCGCTCTTCGCGCCAGCGGCCCCGCAGGTAGGGATCGAGGACCTCGCCCCAGGAGCGCGCCCCGGCCGCCGAACCCGTCTGGGCGATGTCGCCCACCACCGTCAGCGAGCGGGCCGGCACCCTGCGCATGACCGTCCGCCACGCCATCGCCGACAGCTCCTGGGCCTCGTCCACGATCACATGGCCGTAGGCCCACTGGCGGTCGGCCGCGGCCCGCTCGGCGGTGCTCAGGTCCGCGCCGGCGTCGGCGTGCCGGTCGGCCAGCACGTCGGCCCGGTCGAAGATGCCCTCCTCGAGCAGGCCGGTCGTCTCCAGGACCTCCTGGGCGTAACGCTCCTGCTCCTCCCATGCGCCCTCGGCCTCCCGGGCGGCCGAGCGGCTCGCCGAGTCGTCCTCGCCCAGCAGTTCGGCCGCCTCATCCAGCAGCGGTACGTCGCCGACCGTCCACGGCGAACCCTCCGGCCGCACCAGCGCCCGCCAGTCCAGGCCCGGAGGCGACACCTGCCACAACGTCTCCGGCGAAGCCAGCAACTCGCCGATCAGGCGCTGCGGCGTCAGCTCCGGCCACAACTCCTCCACCGCCTGGCGTACCGGATCCTCCGACCACAGCCGCGCCGAGGCCAGCGCGAGATCGACCTCGTCCAGATCGCGCTCAAGGTCGAGCGGCTCGGCCAGCTCCGGATCCTCGAACTCCATCTCGGCCAGCTTCAGCGCCTCCTCCACCGCCCGCGCCTCGGCCAGCGCCAGCTCCTTCAGCAACTCGGTGACGAACAGCTTGCGCGCCATGTTGTGCGGCAACCGCACCGCCCGCGCCCGCTCACGCAGCGCCACGCACACCGCGCGCGGCACCCGCAGCAGCCGGCCGTCCAGCCACACCTCCAGATCGCCCGCGGGCAGCCGCTGCCGCTCGCGCACCGCCGCCGCCACCACCTCGGCCATCCGCAGATCGCCCTTGACCACCGCCGCGGCCGGCCCGTCGGCCGCCACCGCCCGCACGCCGGGGAACAACTCCCCCACCGTCGACATCACCACCTGCGTCTCGCCCAGCGCCGGCAGCACCTGGCCGATGTAGCGCAGGAACATCGGATTGGGCCCCACCACCAGCACACCCCGCCGCTCCAGGGTGGCGCGGTGGGTGTAGAGGAGGTAGGCGGCGCGGTGCAGCGCCGCGACCGTCTTGCCGGTGCCGGGGCCGCCCTGCACCACCAGCGCCCCCTGCAGCCCGGCGCGGATCACCCGGTCCTGCTCGGTCTGGATGGTGGCCACCACGTCACCCATCCGGCCCGTACGCCCCCGGCGCAGCGCCGCCAGCAGCGCCGCCTCACCGACCAGCGTGCGCCGATCGCCCTCGCTCATCCGCTCCAGATCGAACACCTCGTCATCCAGGCCCACCACCTGGCGGTCCTTGGTGTGCAGGTGCCGGCGGCGCAGCAGGCCGCCGGGATCGCTGGCCGTGGCCACGTAGAACGGACGGGCCGCCGGAGCGCGCCAGTCGATCAGGACCGACTCGTGCTCGTCATCACGCAGCCCGATCCGGCCGATGTAGGTGCTTCGGCCGCCGGCCTCGTCGATGCGGCCGAAGCACAGCCCGCGCTCGACCCCGTCCAGCTGCGTCAGCCGCCGCGCCTGCTCCGAGGCCCGCACCTCACGCTCGACCATGGCCTGGCGGGTGCCCAGCGCGCCGCCGCGGCCGTACACCTCACGCAGCACCTCCCGCGCCCGCTCGCGCGCCGCGTCGAGTCTGCCGTAGAGCATGGAAACAGTCCCCTGCTCGGTGTCAAGGGCTTCCGCGAGAGCATCTTGACGATTAGCCATTCGCTGATATACTCCTAACGGGAGGCGTGTGAACCCCTCTTGGTTTTGACGCCAAGTAAGCGAGAGTATCGCTCTTTCCGCCTTTTCCGCAAGCGTCTACGCACGTTGAGGGTTTGCTGGAGAATTGCCGGGCGCAGACCCGGAAAGTCTCAACCCTCCTTCCATGGCAGGACGACCTGCCGCAGGGTGGCGAGCGCGTCGGCGAGCAGGGGGTTGCCGTTGGCCTCCCGGTGCAGCGCGACGACGGTTCGGTGCGCGGCGGGCAGCCTCAACGGCGTGGCCACGACGCGGTCGTCGGGCACATGGCCGAGGGCGGGGACGACCGCCACCCCCAGCCTGGCGGCCACCAGATGCCGCACCACGTCGTAGTTGTTGCTGCGGAAGGTGACGACGGGCACGAATCCGGCCGCCGCGCACAGCCGGGCCAGTGACAGGGCGCCTCCGGTCCCCTCGCGGCTGGTGATCCAGCGTTCCCCCGCCAGCGCGGACAGCTCCGCGCCCGGGCCATGATCTTGAGGGCGCAGCAGGAGCAGGTCCTCACGCAGCAGGTGGTGGGCGGCCAGCCCGTCAGGCCACGACTGCGGTGTGAGCCCGTACTCATAGACCAGCGCCAGGTCCAGAGCGCCGTCGATCACCCGCGGGACCAGCTCCTCGGGCTCGCCCTCCTCCAGCAGGATCTCCGCCCGGGGGTAGCGGCGGGTGAACGCCGACAGGGTCGGCGGCACCAGGCGCACGCTGGCCGTGGGGAAGCTGCCCAGCCGCAGCCGGCCGGTGGTGCCGGTGGCCAGTTCGCGCACCTCGTAGCCGAAGTCCTCCAACGTGGCCAGCACCCGCTGGCTCAGCTCCACCAGGCGATGGGCCGCGGCGGTGGCGCGCACGCCGCGCGCCTCCCGCTCGAACAGCACCAGCCCGGTGTCCTTCTCCAGCGCCGCGATCTGCTGGGAGACGGCCGAGGCCGTGTAGCCGAGCTCGCGTGCCGCGAGCGCGAACGATCCAGTCCGGCACACCTCTCGCAAGGTGACCAGAAGCAGGGGCTTGACCATGCCGCCTCCGAGCCGCCGGTGGAGCACCATAAGCAGTGCTTGGGCTTTGGCCGGAAATCTATCGGTCTCCTGGGGCTTGGATTCACCCGGGATCGCCTCCATCGTGGACAGAGCCATCTGGGACCTGGAGGAGATAACGCATGGTCATGGTCTCTCAAGGGCGGCTGCGCGCCTCGTTCGCGCGGCGTCTGTCGGAGATGTACGGGCAGGAGGTGCCCGCCTACCGGACGCTGGTGGAGGTCTCCCGGGAGGTCAACGACAGCGTGCTCCAGCGGGCGGGAGCCGGCGCCGAGCGGCTGGGGTCCATCGACCGCGTCACCGCCGAACGCCACGGCGCCATCCGGGTCGGCACCCCGGCCGAGCTCCAGCAGGTGGCGCGGATCTTCGGGGCGCTGGGCATGCGCCCGGTCGGGTTCTACGACCTGCGTGAGGCCGCCTCCAGCGCCGTGCCCGTGGTCTCGACGGCCTTTCGTCCCGTCGCGGACGACGAGCTGGCCCGCAACCCCTTCCGGGTCTTCACCTCCATGCTCACCCCGGCCGACCCCCGCTTCTTCGACGCGGACCTGCGCGAGCGGCTGGAGAGGTTCCTGGCCGCGCGGCAACTGTTCCCGCCCGAGCTGCTGGAGCTCGCCGATCGGGCCGAACGCGAGCGCGAACTGCCGCAGGAGCAGGCCGAACGCTTCCTCGCCCTGGCCGTCCACGCGTTCGCGCTGGCCGAGGAGCCGATCGACAGGGCCTGGTACGAGAGGCTGGAACGGGTCTCGGCCGTCGCCGCCGACATCGGCGGCGTGCGCAGCACCCACATCAACCACCTGACGCCGCGCGTGCTCGACATCGACGAGCTGTACCGGCGGATGACCGAGCGCGGCATCACCATGATCGACACGATTCAGGGGCCGCCGCGCTGGTCGGGGCCGGACGTGCTGCTGCGCCAGACCTCCTTCCGCGCCCTGGCCGAGCCGCGCGCGCTGCGCCAGCCCGACGGCGGCATCACCACGGGATCGCTGCGGGTGCGCTTCGGCGAGGTGGAGGCGCGCGGGATCGCGCTCACCCGCGCCGGCCGGGAACGCTACGACGACCTGCAGGCGCGCGCCGACACCGAACCCACCGGCCACCACGGCACAGACGGCGGGGCAGGCCACGGGGCGGACGGCGGCGATCCCGCTCACAGCCGTGCCCAGGCCGTACGGTCGATCTGGGAGCGGGAGTTCCCCGCGACCGAACGGGATCTGGCGGTCGGCGCTCTGGGGTTCTTCACCTATCAGCCGGTGCCGGACCGCGTGCGTGACGGGCGGCCACCCGCCACCGGCCTGGCCGACCTGCTCGACCACGGCTGGGTACGCGCCGAGCCCATCGTGTACGAGGACTTCCTGCCCCGCTCGGCGGCCGGGATCTTCCAGTCCAACCTCAGCGGGCAGGGCGTCAAGGACGACAGCCACACCGCCGCCGGCTACGACGCCGACTGGCTGTCCGGCGCCATCGGACGCGAGGTGCTGGACCCGTTCGCCCTGTACGAGACCCAGCAGCAGCGATCCCTGCGGGGCGCCGCCCACGCGCTCGGCCTGCCCGAGATCACCTGATGACCGCCCAGACGGAGAACCCTTCATGACCCTTCCCAGCACCGACGCCCTGCGGCGACGCGCGCTCGACATCCTGACCCGCCTGGACGTCACCCTCGAACAGGGCGACGACCTCCACGCCCGCACGCCGATCACCGGCGAGCACCTGTTCGGCCTCAAGGCCGCGACCCCCGCCGAGGCCGACGAGGCGATCGCGGCGGCGCACGAGGCGTTCCTGACCTGGCGCACCGTGCCCGCCCCCCGCCGCGGCGAAGTGGTGCGCAGACTCGGGGAACTCCTGCGCGAGCACAAGAACGACCTGGCCGACCTGGTCACCATCGAAGCGGGCAAGATCCGCTCGGAGGCGCTCGGCGAGGTCCAGGAGATGATCGACATCTGCGAGTTCGCGGTCGGCCTGTCGCGCCAGCTCTACGGGCGCACCATCGCCTCCGAACGGCCGGGCCACCGCCTGTCGGAGACCTGGCACCCGCTGGGCGTCGTCGGCGTGATCTCCGCGTTCAACTTCCCGGCGGCCGTGTGGGCGTGGAACACCGCCGTGGCCCTGGTCTGCGGCGACACCGTGGTCTGGAAGCCCTCCGAGCTGACCCCCCTGACCTCGCTGGCCTGCGACCGGCTGCTGGCCACGGCGAGCGGGCAGAGCGGCGCCCCCCGCGACGTGCACCGGCTGCTGCTCGGCGAGCGCGCCATCGGGGAGCGGCTGGCCGACGACCGGCGGGTGGCGCTGGTCAGCGCCACCGGTTCGGTCCGAATGGGCAGCCAGGTCGGCCCGCGGGTCGCGGCCCGCTTCGGCCGTTCGCTGCTGGAGCTGGGCGGCAACAACGCCGCCGTGGTCACCGCCTCGGCCGATCTCGACCTGGCCGCGCCCGCCATCGTGTTCGCCGCGGCCGGGACCGCCGGGCAGCGCTGCACCACCCTGCGCCGGCTCATCGCGCACACCGACATCGCCGACGCCCTGATCGACCGGCTCACCACCGCCTACGGCAAGCTGCCCATCGGCGACCCGTTCGACGACTCCACCCTGGTCGGGCCGCTCATCTCCGCTCAGGCACACGAGGCGATGCGGCAGGCGCTGAGCGCCGCGCGGTCCGAGGGCGGCACCATCCTGGCCGGCGGCGGGCGCCGCCTGGCCGACGCCGCCCCCGCCGCCCGCTACGCCGAGCCCGCGATCGTCCGGATCGACGGTCAGAGCGGCATCGTCCGGCAGGAGACCTTCGCGCCGATCCTGTACGTGCAGACCTACCGGACGCTGGAGGAGGCCATCGCCCTGAACAACGACGTCCCCCAGGGGTTGTCCTCCAGCATCTTCACCCGGGACCTGCGCGAGGCCGAGCGCTTCCAGGCCGCCGACGGCTCCGACTGCGGCATCGTCAACGTCAACATCGGCACCTCCGGCGCGGAGATCGGCGGCGCCTTCGGCGGTGAGAAGGAGACCGGCGGCGGGCGCGAGTCCGGCTCGGACTCCTGGCGCGCCTACATGCGGCGCACGACCAGCACCGTCAACTACTCCGACCAGCTGACCCTCGCCCAGAACGTGAGCTTCCTCTGACGCGTCACAGGGTGTAGGCCTTGGTGACGGAGATCTTGGCGTCGCCGACGAACAGCCAGTCCGGTGGGGCGATGAAGCCAGGAAGCGTGGACAGCTCACGGGGATTCGGGCTCACATCGGTGACCCTCAGTCGGATCTTGCCGCCGGGAACCTCCAGCGACGCCTCGACTCCCGCCGCCCCTGAGGCGTGGAAGACGAATCCCGCCGGATCGGCCGTGATGGAGCGGCCCTCGACGGTCAGCGAACGCACCGTCGAGGTGTCCCCGTCCACCCGCAGGCCGACCGTGTTCGCTCCGCGCTCGGAGCGGATCCGTACGCGCAGGGTTCGCACGCCGTGCCGGGTCGTGTCGGCGAGCACCCGCAGCGAGGGCGCCGCCAGCGCGGCGGCCTTCGCCGGGCTGAGGAGCTTGGACCCGCCCCACAGCTGCGCCGCCGGATGGCCGGCGGCACCGCCATAGCGGCGGGCCCACTGGTCGGGCGACTTCGAGGTCAGCCAGACGGCCTCGCCGGTGTCGGCGTCGAGGCCGTAAGCCAGGCTGGTCCGGCGCGGGTGCTCCTTGTCGATGGGCTCGGCCAGCAGGCCCGCCGCCACCAGGGTGATCGAGACGGCCAGCGCGGTCAGCGGGATCAGCGGGGAACGCCGGCGCGGCCACACCGTCTCGATCAGCGGCAGCAGGGGGCCGCCGAACAGGATCACCAGGGGCATGGGGGCGTAGCCCGCGTACTGCAGGCCCGTCGGCAGGGTGTTCCACGCGCTGGGCAGCAGGATCAGGGCGCCCGGCACCAGACCGGCGGCGAGGACGAGGACGCGCCACCGCGGCGGGCAGCCGAGTGCGGCCAGCCCGCCGAGTGCCGCCCCCAGGGCGGGCCAGGCGGCGAGGTGCGAGGCTCCGGGCGCGACGATGCCGAGTCCGAGACCGATCAGGGCCGCCCAGGTCAGCATGCCCAGCGCCAGTTCGGCGGTGCCGACGCGACGGCGCAGCAGCGCGTACCAGGCGAGCAGGATGGTGCCCGCGAGCATCACTACGGCGAGCCAGAACGGCTCCGGCTGATACGGCGTCGTGGTGGCGGTTCCGCTGAGTTCGGGCCGGATCATCTTGAGCAGGTCCCAGAAGAAGACACCGGCGCCCACCCCGGCTCCGATCGGGATCAGGGCGAGCGCGGTGCCGAGGAGCGTGCGCCGCAACGTGACCATGCCCCGGCGGCGGGCCAGGAAGATCAGTGCCAGCGCGGCCAGCAGGGCGACGGCGCCCAGCAGGGACGCCGCCCAGCTCGGATAGCGGACCAGCAGGCCGGGCGGGAGGTTGAAGTAGACCAGGTCGTTGCCGGTGGTCAGCCGTGCCAGGTCGGTGGCGCCGAACGCGCGCACGAGCGCCAGCGTGTTGTCGCCCATCTGCTGCAGCGCCGCCAGGTCGACGTGCGCGGGGTCGTCGAGAACGCTGTGGTACACGGTGCCCGCGTTGGCGTAGGCGGAGTCGAGCACGGCCATCCTGCCGGGTGCGAAGGCGGTGAAGTCGGTGTCGTTGTTGAGCAGTTTCATGAGCTCGGCGTAGACGGAGTCGGCCACGGGCATGGGCGCCGCCGATCCGAACATGGAGATCAGGCCGGAGTTCGACGGCGTGCTCCGGAACATCAGCACCGGCCCCTTGGCCCCGCGCGCCTCGTTGTTGAGCACCACGCTCCGCCCCTTCGCGAGCGGGTGCCCGGCGACGAACGCCTCCGAACCCAGGAGCCCGGCCTCCTCGGCGTCGGTGATGAGGAACACGACGTCGTTGCGCAACCGGGTGCCGTCCGCGACCAGCGCCCTGGCCGTCTCGATCGCGCTCGCCGTACCGGCACCGTCGTCATTGGCGCCCGGCCCCTCGGGGACCGAGTCGTAGTGCGCGGTGACGAAGACCCGGCCGGTGGGAGCGGTCCCGGGTATCACGGTGACGATGTTGAAGACGCGGCCGGCGGTGACGGGGTCGCCCCGCTCGTCCATCGGGGAGACGCCCACCGCCTCGTGCACCTCGGGCCGCAGGCCCAGCCGTCGCAGCTCGCCGACCAGGTAGTCACGCACCCGGGTGTGCTCGGCCGTGCCGACGGGGTGGGGTTTGACGGCGAAGCGCTCGACCTGGGAGAAGGCCCGCCGCGCGCTGAACTCCCGGGCGGGGGCGCCGGCCGGGTTCACCGCGGTGGGGGTGGTGTCCGTGATCGCGCCGATGGCGATCAGCACGAGCACGCACAGGGCCGTGAGTCCGGCGGCGAGTGAGCGCCGTCTCGATGCCTGCTCGTCTGCGGCCACTGGTGTCATCCGTGTTCACTCCCCGTGTCGTGCGTCCCAAATGTCCCCTTGTGGTGGCATCAGGATCATCGCGACGGAGTATTGCAGAAGAAATGCTGCAGCGAAAGTTCTGCAATCCGGTGAGGGGTTGTAAGCTCGCAGCGTGGCGAACAGACCGGCGGTCCGGCAGCTCAGTGATCCAGGTGCGCTCAAGGCGCTCGGCCATCCGCTGCGCCAGCGGATCCTGCGGCATCTCGGCATCCACGGCCCGGCCACGTCCACCACGCTCAGCCGGGCACTCGGCGAGAACACCGGGACGCTCAGCTACCACCTGCGCCAGCTTGAGCACAACGGGTTCATCGAGGACATCCCCGAGCGGTCGAACGGAAGGGAGCGCTGGTGGCGGCAGATCAGCCGCGACCTGAGGTGGCCCTCGGCGGGTGAGCTGGACGAGGAGTCGCAGAAGCTCCTCGACGAGATCACCGAGTTCAAGGTCGACGAGGAGCTGGAACTCGCCCGGCGTTTCTTCAGAGACCATCGGCGCTACGGCGAGTGGGCGAAGGCGTCGCGCGGGCTCACTCACCTGACCCGGGAGGAGCTCGACGAGCTCTTCGAGGCGTACATGGAACTGCTGTCCAGATTCCGCCGTGCGCCCGAAGACGCGTCGCCCGGCGCGCGGCCGGTGTTCCTGAGGTTCTTCACGATGCCGGCCACCGAGGACCCGCCGTCCTGAACGCCCGGTGCTGCAGGTCTCCCGCGACCTCCCCAGGGATCCCGGCGCATTGATTATTTGTACAAACGATCGATAGACTAACGCGCATGGCGGAGCTTCCGGCAGGACCGGCTCGGCGTGTGCGTACCGTGCTCGGTGATGTCGAACCCGCAGCACTCGGCCACACGCAGCCGCACGAACACGTCCTGTGCGACATGTCGGCGATCATTCAGCCCTGGGGCCCGCGGCCGGTGGCCGGTGACGACGGCGCGCCACGGGCGACGATCGCCCGGGAGCTGCCCGCGTCCGTACGCGCCCGGGTCGCCGAGCCCGTACGGCTGGACAACTACGACTGGATCCGGCGCACGGTCCTGAACCTCGACAACCTGCGCCTGCTGTCCGAGCAGGACGCGGCCGAGGAGCTGATCCACTACCGCACGGCCGGAGGCGGCGCGGTGGTCGACTCCACGCCGGTGGGACTGGGCCGCGACCCCCTCGGGCTCGCCCGTGTCTCACGCGCCAGCGGCGTGCACATCGTGATGGGCAGCGGCTACTACTGCCGCGACTACCATCCGGCCGGGCTGGCCGAAGCCTCCGTGGAGGCCATCGGCGCGGAGATCATCGCCGACGTGCGGGACGGCGTGGGCGACACCGGCGTCCGCGCCGGGCTCATCGGCGAGATCGGCCTGAGCTGGCCGGTGCACCCCACCGAGGAGAAGGTGCTGCGCGCCGCCTGCCGCGCGCAGGCGGCGACCGGGGCGCCGCTGCAGATCCATCCCGGCCGGCATCGCGAGGCGCCGCTGCGGGCCATGCGCGTGGTCCTGGAGGCGGGCGGCGACCCGGACCGCGTGATCATGTCTCACCTCGACCGTACGCTGTGGACGGCGGACGACCTGCTGAAGCTCGCGGGCACGGGCTGCTACCTGGAGCTCGACCTGTTCGGCCAGGAGTCCAGCTACTACACCTTCAACCCCGACGCGCGCCGCCCCAACGACCGCACCCGCGTCGAATGGCTCCAGCGGGTGATCGAGGCCGGCCACGGCGAGCGCCTGCTGATCGCGCAGGACATCTGCCAGAAGGTCTACCTGCGCCGTTACGGCGGCCCCGGATACGCCCACATCCTCGACAGCGCCCTCCCCCTGATGCGCCGCATGGGGATGAGCCAGAGCGAGATCATCACGGTGACGGTCACCAACCCCGCGACCGTCCTGGCTATGGGATAGTCGGCGCCATGGCCACCACCAACCAGACGGGCGGCAGCCGGCACACCAAGGGCGGCCGGATGAAGGCGACGTCCTCGCGGCGGGCGCAGTCGGCCCGCACGGAGCTGCGGCTGCTGCGCACCGCCTGCTGGCTCTTCTCGGAGCGAGGCTTCCACGGCACCGGCATCCGGGACATCTCCGAGGCCGCGGGGGTCGCCGTCTCGGCGATGTACTACTACGCCTCCTCCAAGGACGAGCTGCTGGAGGCGGTCACCCGCCGCGTCATGGAGGTGCTCGCGGCCAGCAGCGAGGAGGCGGTCCGCGACATCGACGACCCCGCCGAGCGCCTGGCCGCGCTCATCGCCGTGCACGCCGCCTTCCACGCGCGCAACCCGCGCGCCGCCAAGGTCGCCGACCACGAGTTCCAGGCGCTGACCGGGCAGGCCCGGCGCGACATCCTGCGGCTGCGCGACGCCTACGAGAAGGTGTGGGCGGACACGCTGGAGGCCGGAGTGCGTGCCGGCGTCTTCACCGATCGCGGCAACGTCGCCCGGCTGGCCCTGTTGCAGATGGCGACCGGGATCGCGCACTGGTACCGCCCCAACGGCGAGCTGGACATCGCGCGGCTGTGCGAGCGGTTCGCCGACATGGGGCTCTCGCTCATGGGCGCCAGCCGCGACGGGCGCCCGCTCCAGGTGGGTGACCTGCGCATCCCCGACTCCGAGCTGCTGCTCCAGCGGGTCGAGCTGTCGATCGAGCCCCGCCGCAAGCCCACGGGAGTGTGACCTCCCGATGGGCCGGGCGGGGTCTTGACATCACCACGAATTTGAGCGATCGTTCGACAACATAACGGGCCTTGAGGGGAGACCGGCGTGAGGCGTACGGGCCATGATGACGAGCGGCGGGCCGCGTCGTCGCCGAGCTCGGCGGACGAGCTGGAGCGCGCGGCCACGCTCGCGCGGGACCTGTTCGGCCTGGCGGGCCGGCTGGAGCCGCTGCCGGGGGAGAAGGACCGCAACTTCCGGTTGAGCACGGCGGACGGCGACCGCTACGTCCTCAAGCTCCACGCCCCGGGCACCGACCCCGCCGAGCTCGACCTGCAGGACGCCGTGCTGCTGCACCTGGCCGGCCGGGCCGGGTCGCCCTCGCCCGGCTCGCGGCGTGAGCCGGGCGCCGTAGGAGGCGGCGAGCGGCCCCCGGCCCCGCGCGTGGTGCCGGCCCTGGACGGACGCCGGTCCGCCGCCGCCGCGTGGGCCGACGGCACGCGCACGGCCAGGGTGCTCACCTGGATGGCGGGCCGCCCCTGGGCCGAGGTCGAGCCGACGGCGCGGCGCCTGCGCGGCCTGGGCCGGCACGTGGCGGCCGTCGATCACGCGCTGCGCGACTTCACCCACCCCGGCATGCGGCGCGAACTCGTGTGGAACCTGACCGGCGCCCCCGCCGTCGCGGACCTCGCGCCGCTGCTCGACGGCGAGCTCCGGCCGCTGGTGACCGAGGTCTTCGACCGCTACCGCGACCACGTCGCCCCGCGCGTCGCGGCGCTGCCCCACCAGGTGATCCACAACGACGCCAACGAGCTCAACATCCTGGTGGACGACGGCGGCGAGGTGGCCGCTCTGATCGACTTCGGCGACGTGGCGTGGAACCCGCGCGTGTGCGGCCTGGCGGTGGCCGGGGCGTACGCGATGCAGGGGCACGCCGATCCGCTGCGGGCGGTGCTGCCTGTGGTGAGCGGGTACGACGAGGTGTCGCCGCTGCGACCGGCCGAGCTCGAGGTCCTGTACGACCTCATGCGTACCCGGCTGGCGATGAGCGTGTGCCTGTCGGCCTACCAGCACGCCAACGACCCCGCCAACGACTACCTGCTGGTCAGCCGGCGTGGTGTGACGCGGGTGCTGCGGCGGCTGGCCGGGACGAGCCCGGGCCTCGCCCACTTCCGGCTGCGCGACGCGGTCGGCTTCGCGCCCAACCCGCTGGCCCGGGCCGTGCGCCAGCACTTCGAGTCCGGCGTGGCCCGGCCCGTGCCCCTGTTGCCTGGCGCGGCCCCGCCGGACGAGGCTGTCTCAGCCCGGCCCGTCCCGGCGGCGCCCGTGCTGGACGCCCCGCCGGCCCGCTACGGCGAGGAGACCGCGCAGCCACCCGGACGGCGGCCGGAGATCCACCTGGGG
This sequence comes from Nonomuraea sp. NPDC049141, assembly GCF_040648415.1. Classification (NCBI taxonomy): domain Bacteria; kingdom Bacillati; phylum Actinomycetota; class Actinomycetes; order Streptosporangiales; family Streptosporangiaceae; genus Nonomuraea; species Nonomuraea sp. NPDC049141. The sequence continues at coordinate 89,518 of NZ_JBEZDR010000019.1, forward strand.
TGCGACCTGGTCACCGGCGAGGGTGTCACGGTGCGGTGCCCTCTCCCGTCGGTCGTGCACACCGTGAAGACCCACCCGTCCGGCTCCGTCGTGCTGGAGCACCGCACCGACGGCGGCGTGCCGTTCTGGACCCTCTACCGGCACCTGGACGCGAGCTCGATCACCCACCTCACCCCGGGCGGCGAGCTGGCACCCGGCGACCCGCTGGGGACGGCCGGCGCCACGCGAGCGCGCCTGCAGTTGCTGACCCACCTGCTCGGCATGGGAGCCGACTTCCCGGACACCGCGCCCGTCGATGAGGCGGACCTGTGGAGGGGCATCAGCACCGACCCCGGCCTGGTCCTCGGACGAGGGGGCGCGGCGCGGCCACGGCGGGAGGCGGACGGCATCGCCGCGCGCCGGCGGACGAATCTCAGCCGGGCGATGAGCCTGTCCTATCGCGAGCCGCTGCACCTGGTCCGGGGTGAGGGCGCCTACCTCTTCGACGCCTCCGGCCGGCCGTGGCTGGACCTGGTGAACAACGTCTGCCATGTGGGCCACTGCCACCCGCGGGTGGTGGCCGCGGGTCATCGGCAGGCGGCCCGGCTCAACACCAACACCCGGTATCTGCACGAGTCCGTCGTGGAGTACGCCCGCCGCCTGGTCGAGCTGCTGCCGGACCCGTTGCGGGTCTGCTTCTTCGTCAACTCCGGCTCCGAGGCCAACGACCTCGCGCTGAGGCTGGCGGCGGCTCATACCGGCGCCGCGGACGTGCTGGTCCTCGACCACGCCTACCACGGTCACCTGTCCTCGCAGATCGCCTTGAGCCCGTACAAGTTCGACCGGCGCGGCGGGCGCGGCCGGCCGGACACCACTCATGTCTGCGAGCTGCCCGACCCCTACCGTGGCCGGCTGCGGGCGGGCCGCGACGACGATCTGGGCCGGCGTTACGCCGGCTCGGTCGCCGACCGGCTGGCCGGGCTCGCGGCGGCCGGGCGGCGGCCCGCCGCGTTCTTCGCCGAGTCGCTGCAGAGCTGCGGCGGTCAGATCGTCTACCCCGACGGCTACCTGCGCGAGGCGTTCGAGCACGTACGGCGGGCGGGCGGGGTGTGCGTGACCGACGAGGTGCAGGTGGGCCTGGGGCGGGTGGGGCGGAGTTTCTGGGGGTTCGAGCCGCAGGGGGTCGTGCCCGACATCGTCACGCTGGGCAAGCCGCTGGGCAACGGGCATCCGCTGGCCGCCGTGGTGACGACACCGGAGATCGCGCGGTCGTTCGAGACGGGGATGGAGTACTTCAACACCTTCGGCGGCAACCCGGTGTCGGCCGAGATCGGGCTGGCCGTGCTCGACGTCGTACGCGATGAGGGTCTGCAGGCCCACGCGCGCCGGCGCGGCGAGCAGCTCCTGCGCGGGCTGCGGCGGCTGAGCGGCCGCCATCCGCTGATCGGGGACGTCCGGGGCGAGGGGCTCTTCCTCGGCGTGGAGCTGAGCCTGGACGGGCTGCTGCCGGCCACCGCGCAGGCGGGCGCGGTCAAGGAGGCGGTGAAGGCGCGCGGGGTGCTGCTGTCGACGGACGGGCCGGCTGACAACGTTCTCAAGATCAAGCCTCCCCTGGTGCTGACCGGCGCGGACTGCGAGCTGTTCCTCGATGTCCTCGACGATGCGCTGGGCGAGGTCGAGGCCACCCTCTGACGCGGCATGCCTTGACGTAGGCGCTTATTTGAGCGATCGTTCGACTGCTTAGGAGAGACGATGACAGACACCACAAGCCTCCCGGAGCCGGTCGGCACCGGGCCGGAAGGGTGGCCGAGCGCCACCGAACTGGCCGGGCGGATCGCCTCCGGCGAGGCCGGCGCGCGCGAGGTCCTGGAAGGCTACCTGGCGCGCATCGACGCGCTCGATCCCGCGCTGAACGCGTTCTGCCACGTCGAGCATGACCAGGCCCGCCAGGTGGCCGACGCGGCCGACGCGCGGGTGGCGGCCGGCGGGCCGCTGCCGCCGTTCCTGGGCGTGCCCATCGCGATCAAGGATCTGCACCCGGTCCGCGGCCGGCCCCTGTGCAGCGCCTCGAACGCCGTCGAGCACCGCGTGATGGACGCCGACGCGCCGGCGGTCAAGGCGCTGCGGGAGGCGGGTTTCGTGTTCGTGGGCGCGACGACGTCGCCGGAGTTCGGCACCGTGTCGGTCACCGAGTCGCTGCGCCACGGCGTCACCCGCAGCCCCTGGGATCTGCACCGCAGCCCGGGCGGTTCCAGCGGCGGCGCCGCCGCGGCCGTGGCGGCCGGCCTGCTGCCCGTCGCGCACGGATCCGACGGGGCGGGCTCCATCCGCGAGCCCGCCAGCTTCTGCGGGCTGGTCGGGCTGAAGCCGAGCCGCGGACGCGTCCCGTCCGACGCGCACTACATGGAGGGCTTCGCAACCGAGGGCGTGCTCACCCGTACCGTGCTGGACACCGCGGCCATCCTGGACGTCTTGGCGGCGGCCCCGCAGTCCACCTGGTACAGCGCTCCCCCGGCCGACGAGCCCTACCGGCGGCAGGCCCAGCGTGATCCGCGGCGGCTGCGCGTCGGGCTCAACCTGCAGCCCGCCTTCCCCGCCGAGGTGCACCCCGCGGCCGTCGCCCTGGCCCGCCGGGCCGCCGACCTGCTCGCCGACCTCGGGCACGAGGTGGTCGAGCAGTCGATTCCGGGACTCGACCCCGACTGGTTCCAGCCCCGTTTCGAGATCCTTTACGCCACCGGTTCGGCCGACTGCGCGGTCGTGGACGAGTCGGCGGCCGAGCCCCTCAACCGGACCCTTCGCCAGGCCGCCCGTGAGACCGACTCGCTGACGTACGTGCGGACCATGCTGGAGTTGCAGTGGCGCTCGGCGGAGATGTACCGGGCGTGGGAGGCCGTCGACGTGCTGCTCACCCCGACCAACCCGGTTCTGGCGCCGAGTGAGGGGGCGCTGTGGCAGGGGCAGGACGCCGACCCGTGGCTGCCGCTGCGGCGCGCGGAGGAGACCGCCTCGCTGACGGCCCTGGCGAACATGCTGGGCCTGCCCGCCATCTCCATCCCGCTCGTGGAACAGCCCGGCGGCCTGCCGCTCGGCGTCCAGCTCATCGGCGGCAGATGGTGTGACGGCACGGTCCTGGCCCTGGCCGGCCAGCTCGAACGCGCCCACCCGTGGCGTCACCGCAGGCCCAGCATGCCCATGACCATCGAATCCGCCGGGAGGAACACCTCATGGATCTGACCGCCCCGCTCTCCTCGACGATCATCGACTTCCGCGTACGGGTGCCCAGCGCCGCACGCCCGCCGCTCGCGGCCGGCGGCGACGTCTACACCCAGTACGAGGCGGTCCTCGACATCGGCGACGGCTGGCACAAGGGCATGGGCGAGTTACTGGCCGAGATGGACGAGGCCGGGGTCGGGCACGCCGTGCTGCACGCGGAGTACGAGCACGGCGACTACGCCGACGCGCTGAATGAGGAGGTGGCCGAGCAGGTGCGGCTGCGGCCCGACCGGTTCTCCGGGTTCGGGACGGTCACGCTGGAGCCCCTGTCGATCATGCGCGCCGTACGCCAGGTCGAGCGGGTGGCCGCGCTGGGGCTGGCGGGGATCAACGTGCAGCCGTCGTTCTTCGGCCACGCGATCGACGACCGGCAGCTGTACCCGGTGTACGCCAAGGCCACCGAGCTGGGGCTGGCGATCGGCATCCACACGGGCGTCAACTACTCGCGCCGGCACCCGATCGAGTCCGAACGGCCCGTCCGCCTGGACCAGGTCGCCTGCGACTTCCCCGAGGCGACGCTCATCGCCTGCCATGGCGCCTGGCCCTGGGTGCCGGAGATCGTGGCCGTGGCGCGGCGGCACCCGAACGTGCTCGTCGACTTCGGCGGCCTGGCCCCCAAGTACCTCGGCGTGCCGGGATCGGGCTGGGAGATGATGCTGCGCTTCATGGACCGGGTCCTGCGCGGCCAGGTGCTGTTCGCCACGGACTGGCCGGTGTTCCCGCACCTGCGGGCCCTGGAGGAGTGGCATGGCCTCGGCCTGCGGGCCGAGACGCTGGACGCGCTGCTGCACGACAACGCCAGACGGCTGCTGTCGGCCCGCCAGGAGGCGGTGCCGGTATGAGCGTTCCACGGTTGGCCCGCATCACCGACTACGTCGGCCACTGGGCCACGCACCGCCCGGCCCGCGAGGCGCTGGTCGGCGAGCACGGCCGCTGGACGTACCAGCGGCTGCGTGAGGACGTCGACCGCTGCGCGGCCGCGCTGCTGGCCGCCGGCGTGCGGCACGGCGACCGGGTGGCGCTGCTCGGCCACCCGCAGCCGGAATGCTTCGTGGTCTTCCTGGCGACGGCGAGCATCGGCGGCGTCTGGGTGGGCCTGAACCCCAAGTACACGATCGCCGAGCTGTCCCACGTGGTCGCCGACAGCGAGCCGGCCCTGCTGTTCGGCATGCTCGACGCCGAGGACGCCACGCTGAGCGCGCTGCGGTCGCTGGGGCCGGCCCGCGTGGTGACCCTTGACCGCGCGGTGGACGGGCTGTCGGTCTCCTACGAGGAGTTCCTCGACGCCGGCGCGGACGTGCCCGGCGACCTGCTGGCCGGCGCCCGCGAGCGGGTCCGGCCGCTGGATCCGGCGGCGATGATCTACACCTCCGGCAGCACCGGCAGGCCCAAGGGCGCGCTCGTCCCGCACTGGGGGCTGGCCCACTGCGGCGCGGTGCAGGCGGGACGGTGGTACGGCCAGGCGCCCCGCAAGCTGTGCGACCTGCCGCTCAACCACATCGGCGGGCTCGGCGACATCAGCACCTCGATCCTCACCGCCGGCGGCACGGTCGTGTACATGCGGCGCTTCGACCCGGCCGGCGCGCTGCGCATGGTGGAGCGCGAGCGCCTGACGCACCTGTACTGCGTTCCGACGCAGTTGCTGGCCATGGTGAGAACGGCGGAGTGGTCCCAGTGCGAGCTCGGCTCGCTGGAGTACATCCTGTGGGGCGGGGCCGCCGCGCCGCAGAGCCTGCTGGAGACGCTGTCCAAGACGGGCGCGCGGCTGGCCACCAGCTACAGCCTCACCGAGTCGACCGGTTCGGTGACCTACACCGACCCGGAGGACCCGCTGGAGGTGCTGGCCTGGAGCGTGGGCCGGGTGGATCCGCACTACGAGGTCACGCTGCGCCGCCCCGACGGCACCACGTCCAGCGCCGGCGAGCTGCTCATCCGGGGCGACTTCATCACCCGGGGCTACTGGCGGGCGCCGCAGGCCACCCGGGCGGCGATCGACGGCGACGGCTGGCTCCACACCGGCGACCTCGCGGTGCAGGAGGCGGGCGGCCACATTCGCCTCGTCGGACGGCTGAAGGAGATGTTCAAGTCGGGCGGCTACAACGTCTACCCCCGCGAGCTCGAAGCCGCGATCGAGGAGCATCCGGCCGTCGCGCTGGCCGCCGTGGTCGGCGTGCCCGACGAGCGCTGGGGCGAGGTCGGGCACGCCTTCGTCGTGCCGAGCGGGCCGGTCACGGCGGGTGAGCTGCGCGAGTACGCCCGCGCTCGGCTGGCCAACTACAAGGTGCCGAAGGTGTTCCGGCTGGCGGCGGAGCTGCCGAAGCTGCCCATCGGCAAGATCGACAAAGTGGAGCTGCGCCGCCGCGCCATGACGCTGGGAGATCGACATGATTGAGATCGGTAATTTCATCGACGGCGCGTTCGCCGATCCGCTCGACGGCGAGTCGGCGCCCGTGCTCGACCCGGCGACGGGCCGGACGATCGCGCACGCCCCGCGATCGTGGCCCGCGGACGTCGACCGGGCGGTGGCCGCGGCCGGGGCGGCTTTTCCCGGCTGGGCCGCCACGACCCCGGGCGAACGCGCGCTCGCGCTGCTCAAGCTGGCCGACGCGATCGAGGAGCACGGCGCCGAACTGGCCGAACTGGAGTCGGCGAACGCCGGAAAGCCCCTGCACGTGGTCAAGAGCGATGAGATCGGCACGATGGCCGACAACCTGCGCTTCTTCGCCGGCGCCGCCCGCTGCCTGGAGGGCAAGGCGGCCGGCGAGTACGTGGCCGGCTACACCTCGATGATCCGCCGGGAGCCCGTGGGCGTGGTCGGCCAGATCACCCCGTGGAACTACCCGATGATGATGGCGGTGTGGAAGATCGGCCCCGCGCTGGCCGCCGGGTGCACGACCGTGCTCAAGCCCGCCCCGACGACACCGGTGACCACCGTCAGGCTCGCCGAGATCGCCGCGGACATCTTCCCACCCGGCGTGCTCAACGTCGTCGTCGGCGGCAACGAGCCGGGCGCGGCCCTGGTCGAGCACCCGGACGTCGACCTCGTCTCGCTCACGGGGTCCGTCGAGACCGGCCGGTGGGTCGCCGAGCACGCCGCCCGTACGCTCAAGCGCACCCATCTGGAGCTCGGCGGCAAGGCGCCGGTCGTGGTGTTCGACGACGCCGACCTGGAGGCGGCTCTGGAGATCATCTCCGGCGCCGGCTTCTACAACACGGGGCAGGACTGCACCGCGGCCACCAGGGTGCTGGCCGCGCCCGGTCTGTATGACGACCTCGTCGCCGGGCTGGCCGCCAAGGCCAAGGAGCTGGTGATGGGCGACATGAGCGCGCCGGACACGACGCTCGGCCCGCTCAACTCCCTGCGCCAGCGGGAGCGGGTGGCGGGCTTCCTGGAGCGCCGGCCCGGCCACGCGGAGGTCGTCACCGGGGGCCGGGCCGCCGACCGGCCGGGCTTCTTCTTCGAGCCCACCGTCGTCGCCGGGCTGCGGCAGGACGACGAACTGATCCAGCGGGAGATCTTCGGGCCGGTCATCACCGTCCAGCGCTTCGGCGACGAGGACGAGGCGATCAGGCTGGCCAACGGCACGCCGTACGGCCTGGCCGCCTCGGTCTGGACGCGGGACATCGGGCGGGCCCTGCGCATGTCCAGGGCGCTGCGCTTCGGCTGCGTCTGGATCAACGACCACGTCCCGCTCGCCTCGGAGATGCCGCACGGCGGCTACGGGCAGTCGGGCCACGGCAAGGACCTGTCGGCCTACGCGCTCGAGGACTACACGCACGTCAAACACGTGATGGCCAGCCTGCGCTGAGCACCGGCCACCTGAGCTCGGGAGTACCGCGCCACCCCCACTTAATCTATCGATCGTTCGAAATGGTGATTGCCCATGATGCGAGGGAAGGCAGCGGGACGCGTCCTGCTGGTGATGGCCCTGCTGGCCACAGGCTGCGGCGCGCCCGCCGGGAACGCAGCGCCCCGTGACGGCGGGACGCCGAAACGCGGCGGGAGCCTGACGATCCTGCGCGCGTCCGACATCGACGGCTGGGACCCCGACAAGGCCATCCAGCTCGCCACGTTCCAGACCCTGCCGCAGGTGATGGAGGGCCTGGTGCGCTACGCGCCCGACGGCACGTCGATCGAACCCGGCCTGGCGCAGAGCTGGAAGCTCGACGCCAAGGCCAAGACCATCACCTTCACGCTGCGTCCCGGGCTGACCTTCAGCGACGGCCGGCCACTGACCTCGCAGGACGCCGCCTTCTCCGTCGAGCTCTGGCGCAAGGGACTGTCCCTCGGCACGCTGTACGCCGCCATCACCGGCACCGCCACACCCGACCCGCGGACCCTGGTCATCAAGATGAGCAAGGCGAGCACGTTCACGCTCACCTGGCTCAGCAACGGCTCCTCGGTCATCGTGCCGAAGGACTTCGGCGGGATGAGCCGGAAGGACTTCTTCACCAAGCCGATCGGCGCCGGCCCCTTCGTCGTGGCCTCCTACCGGCCGGGCCAGCAGCTCGTACTGGAACGCAACCCGCGCTACCACGACCCCGCGCGCCCCTACCTGAACCGCCTCACCTACGACGTCGTCGCCGACCCCAACCAGCAGTTGCTGCGCTACCAGAGCCGCCAGGCCGACGCCATCGAGGCGGTGCCGCTCGACCTGGCCAGCCAGATTCCGCGCGGCGAGCAGGTGATCGTCCATCCGTCGGCGACCATCCACGGCATCTTCGTCAACGCCGCCCGGCAACCGGGCAACGACCTGCATTTCCGGCGCGCGGTCAGCCTGGCGATCGACCGCGCCCGCTACATCCGGGCGGTGTTCGGCGGTCTGGCCGTACCGGCCACGGGCGGGCTGCCGCCGCGGGTCCAGGGCTCGGCCGGGTGCGGGTGCGTGTACGAGAGCGACGTGCAGAAGGCCAAGCAGGAGCTGGCCCAGTCCTCCTACCGGCCGGGGACGAAGGTGGAGCTGGTGGTGGACGCCACGACACCGTTCTCCACCCGCGCGGGCGAGACCGCCGCCGCGCTGCTGCGGGCCGCCGGCATCGAGGTCGACCTGCAGAAGCTGGAGGTGCAGGTACTCGTCGACCGGCAGGCGAAGGGCACCTACGACCTGTCGCTGGGCGAGGTCGGCAGCGTCTCACCGACCGTCGGCGACATCTTCGGCCTCATCGTGGCCACCGGCGGGCTGTACTCCGGCCTGCCGATGAAGACCATCTCCGACGCCTTCGCCCGGCTGGAGGTCGCCCGGACCGACCAGGAACGGGCCGAGGCGGTGCGCGTGGCCGAGACCTGGATCCATGACAACCTGCCCTACATCCCGACCGCCTTCCCCGACCGCCTCTTCGCCGTCTCCCCCAAGGTGAAGGGCCTCAAGGTCACCCCCTTCCTGTCCTATCCGGCCGACCTGCTCTGGGCGGCGTGAGCATGCCCGCCGGACGGTTGCGCTTCGTGGCGGGCAGGCTGGTCCAGGTGCTGCCGGTGCTGGTCGCGCTGCTGCTCATCGTCGTCCTGCTCCAGCAGCTGATGCCCGGCGACCCCGCGCGGGTGATCGCCGGGCCGCGGGCGAGCGCCGAACAGGTGGCGCGGGTCCGCCACGATCTCGGGCTCGACCAGTCGATCCTCGCGCAGTTCTGGACATACGTGGTGAATCTGTCCGGCGGGGACCTGGGCCGGTCGAACCGTACCGGGATCCCCATCGCCACCATCGTGGGCGAGCGCGCCGCCGTGACGGTGTGGCTGCTCTTCGGCGGCCTCATCGTCAGCACGGTGCTGGCGGTGCCCGCCGCGCTGCTGATGGCGCTGCGCCCGCGCTCGCCCGCGGCCCGCGTGTGCGCGCGTTCGCTCACGGTCATCCTCAACTGCCCGCCCTTCTGGGTGGGCCTGATGCTGGCCTCGGTGCTGGCGCTGCGGACGGGCTGGCTGCCTGTCGGCGGCTTCGGCGAGGACACCGGCGACCGGCTCCGCTCGATGGTCCTGCCCTCGCTGACGATCGGCCTGGCGGCGATGCCGCTGCTGGCCCGCAGCGGCGCCGCGAGCCTGCGCCAGGTGCTCGCCGCCGACCACGTGACGACCGCCCGGTCGCTGGGCCTGTCCGGGTGGCCGCTGATCCGGCGTCACCTGCTGCGCAACGCGCTGCCGCCGGCCGTCACGCTGCTGGCCGTCCAGGCCGCCGCGCTGCTGTTCGGCGCGGTCATCGTCGAGCAGACGTTCGGCCTGCCGGGGCTGGGGGCCGAGATGGTCAACGCGGCGAGCCAGCGCGACTTCCCGGTGGTCCAGGCCCTCACGCTGATCTTCGGAGCGGCCATCATCGGGATCAACCTGCTCGCCGACCTGGCGGTAGCCCTCCTGGATCCGAGGACGACATGGCGATGACCACTCCGCCGCCGGTCCTGGACGCCGCCGTACCGGTGAGACCGCGCGCGTCCGGCTGGACCCGTTCGGCGGCCGCCGGGCTGCTGGCGCTGGCGATCCTGGCCGCCGTCCTCGCGCCGCTGCTGGCTCCGGCCGACCCGGCCCTGCTGACGCTCGACCAGCTCCAGCCGCCCAGCGCCGCCCACCTGCTCGGCACGGACGCGCTCGGCCGGGACGTGCTGTCGCGGCTGCTGTTCGCGCTCCGTACCGACCTGCTGCTGATGGTGTTCGCCGCGGGGCTGCCGATGCTGGCCGGCACGCTGATCGGCGCGGTGGCCGGCTACCGCGGCGGCGTCCTGGACGCCGCGCTGCGCTGGGTGGCCGACATCTTCCAGGCGTTGCCCGTGTACGTGCTGCTGATCGCCTTCGTGTTCGTGCTGGGTCCGGGCACCGCGTCGCTGCTGGTCGCGTTCAGCGTGCTGGGCTGGGTCGTGTACGCGCGGCTCATCCGCACCGAGGTGCGACGGGTGCGGGAACACGACTACGTCTCGGCCGGCTACCTGCTCGGCCTGTCGCACACCGCGGTGCTGTTCAGGCACGTGCTGCCGAACGCGCTGCGCCAGTCGCTGGTCTACCTGGCCACCGACATGGGGATGGCGCTGCAGGGCATCGCGGTCCTGTCGTTCTTCGGGCTCGGTGTCAAGGCGGGTACGCCCGAGCTCGGCGCGATGGTGTCGGAGGCCCAGCTGTTCCTGCGCAGCCACTGGTGGCTGGCGGCGTTCCCGGGTCTGACGATCGTGATCCTCGGATCGAGCATCGCCGCCCTGGGCGACCGGCTCGGCGACCGCCTTGGCGGTCGGGTCGGCGGTCAGGTTGGTGGTCGGCTCGGTGGTCGGGTCCGTGGTCGAGGGGAGGCGCGAGGATGAGCGCGCATCCGCTGCTCGAAGTGGACGGACTGCGGCTCGCCGTCCGCCGGGACGGCCCGGCGCCGACCGTGCTCGACGGCGTCTCCTTCGCGGTCGGCGCCGGGCAGTGCCTCGGCATCGTCGGCGAGTCGGGGTGCGGCAAGTCGCTCACCCTGCGCGCCGCCATGGGACTGCTGCCACCGGGCGTCGAACGCACCGGCGGCGAGATCCGCCTGAGCCCGCGGGCCGGGGCCGCACCCCACGCCGTCCCTCCCGGGCAGGCGGCAGGGCGCGGGCTGGCGATGGTCTTCCAGGACTCGCACGCCTCGCTCGATCCCACGGCCCGCGTCGGAGCCTTCATCGCCGACATCGTCCGCCGCCGCACCGCCACCTCACGGGCCGCGGCCAGGCGACGGGCCGTGGAGCTGCTGGCCTCGGTCGGCGTCCCCGACCCCGCCCTGCGGTTCGGCGCCTATCCGCACGAACTCAGCGGCGGCATGCGCCAGCGCGTCGCGATCGCCCTGGCGCTGGCCACCGACCCGCGGGTGCTGCTGTGCGACGAGCCGACCACGGCACTGGACGTGACGCTGCAGGCGGAGATCCTGCGGCTGCTGGACGCCGCACGCGCCGACCGGGGACTCGGCATGGTCTTCGTCAGCCACGACATCGCGGTGATCCGCCAGATCGCGGACGTGGTCGCCGTCATGTACGCCGGCCAGATCATCGAGATGGGGCCGGCGCCGGACGTCCTGGACCGGCCCCGGCACCCGTACACCCGAGCCCTCATCGACGCCGTCCCCACGCTCGACGGGCCCATCGGCCGCTTCCGTCCGATCGCGGGCTCCCCGCCCGCCCCGGCCGACTACACCTCCGCCTGCCGCTTCCTGGCGCGCTGCGCCCACCACGTCGCGGCCTGCGCGGGCCTCGTCCCCGGCGTCGACGGGCTCGACAGCAGGCACCGGTCGTCCTGCGTGCACACCTTGGAGGACAGATGAGCGAGCTGGTGCGGGTGGAGAGACTCGTCGTGGACTTCCCCGTACGGACCGGGCTGCTGCGGCAGCGGCGCGTCCGCGCGGTCGACGGGATCGACCTGGAGCTGGGCCGGGGCGAGATCCTGGGCCTGGTCGGCGAGAGCGGCTGCGGCAAGTCCACGCTCGCGCGCGCCATCGTCGGCCTGGCTCCCCCGTCCGCCGGACGCGTACTGCTCGACGGCGTGCCCGTACCCGCGCGGCGCCCGCCGGGCATGCGCCGCCGGATACAGATGATCTACCAGGATCCGGGTTCCTCGCTCGACCCGCGCCGCACGGTGTCGCAGACGCTCGCCGAGCCGCTGCGCCGGGATCGCACCGTCCCCGCCGGGCAGGTCGGGCTCCGGACGCGGGAGCTGCTGGAGATGGTCGGGCTGGGGGAACGGCAGGCGCACGCGCTCCCGCGCGAACTGTCCGGAGGTCAGCGCCAGCGCGTCGCGATCGCCCGCGCCCTGGCCGTCGAGCCGGAGGTGCTGGTCGCCGACGAGGCCGTGGCCGCGCTCGACGCGTCGGTGGCGGGCTCCGTGCTCAACCTGCTGAGCGACCTGCGCGAGCGGCTCGGGCTGACGGTGCTGTTCATCTCGCACGACCTGGCGACCGTACGGGGGCTGTGCGATCGCGTCGCCGTCATGTATCTGGGGTCCATCGTGGAGGAGGGGCCCGTCGCGGAGGTCTTCGCACGGCCGGGGCATCCGTACACCCGCGTCCTGCTCGACGCGGTCCCCTCCCGCCACCGGCGGCGCTCCGGCACCGTGGCTCGGGGGCTCGCGGGCGAACCCCCGAGCCCCCTGCGGGTCCCGCCCGGCTGCCGCTTCCACCCGCGCTGCCCGCAGGCGGCCGAGCGGTGCGGTGAGGCGGAGCCACCTGAGGTCCGGCGGGACGGGCAGCGGGTGTGGTGCCATTTCTCGTGGCGCGACGGACAGGCTTTCGAGCTCTGAATGGTTCCGCATGGCGCGGCGGGTGACCTTACGGCCCCCCGCTGGTGATCACGGATGGATGCCGGCGCCGTCGAGCAGGGCACCGGCTGTCGCGACGGCGAGGCCGTCGAGCCCCTGCGCCTGCACGACCGCCCGCGCGCTGGATCCGTCGAACACGACGGTCAGCTGCCGTGCCAGCAAGGCGGGGTCCTCGGCGCCGCCGCGCTCGGCCTCCTGCTGGAAGAACGCGGTCAGCGCTCCTTGCCGCGGCGGGCGACCAGGCTCGCCGGATGCTCGGGCGACTTGACCTCCACCGCCGCCGCCACGAACGGGCTGTGCGGAATGGTCTCCCAGTACAACGGCGAGAAGGTGGTCGGGCCGCGCAACCTGTGGAACCCGTCCGTGACGCGTTCGAAGATGCTGGCGTTCATGGTGACCGAGGAGCTGGACCTGCAGCCGGACTTCGTCCGCGAGGTCGGCGGCTGGCTCGGCGAGGGCAAGCTCCGCTACCAGGAGACCGTGGTGGACGGCTTCGACAACCGGGAAGATGATCGTCAAGCTCTAATGATATTACGTACGTCATATCATAGAATAGGCTTGGGCCAAACGGAGCGAATGGAGGAAGCTCGTGGTGCGCTATGCCAAGGAGCACAAGGAGGTGACGCGGCAACGGATCATCGAGAAGGCCGGACATCGGTTCAAGCAGGACGGCATAGACGGCTCGGGCGTCTCCACGCTGATGTCGGATGCCGGGCTCACCAACGGCGCCTTCTACGCCCACTTCGCCTCCAAGGACGACCTCGTCGCCACCGTCGTCGCGAACGAACTGAGCACGCAGGTGGCCAGATACGGCACGCTGCGGACCGGCCGCCCGGGGCTCGAGGACCTCGTTCGCGAGTATCTGTCGCCTGAGCACCGTGACCACCCCGGCGTCGGATGCCCCTCCGCCGCCCTGCTCGACGAGATCGGCCGCTGCGGGGACGGGACCAAGCAGGCCTACACCGACGGTGCGAGGGCCATCGTGGAAGAGATCGCAGCCCGCCTGGCACCTGAGGATCCGCAGTCCGCTCGCGGCAAGGCCATCGGGCTCTTCACCATGATGGTGGGGACGTTGCAACTGTCCCGTGCCCTCTCCGACCGTAAGTTCGCCGATGAGGTCCTTGAGCAGGGAATTGAGAACGCCCTCACCTTCATGCGCTGAGGGGGCGGTCAATCCGCGGCAGGGTGGCCGCCTGCCGCCGCGGTAACCGTGCCTGGCACCTACTTCCGCTCGAGGAACTCAAGAGCCGTCTCCACGAACTGCTCGTGGAACTGGAAAATGCCGCCGTGGCCCGCGTCGGGGTAGATCACCAACTCGCCGTTCGGCACTCGCCGCGCCAGGTCGGCCGAGTTCTTCGACGGCACCATCCTGTCGCTGTCGCCGTTGGCGACGAGCACAGGCTGGTGGATGACGGACAGATCGTGAGGCCGCTCCAGCCCCCAGCGGTGAATGGCCTTGAGCTGGGCAAAGTAGGACGTGAGGGAGATCGCCTTGTCCCGGTCGTGGGTGCGCTCCTTCAGGCGGGCCAAGAACTCCTTTCCGGCCCGACGCCCGTTGGCGGTGCGGGTGAAGAAGAGGAACTGCTTCGGGTCCTGAAGAGTGAGCAGTCCTCGGACGGTGTCGAGATGAGACAACCGGGTCACGTTCTTGATGCCCTCGCCGCCCGCGGGACCGGTGCCCGTGAGGATCAGCCTGCGGACGAGTCGCGGTTCGGTCTGCGCGATGGCCTGGGCGATCATGCCGCCCATCGAGAAGCCATGGAGATCGACGTGCTCGAACCTGAGCGCCCGGATGAAGGTGACGGCATCCTCGGCCATCGCCTGGATGGTCCGCGGCGTCGACCCGGTAGATGCGCCAACGCCCCTGTTGTCGAACGTGACGACCCGCCGCTTGGCGGCGATGCCGTCGACGACCCGAGGGTCCCAGTTGTCCAGGACCGCGGCGAGGTGGTGGAGAAAGACCACCGGGACGCCGCCCTGGGGACCGAGCTCGCGGTAGGCGAAGGTCCCTCCGCCGACCGCGATGGTGCGGGTCGGTGCGTTCTTGTATGACGTCACCACATCGCCTCGTACATCTTGTGCATCGTTCACGGTCAAGCCCCCTCGGCATCACGTCGATTATTGAATTATGAACGTAATTCTATACAGGGGCAAGCCTGCGCGCCGAACGAGGTGACGTACGTCGGAATCGCACGGACCCGGGTGGAGGGCTTACGAGCCTTGAACGGCCCGCCGATCCCAGGAGGGGCCGTAGTGCCGCTCCATGTTGTCCCGCATGAACCGGACCACTTCGGCCGGGGCCTTGGCCACCGAGCCCGCGTCGTGCGGGGGCTGAGGGTCGTACTCGATCCCCAGCTGCACGGCCTGGGCGTAGGCCGGGCCCATCAGCCGGTCGCAGAGCAGCAGCGCCATGTCGATGCCGGAGGACACGCCCGCGGCCGTCATGATCTTCCCGTCCTCCACGACGCGCCTGGACACCGGTTCGGCGCCGAAGCAGCGCAGGCTGTCCAGCTCGTACCAGTGCGAGGTGGCCTGACGGCCCCGGAGCAGGCCCGCGGCCCCGAGCAGCAGCGATCCGGTGCACACCGACGTCGTCCACGTGCTCGTCTCGTGCACCCGGCGCAGCCAGGCCAGAACCGTCTCGTCGGCCAGCAGGCCCTGGGTGGTGCTGCCGCCGGCGACCACCACGATGTCCGGCCGCTCCATGCTCTCCAGCGGCTCGGCCACCAGCCCGAAACCGGGCTGATCGGCGGCGCACATCCCGGGCGTGGCCGAGACGAAGCACACCCGGGGATCGGGCAGGCGCCTCAGCACCTCGAACGGCCCGGTGGCGTCCAGGGAGGTGAAACCTTCGTAGATGAGGATGGCGACGTCCACGTTCTTGCCCGCTCTCGTCAGCTAGTTGATTTTATCGACCGATCGATTAAACTCGCTCCATGGTAGGCGTTGGAAACGACTTAGACCAGCGCGTTCGCGCGGACATCGCCATCCTCGGCGGCGGCACCGCCGGGGCGGTCGTCGCCGGGCGCCTGATCGAGACCACCTCCCTGTCCGTGGTGGTCGTGGAGGCCGGACCGGACTACGGGCCGTTCGCCTCCGGGCGCTGGCCCCGCGAGCTGCTCGACAGCGCCACGCTGCCGGAGACGCACGACTGGGGATACCGGGGCCCCGGCGCCCTCCCCGCACGCGACCTGCCGCTCGATCGCGCCCGCGTCATCGGCGGCTGCTCATCCCACAACGGCTGCTCCCAGACCGTCGGCCACGCCGCCGACTACCGGTCATGGGGGCTGTCCTGGACCGACACGTCGGTCACCGAGCTGATGAGGCAGGGCGCGGCCAGGCTCCGCGTCCGCCGGGACTCCGACGACGAGCTCACCCCGTTCCAGGCCGCGGCGATGGACGCCATGATCCTCTCCGGCGTGCCGCGCACGGATGACCTGGACGACCTGTTCGCCGGCGCCGGCTGCGGCCCGTCGCCGGTCAACAACCCTGACGGCGTCCGCTGGAACAGCGCGTTCGCCTACCTGGACCCGGTTCGGGGCTACCTTGGCCGAGGGCACGGCGCCCTGGACCCGATACAGGGCTCCTTGGTCCCCGAGCGCGGCGCTCTGAACTCGGGGCGCGGCGGCGCGCGGCTTCGTGTGGTCGACCACGCGCTGGTCGACCGCCTCGAACTGCACGGCTCGGTGGTCCGCCGCGCGCATGTGCGGCGCGCGCAGGAGCGGCTCACCGTGGAGGCGGACCGCTTCGTCCTGTGCGGCGGCGCGTACGGCAGCCCCGAAGTACTGCTGCGCAGCGGCGTCGGACCGGCCGGCGAGCTGGCCGCCCTCGGCGTGGAACCCCGCCTCGACCTGCCCGGCGTCGGCCGCAACCTGCACGACCACCCCACCTTGGAGCTGCGGTTCGCCGCGAGCGACGAGTTGGTGCGACGACTCGCCGGCTACGAGCGCGAGCGGGCGGCGGTCCCGGACGAGCAGGTGATCGGCAAGGCGCTCTCGCCCGGCGGCCGGGCGCCGTACGACCTGCATCTCCTTCCGTGGACCGGCAGAGAATCCGCAGGCTGGACCTGCGTGTTGCCCGCCGCCTGCCTCACGCCTCGGTCCCGGGGCGCCCTGCGGCTGATCTCGCCCGACCCCGGAACCAGACCGGTCGTCGACCACGCCTACCTGACCGACCCCGAGGGACGCGACCTGGCGGTGTTGCGGCACGGCATCGACCTGTGCCGGCGCATGGCCGCCTCACCTGCGCTGGCGCCGCTTCTGGGGCGGCCTCTCGACGAGTTCACCGCGGCATTCATGGCGGACCGGCGAGCTGAATTCTCCACGACCCCACAAGACGGCCCGCGAGCGGGCGAGGCCGCGATGCGCGCCGCCGCCGCCCACTACTGGCACCCCGTCGGCACGTGCGCGATCGGCACGGACCCGGACGCGGGAGCCGTCGTCGACACCTCCGGGCGGCTGTACGGCGCCGACAACCTCTGGGTCATCGACGCCTCGATCATCCCGGTGATCCCCCGGGCCACAACGAACCTTCCCGTCGTCGCTCTCGCCGAGCACCTTGTACGCACACTGGCCTGACGCGCCCCAACGCCCTTCCGCGACCCTCGCCGCGTCCGGCATACTCAACGCGAGAGCAGCTCCCCGGCCTGATTCAGGCCGGGCGGCCTTTGGCCAGGGCCCGCGCGGTGAACCGCTCGGCATCGATGATCACCCGCTCGTGCGTACCCTCACCGATGACATCCACGCCGTCTTCAGCCGCCACCTCGAACCGCAGCAGCCGCCCCTCCACCGACACCAGCCGCACCCGGCAGGTCACCGTCATCCCCGCCGGCGTCGGCGCCTGATGGGTGATGTCGACGCGCGTGCCGACCGTCTGCTCGCGCGGCCAGTCCAGGTACGGCAGGACGGCCCGTACGCACGCCCACTCCAGCAGCCCGACCAGGAATCCGGTGGCGAACACCGGCGGCATCACCCCGAACTCCGCCGACTCCGGATACAGCCCCGCCACGACCTTGCTCGGCGGCACCAGGAACGCGAACTCGTGCTCCAGCCCCGCGACCAACCCTTCAGCCATGCGCTCCACCGATCATCCGGGCGGCCGCGGCCTTGGCCCGCAGCATCGCCGACCGATCCCCATCCACCACGACGCGGGCATTGGCCCCGTCGATGAGCAGCAAAAACGCGTAACCCAATTCCTCCGGGTCGGCCAGTCCGGCCTGCTCGGCCAGCTCGGTCAGCCGCTGCCGCAGCCACCCCTTGTAATCGGAGATCACCTTGCGCGCCGGATGGTCCGGATCGGGCAGCTCCACCGCGGCGTTGGTGAACGGGCACCCGCGAAACCCCTCACTCCGGTGCCCCCGCGCCAGCCAGTCGAACACCGCCAGCAGCCGCTCCTGGGCCGACCCGCCGTTCTCGACGAGGAACTCGGTCAGCCCCGCCTGCCGTACGGCGCGCCGCCACTCCAGTACGGCGGCCACCAGGTTCTCCTTCGACCCGAACTGGGCGTACAGGGTGGGTTTTGACACCCCTGCCCGCTCCACCAGCGCGTCCACGCCGGTGGCCCGGATCCCTTCGGCGTAGAACACCTCGGTGGCCACTTCCAGCAACCGCCGCCCACCGGGACTGTACTTCTCCACGACGCCATACTTACAGGTCTGTAAACCCCGTACAACCTTCGCCTGGAAGGGAGACAGGCAGCGGCAGATGACGAACGCCCCGCACGCGATCACCGGCGCTGGACGTGAAAGCCCTCGCCTGCCGCGCTAGCGAACCCAGCCGGTGTAGCGCCGGCCCCCCTTCGGATCCTCACGCCACCCTGAACGGCCGCCCGCGCCCTCGGGCTGGAGTGCGGCGGAGACGGCCCGGACGAGCCAGGCGTTGACGGAGAGCCCCTCGCGGCTGGCCGCCTCCTCGATACGCGGCTTGAGCTGCTCGGGGACCCGCAGCGAGATCCGCGACGTGCCACCCTCCTCACCGTCCTGCGGCACCGCCGTCGACGCTGAGGCCGCCTCCGAAGCCCCCCGGGCTCCCGGAGCCCCTCGTCCCGCTGGAACTCCCGAACCCGACCACCGCCGACCGGCCGCCCCACCCGGCAGCGCGTCGAAACCGCCCTCGCCCTCCTCATCCAGCGAGCGGTCCATGGGCGGCGGTGTCACGACGAAGGAGGGGTCGCGTCCGCGCAGCCGCACATCGACCGATCCCGGCGCGAGCTCACGGGTAATCTCGTCAGCGGCGGCGGACAACGCCTCCAGCAGCACGAGCCGCGTGGCCGACTCCAGCGGCGAGGTGAGGCGCTCGGCGAGCGCGCGCGCATCGTCGCCACCCGCTTCGGCGGCGACCGCGAGTTCGCGGCGCAGATTGTCGACGTACGGCGCGAGATCCATGGCATCACTATGGCGCCATAATGGCGTCAATGCAAGCTCGACGTCGCAGCTCACCTTTGACGCCACCACGCTGCCCGGCAGGCGATGAAATCCGTCTCCGGACACCTCCCGCGCGCGCCCATGCGGCAGACCGAACAGCCACGGGAGGCCGTCAGCATGCCCGTAACCGGCACAGGGATACCTTACCCAGATGGAAACCGTCACGCTGGACCGCCTGGACCGCTGCCTGGCACACGCTCTCCAGATCGACGGCCGAGCACCCTTCAGCAAGATCGGCGAAGTGCTCGGCGTCTCCGAGAACACGATCGCCCGCCGCTACCGGCGGCTGCGTTCGGCCGGGATACTCCGCGTCGTCGGCGTGGTCGACGGGTTCCGGCTCGACTACGTTTCGTGGGCGATCCGCCTGCGCTGCACCCCGGACGCCGGAAGCGCGGTCGCCTCCGCCCTGGCCCGCCGCAACGACACCGCCTGGGTGAGCCTGCTCTCCGGCGGCACCGAGATCGCCTGCGGCACCCTGGCCCGTACCCCCGCCGAACGCGACGCGCTCCTCCTGGAGAAACTCCCCCGCAGCCGGCAGGTGGTGGGCGTCACCGCGCACCGCATGCTGCACAGGTTCGCCGGTGGACCGGCGGGCTGGGCGGGCCTGCGGGCACTGTCCACCGAGCAGGCGGCCGAACTCCAGCCTCCACCCCCCGTCGTGCCCGACGAATCCATCCGGCTCGACGAAGCGGACCACGCGCTGCTGGAGACCCTGTCAAAGGACGGGCGCACCCCGCACACCGACCTGGCCGTGATCACCGGCTGGTCGGAGTCGACCGTACGGCGGCGCCTGGCGCACCTGCGGCAGGCCGGGATCGTGTACTTCGACGTCGACATCCCACCCGAACCCCTCGGCTTCCACGCCGAGGCCTGGCTGTGGATGTCCGTCAAGCCCGCCAAGCTCGCCGCCGTGGGCGAGGCCCTGGCCCTGCACCCGGAGGTCACCGTGGCCGCCGCCACGACGGGTCCCGCCAACCTCTTCGCCGGCGTCACGTGCCGGGACTCCCGCGATCTGTACCGGTACCTGACCGAGCGCATCGGATCACTGAAGGCCGTACGGCACGTCGAGACGGCACCGCTGATCCGGACCGTCAAGCGAGCAGGCGCCATCCTGCCCACGTGACATCGGATTCCGTCTTCGGCACCGCCCCTCGTGCCGGAAACCGCCACATCGCCGCTCCTGGCTCGCCTTCACCCGCGTCAAGCGCCGACAGTTGCCGACGACCAGAAGGGATCCACCACCATGCATGTGATCGTCATCGGCGCCGGTCTCGGCGGCCTGTGCCTGGCCCAGCGGCTGCGCCAGGACGGCATCAGCGTCTCCGTACACGAGCAGGACCCGACACCGGTCTTCCGCGACCAGGGCTACCGCCTCCACATCAACGCCGACGGCCGTCGCGCCCTCGAACACGCCCTGCCACCACGGCTGTGGCAGCTGTTCCTGGCCACCGCCGGGACACCCGGCCCCCGCTCGGTCTTCCTCGACGAGCAGCTCGTCCCGCGATGGACGGCCGAAGCGGAGCCCGGACCCGCGCCCCTGACGGTCGACCGGCTGACCCTGCGCCAGATCCTGCTGGCCGGGCTGGAAGACATCGTCACCTTCGGCAAGACCTGCACCGGCTTCGAAACCGACCGCGCTGAAAACGACGTCGTCACCACCGCGAACAGCCGTGTCACCGCCCACTTCGCCGACGGCAGCACCGTGACCGGCGACGTGCTCGTGGCCGCCGACGGCGTGAACTCCGTCATCCGCCGCCGGCTCCTCCCCCACGCCCGCGTCGTGGACACCGGCCTGCGCCAGCTCTACGGCAAGATCCCGCTCAATGACCGGACCCAGGGGCTGTTCAGCGACGACATGTTCAACGTCTTCACCGCGATCGTCGGCCCCCGCAACGCGTTCATCGGGGTGGCGCCGGTGGAGTTCCCAGAGCCGCTCCACCAGGCCGCGCTCCGGCACGCCCCCGCCGTCCGGCTCCGCGCCGTTCAGGACTACATGACCTGCAGCTTCGGCATCCGCGCTGAGCACCTGCCCCGCACCGACGACGAACTCCACCGGATGACCGGCGCCGAGCTCCGCGCGATGGTGCTGGACCTGATCGACGGCTGGCATCCCCGCGTCCAGCGCATCGCGCGGGAGTGGGATCCGGCCAGCATCTTCCCCGCCGTACTGCGTACGAGCGTCCCCATCGAGGCATGGCCCACCACTGCCGTCACCCTGCTGGGTGACGCCATCCACGCGATGAGCCCGGCGGGCGGGGTGGGCGCCAACACCGCGCTGCGTGACGCGGCCACGCTGGCGGACGCGCTGAACAAGGCGGCACACGGACGCCCGCTCGTGGCGGCGGTGCGTGACTACGAGACGGCCATGATCGACTACGGGTTCGCCGCAGTACGTGCCTCCGCCGACAACGGCCACCGCTTCCTCGGCCAGAACCCGCTCCCCACGGCATAACCGGATGAGGCCATCCCCCCGGCCACGCTCTGCCTGATGGACAGGACGACAGCCACGCGGTGACCGGCGCCCGTTCGGCCTGATCGCTGGGCCTAAGACCTGCCGCCGGGAGACTGAGCGCGACTTACTAACATTGCCAGTCATGGAGTTGACGGAGCGATTCGAGTGGCGTGGAAGGCAGATTGCCTGGGGACGCGCGGGCGCGGGTCCGGCCGTGGTGTTCTGCCATGGCACGCCGTTCTCGTCGGTGTTGTGGCAGCCGTTCGCGGAGGCCTTGAGCCGCGACTTCACCGTCTACCTGTGGGACATGCCCGGATATGGCCGTTCGTCCAAGCATGCCGAGCATCCCGTGGATTTCGGCGCGCAGGCCGATGCGTTCGCGGCGCTGCTCACGCACTGGGGGTTGGACCGGCCACACGTGATCGCCCACGACTTCGGCGGTGCCGTATCCCTGCGCACGCACCTGACCCTGGGCGTCGATTACGCCTCGCTCATGCTCGTCGACGTCGTGGCCATCCCGCCCAGCGGCTCGCCCTTCTTCACCTTCGTGCAAGACCATCCCGACGTCCTGGCAGGGCTACCGGCCTACATCCACACCGCCATCGTGCGCGCCTACATTCAGGGCGCGAGCCACCGCGGCCTACGCGAGGACGATCTCGACGCCCTCGTGCGGCCGTGGACGGGAGAGGAAGGCCAGCCCGCCTTCTACCGGCAGATCGCCCACTACGACGAGCGCTTCCTCGAAGAGAACGAAGAGCGATTGAGCCGCATCAGTATCCCCGTAAGGATCCTGTGGGGCTCCTGTGACGCGTGGATCCCCACCGATATCGCCCGGCGCCTGCAGAGCCTGATCCCCGCCGCCGAACTCTCGCTGATCGACGCCGCCGGTCACCTGGTCCACCACGACGCGCCCGTCCCGCTCATGGACGAAATCCGCGCCTGGCTCACCACCGTCTGAGGCACCGCGTGCAGGCGCGCCCCGGCGGGTGAAGGCACGCATGGAACGCTCGCGCAAGATTGACACATGGACATCGACCGCGCCCGCACCGCCTTCGCCGCCGCCTACCGGGAGCTCACGGCGGCGGTGAGCGGGATCGACCTGCTCCAGCCCACCAGGTGCGCCGGGTGGGCCGCCGTCGACCTGCTCTTCCACATGCTCTGCGACGCCCAGCGCGCACTCGTCACCCTCGCCACCCCGGCGGACGGGCCACCCGACGTCGACTACGTGACCTACTGGACTCCCTTCACGCCAGGCGTGGACGGCGCGGACGGCCACGCCTGGTGGGTACGCAGATCCGCCTCCGCCTTCGCGCGGCCTTCCGGCGTCGTGCGGGTCTGGCAGGACACCGCCCCCGCGGCGGTGCGGGCGGCGCTGGCCACGGACCCCGCCGGGTTCGTCGCGACGCAAGGCCACGTCCTCGCCGTCCCCGACTTCCTGGCCACCCTGGCCACCGAGGCCGCCATCCACCACCTCGACCTCTCGACGGATCATCCGCCCGCGCCGGAGGCGCTGGAGCTCGCGGGTGAGACGCTCGACGGCCTGCTCGGTACGGCCCGGCCGTCCCAGCTGGATCTGCCCACCTACGTCCTGGAGGCCACGGGACGGCTGCCGTCGGACGACGTGAGGTTCCCGCTGCTGGGTTAGCCCTCGATGACCAGGCCTTACCCGCAGCTCGCCAGGACACATGCCCGTACAAGCAAGCCCCGCCGTGAGCAGCCTCGCCCAGGATGCTAATTTGACCGTTCGTGTCCGACTACCTGCGTGATCTGTTCTCCCTTGCCGGCCGGCGGGCCCTGGTGACAGGCGGAAGTTCCGGCATCGGTTACGCCATGGCCGAAGCGATCGGCCGGGCCGGTGCCGAGGTCGTGATCGTGGCTCGCCGGGAGGCCGAGCTCGACAAGGCCGTGCAGCAGCTGGAGCAGCACGGCGTGACGGCCTCCCGCATCAGCGCCGACCTCGGTGACCGCGCCGCCGTGGAACGGGTCTGCGCCGGCGCCGGCCGGATCGACATCCTGGTCAACGACGCCGCCAACAACATCCGCAAGCCCATGGCCGAGCTCACCGACGACGACTACGAGCAGACGATCGCCGTCAACCTGACCGCCCCCTACCTGTTCGGCCAGCACTTCGGCCCGCGCATGGCCGAACGGGGCTGGGGACGGATCATCAACGTGGGCTCCCAGCAGACCGTCAGCGCGTTCGGCAACAGCGGTGCTTATGGTGCGGCCAAGGCAGGCATCGCCGGACTCACCCGGTCGCAGGCCGAAGCCTGGTCACGCCAGGGCGTATGCGTCAACACGATCATCCCCGGCTTCGTGCTGACGCCGCTGACCGAACCGGCCCAGGCCATCCCCGGCCGGGTCGAGGCGCTCGCTGCCCGTCACATGGTCGGCCGTAACGGCGTGCCGGACGATTTCGCCGGTGCCGCGGTGTTTCTGGCCGGTGACGCCTCCGCGTTTGTCACCGGCCAGATGCTGTTCGTCGATGGTGGCTTTTTCGTTCACTGACTCGGCCGAGCGCCTTTACTTTGTAGATTACTGACGGCGGATGTGCCGGACCTCCGCGCCCTCGTGCCAGGTGTCGATGACCAGCTCGTCCCCTTCGACCCGGGTCCACACCACCTCGGACAGGTCGATCCTGAACAGGTGTGAATCGGTGTTGGGCAGGCCCGCCTCGGCCAGCACCTTCGGGTCGGTGATCTCGACCGCCCGCCCGGCCAGCTTCACGTCGCCGGCCCATGACGACGGATCGGCCTCATCGGGGTCGGGCGAGGTGACGTGGATCGCCATGCGCGGATCCCGCCGCAGGTCGAGCGCCTTGACCGCGCCGGCCATGGACCCCATCCACAGCTCGCCGCCGTCAAAACGCGACTCGGTGCCACTCACCCGGGGCGAACCGTCTTTACGGAGCGTGGCCAGCACCTTGTGCTTGTGACGCTCCATCACCTGCCGAGCGACCGCCGCCAGCCCGGGAGCCTGGAGCTCGAACTCTTTCCACGACGTCATGCGAGCATCATGAACGACGGCACCGACAAAATGACGATCCCGCCGGCTGCTCGTCGACCGTTCGTACACACCACCGATCGTGTCCGGGTGCAGGACCCAGGCGTGTTCGGCCGGCGACATGAACTCAGGCGGGCAGGGCCTCCACCGCGCTGTGGAGGCCCTGCCCGGAGCTCGGTTGATCAGGTGCAGTGTTCGAAGCCGCTGTCGTAGGTGGAGGAGCCTGCCTTACCGCCCCACTTCACGCATTTGTCCGCCGCCGAGGCCCGTACCGGCCCCGCGTAGTAGGAGAAGTTGCCCGTATCGGTGATCCTGCTGCTTCCCTGCACCTCCAGGTAGGCGGTCGTCGCCGTGGCGGTGCCCAGGGAGGTGCTCTTCAGCGTGGTGACGCAGTTGTAGCCGGTGGAGCTGTTGTAGAGCAGGTAGACCTTGCCCGAGGTGCCGAGGGCCGCCGAGTCGATCACGCTGTAGCCGTCGCCGCAGACTTCCTGCGGGGTGTACGGGTTGGTGGTGTTGCCGCAGTTCTTGGAGGTCAGCGTCTGGATGGGGTAGCCGTAGGTCGTACCGTTGAAGACGGCCTTCTGGATGTTGGACGGATAGTTGCTGCCGAGCCGTACCTCGTAGTGGAGGTGGGGTGAGATGTTGTTGCCGGGCTTGCTGGTGTTGCCGACGGTGCCGATCTTCTGTCCCTGGGCGACGGTGTCGCCCTCGCTGACCGAGCGGACGTTCAGGTGCGCGTAGTAGGTCGCCCAGCCGCCACCGTGGTCGATCTTGACGAGGTTGCCGTAGCCGTTGGTGGAGCCCTGGTGGGCGGAGATGACCACCGTGCCCGCCGCGGCGGCCACCACGGGGTCGCCGAGGTCGGCGTCGGCCGTGCTGCCCCTGTTGAAGTCGATCTCCCACGACACGTGGGCGCTGCTCCCGCTGGAGTTGCCGGTCCAGGACTGCCCGCAGGGGAAGGGCAGCTGGAAGTTGGTGGCCATGATGCTCACATCCGCCGTCACCTGGTTGGGCGGGTCGCCGCCCTCATCGCCCGGGTCGGCGGCGGCGACGCTGAAGAACAGGGCTAAGGCCGCGACCGCGACTACTCCGAATTTCACTTGGACCCCTTCTGCACCGAATGTGTCTTGTTAGGGCCCAGATTGGGAATGATCCGTACAAAAAACATACAGAAGGCTGCCATGGTGTCCTTCCAGGTGTTCGGCCCGCTGGAGGCGTTGGCCGGAGGGCGGCCACTGCGCATCTCCGGCAGGAAGCCGCGCATGCTGCTGGCCACGCTGCTTCTCGACGCCAACCATCTCGTCAGCGCGGACCTGCTGGCCGAGGTGCTGTGGGAACGCCCGCCCCGCTCGGCGCAGGCGAACCTGCGCACCTACGCCAGCTCCCTGCGCTCATCTCTCGGCGCGCGCATCCGCGCCGAGGGCGCCGGCTACCTGATCGACGTCGTCCCCCAGGACCTCGATCTGCTGCGGTTCGAGCACCTGGTGGCTCGCCGCGACCCCGGCTCGCTGGCCGCCGCGCTCGCGCTGTGGCGCGGTGCGCCGCTGTCCGACCTGCCGGAGCATCCGCTGTGGACGCGCAGGCTCGCCCTCCTTCACGAGGTACGGCTGGCCGCCGCCCGCGAGCTGATCACCGCCCGCCTCGAACAGGGAGAGTACGGCGAGGCCGTCGCCCTGCTACGTCCCCTGTGCGCGGAACATCCCTTCCGCGAGGACCTGTGGGGGCAGCTCATGCTCGCCCTGCACTGGAGCGGCCGGCAAGCGGAGGCGCTGGCCTGCTACACCACGATCAGGCGGCAGCTGGTCACCGAACTGGGTGTGGAGCCGGGAGCGGGGCTGCGCGAGGCGCAGGCCAAGGTGCTCGACGGCGGCCCGCCGCCGGTCGTGGCCGCGAGCGCGGTGCGGGTGAGCGAGGCGGTCGTGCCCGTCCCCAGGCAGCTTCCCCCTGACGTGCCCGACTTCGTGGGCCGCGTCAACGAGTCGGTGGCGCTCGCGGGCCCGTTCTCCCTCGCGGTGATCTCGGGTCCGCCGGGCTCGGGCAAGAGCGCGCTGGCCGTCCACAACGCCTACGCCCTCGCGGACCGGTTCCCCGCCGGGCAGCTGTTCCTCAGCCTGGCCGCCAACGACCCCGCCGACCTGCTCGCCCAGGCGCTCAGGGCGATGGGCGCGGCCTCGATCCCCGACTCCCCCGCCGAACGCTCGGCTCTGTACCGCTCGATCCTCGCCGACCGCCCGATGCTCGTGGTGCTCGACGACGCCATGGACGCCTCGCAGGTACGGCCCCTGCTGCCGGGCCGCGGGCCGTCGGTGATCGTGACCAGCAGGACGAAGCTCACCGCGCTGCCCGGCGCGCTCCAGATCCAGCTGAAGCCGCTGTCGAGGTACGAGGCCGAGGATCTGCTGAGCGGGATCGTCGGCGAGGCCAGGACGGCGCGGGAGCCGGAGGCGGCCGCGGCGATCGTGCGGGCGTGCGGGTTCGTGCCGCTGGCCGTACGGATCGCGGGGGCCCGGCTGGCGGCGCGGCCCGGCTGGCCGCTCGCGGTGTTCCAGAGCCGGCTCATGGACGAGCACCGCAGGATCGGCGAGCTGCGCATCGGCGACCTCGACGTGCGTACGGGCCTCGACCACAGCTACCGGGGCCTGCCGGGCGAGGCCGCCCGCGCCCTGTACACCCTCGGCAGGCTGAGCGGCGCGCCGATACCCGGCTGGGTGGTCGACGCCGTGCTCGACAGGCATCGCGCGGACGACGTCACCGACTCCCTCATGGACGCCGACCTGTTACGGCTGGTCGGCACCGACCGGCTCGGCCAGCCGCGCTACCAGCTTCCCGATCTGGTCCGATGTCACGCGCTCGAACAGGATCCCGATCCCGCCGCGCTCGCCAGGGTGGTCGCCGGATGGACCGCGACCACCGAGCTGGCCACCGCCAAGCTGCCGACGACGGTGTTCACCCTCAGCTCGGCCGCCGCGGAACGCTGGCTGCTGCCGCGCGGCACCCTCGACAGGCTCACCGCCGACCCGGTGGCCTGGTTCGAGGTCGAACACGGGGCGCTGGAGGACGCCGTGAGCCTGGCCGCGGCGGCCGGCATGGCCGAGCAGGCGTGGGGACTGGCCGCCGCGATGGTCCCCTACCTCGACCTTCGCTGCCACTTCGACACCTGGCAGCGCACCCACCGCACCGCGCTGGCGGCCGCCAGGGCCGCGGGCGACACCTACGGCGAGGCCGCCATGCTCCGCGGACTCGCGCAGGTCTGCCTCTACCAGGACCGCTACGCCGAGTCGGAGGAGATGTTCGCCCGCGCTCGCCGGGCCTTCCGCGAGTTCGGCGACACCCGGGCGGAGGCCACCTCCATCTGCGGGCTCGGCGCCGTCGCGCAGTTCCGCGGCCGGCATCCCATCGCGCTGTCGCATTTCCGGCGCGCCCTGGTGATGTTCGGCTCGACGGGCGATCTCAATGGCGAGGCGTTCACCCGGCAGGCCATCGGCAGGGTCTGGCTGAAGTCCGGCGACCCCGTTCAGGCGGCGCGCTGGCTGGGGCAGGCGCTGCGCCTGGCCCAGGAGCTCGGCGACGTCCACCGCGAGGGCTGCGTGTCCATCCAGCTCGGCGGCCACCACGTCGAGCGCGCGCTGGAGATCTTCGAAAGCCTCGGCGACCCGCACTGCGGCGCCTACGCTCTGCAGCGGCTGGCAGGGCTCCAGGCCGCGCGCGGCGATCTCGTCCCCGCCTCCACGGGCCTCGAACGCTCGCGGGCGGTCTTCAAGCAGCTCGGCGACCGCAGCGGGCAGGCGTCCTCGGCCGAACTCCTCGGCGAGTTGCACCGCTCGGCGGGCCGGGCCGAGCTGGCCCGCGACTACCTGAGCGAGGCCGTGGCGCTCAGGGGCTCCCTCGCCGCGGAAGCCGTCTGACCAGCTCTCCTCCTGGTCGATCAGAGACCGTTGACGTCGACGACGGCCGCGGCGAAGGCCTGCGGCGCTTCCTGTGGCACGTTGTGCCCGATTCCGCGCAGGGTCCGATGCGCGTACTTGCCGGAGAACTTGCCGCGATAAACCGCGCCGTCCCCAGCGGGCGTGAAGGGATCGGACTCACCGTCCAGGGTGATCGTGGGTACGGCGATGACGGGGCCTTCGGCAAGCCGCTTTTCGAGCCGGTCATATCGTGGGTCACCTTCGGCCAGACTCAGCCGCCATCGGTAATTACCGATCACGATGCTGACGTAGTCCGGATTTTCGAAGGCCGCCGCGGTGCGATCGAACGTCGCATCATCGAAATCCCACGTCGGGGAGTTGAACTTCCAGATGAGCTTCGCCAATCGTGCCGGTTCTCCTCGAGGCCGAGTCGGCCCCGCTCCGTGGCGAAGTAATACTGATACCACCACGCCCACTCGGCCTTCGGTGGCAGCGGTTTCCTGTTGCTCTCCCGGTTGGTGATCAGGTAGCCGGTCACGGAGACCAGGGCCTTGCAGCGCCGCGGCCAGAGCACCGCGATGATGTCCGCCGTCCGCGATCCCCAGTCGAAACCGGCGAGGGTCGCCTGCTCGATCTTGAGGGCGTCCAGCAAAGCGATGACATCGAGCGCGATCACCGCCTGCTGGGCGTTTCTGAATGTCTTGTCCGAGAGGAAACGCGTGGTGCCATGGCCGCGCAGATACGGGACGATCACCCGGTAGCCCTCCGCCGCCAGCAAAGGCGCGACGTCGACATAGCTGTGAATGTCATAGGGCCAGCCGTGCAGCAGGACGGCCGCGGGGCCATCGGCGGGACCCGCTTCGGCGTAGCCGACATTCAGGACGCCGGCGTTGATCTGCTTGAGCGGACCGAAGGACGTGTTCCTCAGCGCGGGCTCGTGGGGCGTTGCCGCCCAGGAGAGACTGGGGCGGTTCCCGAGCAAGGCCGCGGCCGCTCCCGCGCCCACCATCTTGCCGAAAGCTCGTCTGTTGATCATCTGAGCCCTCCCTGGGGGCGCCACCTGAATCGCCTCGGTCGTCAGGGGCCGTAACCCGCCGAGACACCGGCGCCATGTCGCGTCAAGAGAGCGGGAGCGGCGCCTGTCGAATGTCCAGCGTACGCCTGCTACCAGGGACGATGTTCCCTACCTACTCCGTGTGGTGGGGGAACCCGATCCGCAGGACCACCGCGGCGACGACCAGCACCAGGGGGTGACGACGAGTGGTCCGAGGATCCGGCCGATGGAGTACCCGGCGGTCAGCAGGGCGACCGAGCGGGGAAACCGCAGGTGGGCGCCGGTGGCTACCGCCCGACCTGGTCCTGCGCCCGCTGACCGCACCGGAGGCCTACTGGACCTGGTCCCTGGTCTGGCGCCGCGGCGAAGTCCGCGCCGCCGTCCTGGCCGCCGTCGACGCCCTCACCGACGGGGGTCGGCGACCACGGAATCCACGCGCCGCACGCCTGGCTGCCCGACGGCGACCCGTACAAGTAGCAGGTCGCGATCATCACCGAGGGCAGGCCAACGCCACCACCGCCGAGGCGACGGTGGTGCCGCGTTCGGGCTCGGAGTACGGCTGGCTCAGCTGTGGATCAGGGCGGCGATGTCGTCGAACAGCCGCTTGTGGGCGGCGGCCGCTTCTGGAGAGGTCAGGTCCATGTTCTGGATGAAGCCGTGCTCCAGGCCAGGTTCTTGGCGGTGCACCACGTGCGCGCCGGCCTGCGCCAGTCGACGGGCGTAGGCTTCGCCTTCGTCGCGCAACGCGTCGTGTTCGGCGGTCACGATGAGCGTGTCGGGCATGCCGCGCAGCACGCCCTTTACAAAGTAGATCTCCCGCCGTCCGGTCGGGCCGGACGGCGGGAGCACGCGGGTCGGTCTACTTCCTGCGGGACCTTTCGAGCGTGACGTCCAGGCGCGCGGCATTTCTGTACAGACCGGCGTCGATCAGGATGGCCTCGTTGACCACCCCGGTGTAGGCGCCGGAGCGTACGCCGTCGGGATGAGCCGCCACGATGGTCTTCCCCGGCGCGTAGTACCTCGCCTCGCGGATCGCCGCGGCCAGGTCGGAGTCGGAGCTGACCACCAGCGCCGCCTCGCACTCGCCGGTGCACAGGTCGCCGACCAGCTGGGCCGCCAGCCGCACGTCGACCTGCTTCTCCTTGAAGCTGCCGGTCTTGTCGTCGTACTTGGCCTGCCCCATGAACGGCTGGAACTGCTTGGCGTAGACGCTGATGGTGTCCTGCTCGAACTTCCGCTGATCCACCCCGGCCTGGCCGCTCAGCGCGGTGGTGAAGTACTTCACCTTGGTGAGCGTGCCGTTGTACTTCTTCAGCACCTGGTCGCACATCCTGACGACGTCCACGCGCCAGTAGTCCGGGCCCGCCGTCGCGCAGATCCCGTAGTACAGGTTGGCCGCGTCGATGTAGGCGATCCATCTGCTGTCGCTGTTCAGGACGGTGCTGGCCGCTCCGTATCCGGTAGCCATGGTCGTGTCCCCCTCGTTGCGATGAATGAGATGTACGGCCTGCCGGCCTGCCCGAGACTCCCAGGGGCGCGGCCGGCTCAACCGCAGACGCATCACAAACGTTGGCGATAGCAATGCATTGGACGCCTGATTGCCGCCCAGCAGAACACGAATCCGGCCCCGATTACCGCCGCATTACGGCAAGGCCGAGTCTCACTCCCGGTCCAGCTCATGCGACAACTGCTCCAGCTCCGCCCCTCCCGCCATCAACCCGGTCAGTTCCTCCCGCGTGATGTCCCCCTTGCCGTACTCGCCCAGGCTCGTCCCCCGGTTGAGCAGCAGGAACCGATCTCCCACCGGATAGGCATGGTGGGGATTGTGCGTGATGAACACCACGCCGAGCCCCCGGTCGCGGGCCCGGGCGATGTACCGCAGGACGACGCCCGCCTGCTTGACGCCCAGCGCCGAGGTGGGCTCGTCGAGGATGAGCACGCGGGCGCCGAAGTGGACGGCCCTGGCGATCGCCACCGACTGCCGCTCGCCGCCGGACAGCGTGCCGACGGGCTGGTCGACGTCGCGGATGTCGATGCCCATGGCCCGCAGTTCCTCGCGGGCCACCCGGCGGGCGGTGGCCACGTCGAAGGCCAGGCCCTTGCGGGGTTCGGAGCCGAGGAAGAAGTTCCGCCAGACCGACATCAGGGGGATCATCGCCAGGTCCTGGTAGACGGTGGCGATGCCGCGATCCAGCGCCTCTCGCGGGCTGCCGAAGCGCACCTCGGAGCCGTCGACGAGGAACGACCCGGTGTCGTGCTGGTGCACCCCGGCGAGGATCTTGATGAGCGTCGACTTGCCGGCGCCGTTGTCGCCCAGGACGCAGGTGACCTCGCCCGCCTCGACGCTCATCGACACATCGCGCAGCGCCAGCACCGAGCCGAAGGCCTTGCCGATGTCGCGCGTCTGGATGATCAATGCTTCACCTCCTCGGCGTACCGCCGGACCAGGCGGTTGGCCAGTGTGGCCAGCAGGAGCATCGCGCCGAGGAAGAACTTGAACCAGTCGGCGTCCCAGCCCAGGAAGACGATGCCCTTGTCGGCCATGCCGAAGATCACCGCGCCGATGGCCGCGCCGATCGCCGAGCCGTACCCGCCCGTGAGCAGGCAGCCGCCGATCACGGCGGCGATGATGTAGATGAACTCCTGCCCGATGCCGATGTTGGCCTGCACGGATGTGTACCGCAGGGCCAGGATCGAGCCGACCAGCCAGGCGGCGACCGCGGTCGTCATGAACAGCGCGATCTTGGTACGGGCGGCGGGCACGCCGACCGCGCGGGCGGCCTGCTCGTTGCCGCCGACCGCGAAGATCCAGTTGCCCACCCTGGACCGCATGAGCACCCAGGTCGCCGCGGCGGTGACGAACACCCACCACAGGATCGCCACGCGGAAGGAGGTGCCGCCGATCTCGATGGTGCCCGCGAAGATCGTCCGGGCGAGCTCGTAGCCCTGGGCCCTGCGCAGGCCGCTGACCTGGACGGTGCCGGTCAGCGCCTTGGTGACGCCCAGGTTGATGCCCTGCAGCATGAGGAACGTGCCGAGCGTCACGATGAAGCTGGGCAGCCGGGTCCTGGTGACGATCATCCCGTTGGCGAATCCGATGACCAGCGCGACGACCAGCCCGACGAGCATGGCCGTCCACACGTCGAAGCCGTAGCGGGTGGCGAGCGTGACCAGGATGAGCCCGGTCGTGCCGGTCAGCACGCCGGCCGACAGGTCGAACTCGCCGCCGATCATCAGCAGCGCGATCGCGACGGCCATGATGCCGAGTGTCGCGGCCGGGTCGAGCCAGTTCGCGATGCCGGCGGGTGACCGGAACACCGGCGACTGGGCGGCGAAGAACACGAACACCGCGATCAGGCCGACGACCGCGCCCAGTTCCGGGCGGATCAGCAGCCGGCGTGCCAGGCCGACCTTGCCGATCCGTTCGTCGGAGGAGACAGTGGGGGCGACGGTCATCGGGTGCCGGCTTCGGCCAGCTTGGCCACCTGCTCGGCGTTGTCCTTGGTCACGAAGCCGGGGCCGGTGTTGACCGGCAGGCCGCCGCCGACGGTGTTGAGGTTGTTCTTGTACAGGTAGAGGAAGACGATCGGCAGGTAACCCTGCAGATACTGCTGCTGGTCCACGGCGAACAGGATGTCCCCGTCCTTGATCGCGCTCACCACGTCGCCCGACAGGTCGAACGTGCCCAGCTTGGTCTGCGTCCCGGCGTCCTTGATGGCGTCGCGGGCGGCGACGGCGACCGCCGGGTTGAGCGTGAGCACGCCGTTGACCTGCTTGTCGGACTGGAGCTTGGCGGTGACCTTGGAGGTCACGTCCGCCAGGTTGCTCACGTCGACCTGCAGCCGCTCGACCGTGCCGCCGAGCGTGGCCTCGGCACCCTTGCACCGCTGGTCGAGGCCGACGTTGCCGGCCTCGTGGATGACGCACAGCAGCTTGGTGACACCGGCGGCCTTGAGCTGCTCGCCCGCGCCGCGCCCGGCCACCTCCTCGGACTGACCGACATGGGTGATGGCGCCGAACGCCTTGGAGGAGTCACCGCCGGAGTTGATCGTCACGACGGGGATCTTGGCGGCGACGGCCTTGCCGATGGACTCCTTGAGCGCGTCGGGGTTGGCCATGGACACCACCAGTCCGTCGACCTTCTCCGACACCGCCTGGTCGATGAGCTGCGACTGCTTGGCCGGGTCGCCGTCGCCCTGGTAGGTGACCTTCGCGGCGTACTGCTTACCGGCGGCCTCGGCGCCGTTCTTGACCACGTCCCAGAAGGAGTCTCCGGGTCCGGCGTGGGTGATGACGGCGAAGGTGCCGCCACTCGCCGCGGCGGGCGCGGATCCGGCGGCGGGGGCACCGCTCTGCGCGCCGGGTTGCTGCGCCGAGGAGCAGCCGCTCAACGTCAGAGCGCCCAGCAACGCCACCACGATCGGGATTCGTCTCATCCGACACCTCCAAGACCAACGGGCTCGCCCTGGTTCTACCCCAATGTCATCTCTTTGTATAGACATGCGGACTAATGGTCTGATCATCTTTTGGCCGTGATGTCAGGACGTAAGATCGGCCCACACGCGCCCACGCAGATTAGTAGAACGGAATTATCTGTTCCCGTATGCTGGGCGCATGACCTCTGCACCGATGAGCGGCCGCAAGGCACAGGCCGCCCGCAACGACGAGTTGATCCTCCAGGCGGCACGGGCGGTGTTCACCGCCGATCCCGGTGCCCCGATCGCCTCCGTGGCCGAGCGGGCGGGCGTCGGGATCAGCGCCCTCTACCGGCGCTATCCCAGCAAGGAGACCCTGTTGCAGAAGCTCTGCTTCGACGGGCTGACGTTGTACATCGCCGCCGCGGAGAAGGCGATGGCCGACCAGGGCGACCCTTGGGACGCCTTCGCCACCTACATGCGGGAGATCGTCGACGCCGACACCCACTCTCTCACGATCGCGCTGGCCGGGACGTTCCAGCCGACGGAGGAGCTCTATCAGGCCGCCATGCGGGCCAGTGACCTGGCCATCCAGGTGCACGGCAAGGCGTCCGGGGCGGGGGTGCTCCGGCCGGACATCACGGTGTCGGACGTGGCGCTGCTGTTCGAGCAGCTCGCCTCGGTCAAGCTGGGCGACCACGGGCGCACCGAGCAGCTCAGGCACCGCTACCTGGCGCTGGTGCTCGACTCGCTGCGGCTGCCGCCGGACAAGCGGCCGCTGCCCGGCCCGCCGCCGGAGGACGCCGAGCTGCAGGCCCGCTGGGCGCCCGGCTCCGCCTAGTCCTCCCCCGCCTTCCACTTGAACAGGTACGACATCATGAAGCCGAGCAGCCCAGTGACCCCGGCCGCCACGGTCATCGCCATACCGAGGTTCGACACGGCGCCGGAGACCAGCCCCGGGTCACCGGCGACCAGGCCGGCGGCCTGGGCCAGCACCACCGCGACGCCGAGGGCGAGGAACACGACCAGCCCGATCTTGAAAAGGGTCATCGTCGCGCGCTTGAGGGTGTCCACTGCGAGGGTCCTTTCGATCAGATCGGCAGCACGCCGGTCGCCACCAGCACGCCGAGGGCCAGGACCGGGACGACGAACCAGATGATGAGCCGGGCGAAGATCCTGGCCGGGTCGATGCCGGCGATGCCGCTGGCGATGTAGATCGGGGCCGCGCCGGGAGGCGAGGCGCCCTCGGTGGAGGCGAAGATCATGATGGCGGTGGCCGCGGCCACCGGCGCGACTCCGGCCGCCGTCAGCGCGCTGAAGGCCACACCGCCGACGGCGGCGATCGTCGCGGTCCCGGTCAGCGGCGCCGCGATGATCACGATCAGCAGCCCGACCAGCGTGGCGATGACGACCGCCGGCGCGTCCAGCTCCTTCATGATCGCTGTGAGCTGGTCGACCAGGCCGAGCTCGCCCAGGCTGGCCGCGGCCGCGAAGGCGAAGAACAGCGTCGCGCCGATCACCGCGTACCGCTGGGCCATGTCGCCGAGCAGCTCGCTCCAGGCGCGCCCGGTGCGCGGCAGCCGCTTCCAGGCGACAGCGAGCGTGGCCAGCACGGTCAGCACGGGGATCCAGACGACGATGCTGATGTCGTCCGCGGCCTCGCCGACGCGTGATTCCATCCATTTGACGCCGAAGTCGAGCGTCAGGACCACCGGCACGGCGATGCCCGCGTACACCAGCAGCGACGCCCATCCGGCGCGCAGGGCGGCCCGCAGCGGGATCAGGTCGGCGGCGTCGGTGGCCTCGATGCGGTGGCGCCGTACCCAGACGAACACGACGATGAAGCGGTAGAGCACGGTCCACAGCCCGCCGACCAGCGCCGGCACGAACAACTGGTCGGCCGTCAGCACCGGCGCCACGGCGGCCGAGCCGAGCAGCAGGAACATCGACGAGCTCGGCGGGATCGAGATGCCCAGCCCGGCGTTGCCCGCCACCAGCGCGGCGGCCAGGTCGGGCCGCCAGTTGGACCTGGTCATCCACGGGATCGTCACCGACCCCACCGAGGCGGCGATGCCGGAGCCGGAGCCGGCGGGCCCGCCGAGCAGCGCCGCGGCCGAGGTGGAGACGTATCCGGCGCCGCCGCGCAGCCGCCCGAAGATCGAGTTGAGCACCGTCACCTGCTCCTGGATCAACCCCAGCTTGGTGAGCAGGTAGCCCATGAACACGAACGCCAGGGCGGCGAACACGACCTCCTCGGCCAGCGCGTCGGAGATGCCCGCCCAGGCCAGGCCGAAGAATCCGGTACCGCCGAACAGGCACACCCCGAGGAACCCGATGAGCATCGCCTCACCGATGTTGCGTTTCAGCACGCCGTTCCAGACGACGATGATGGCGATGTAGGCGAGGAGTGCCCAGACGGCGCTGCCCATGACGAAATTGCCTCCAATGGGGGGACGGTTAAGAAAAGTCCTCGGGCGCGAGGCGCTCGGCGAGGGCGAGGGTTCGGCGGGCCCTGGCGACGATCGGCGCGTCGACGAAGCGTCCGTCCGGCAGCGCGACGGCGCCTGCCCCGGCCCGCTCGGCCTCCTCGGCGGCCTGGACGATCTCGGTGGCCCGGTCCGTCTCCTCCCGCGTGGGGCTGAACGCCCGCCTGATCACCGGGATCTGGCGCGGATGGATGGCGGTCCTGCCGAACAGGCCGAGCGCGCGGCCCGCCCGGCAGGAGGCCGCCAGGCCCGCCTCGTCCTGGACATCGGGGTAGACCGACATCGGCACGGGCGGCAGGCCCGCGGCCGCGGCGGCCAGGACGACCTGGAGTCGCAGGTGGTTCATGGCCGTCTCGTCGGTGATCGACAGCTCGGCCGCCAGGTCCTGCTCGCCGAGCGCGACGCCCGCCACGGCCGGGTGGGCGGCGATGGTGTGGGCGGCGACGATCCCGGCCGCCGACTCCAGCAGCGCGTACGCCTTGACGGCCAGCCCGTCCAGCACGCCGGCCGACTCGACCTTGGGCAGCCGGACCGCGTCGAGCCCTGCCAGGCCACCGAGCGCGGCGAGGTCGTCCCGCCCGCGCCCGCTCGCCAGGTCGTTGATCCGGACGTGCACCTCGGCGGATCCGGTACGGCGCGCCAGGTAGGCGACGGCGTTGGCTCTGGCCTCGTCCTTGCGGGCGGGCACGACGGCGTCCTCCAGATCGATGATGACCACATCGGCCCCGGAGGCGACGGCCTTGTCGAACCGCTCGGGCCGGTCGCCGGGGACGTACAGCCAGGTGACGGGGACGCTCATGCGATCACCCCGTCCTCGCGCAGCCGGGCGATCTCCTCGGGACTGTAGGCGAGCTCGCCGAGCACCTGGTCGGTGTCGTGGCCGAGGCGCCGCCCCGGCCAGGTGACCGCGCCGGGCGTGTCCGACAGGCGGAACAGGACGTTCTGCATGGTGACCGAGCCCAGTTCCTCGTCCGGCACCTCGATGAAGGTGTCCAGAGCCGCGTACTGCGGGTCCTCGGCGATGTCGGAGACGTCGTAGATGGGGGCGATGGCCGCCTGGACCTCCTCGAAGCGGGCGACGACCTCTTCGGCGTCGCGTTCGGCAATCCAGGAGGCGACGGCCTCGTCGAGTTCGTCGACGTGCTGGACCCGGCCGTGGCCGCTGGCGAACCAGGGCTGCTCGACCAGGTCGGGCCGGCCGACCAGAGTGACCACGCGCTCGGCGATGGGCTGGGCGCTGGTGGAGATGGCCAGCCAGCGGCCGTCGCGGGTGCGGTAGGTGTTGCGCGGCGCGTTGCTGCTGGAGCGGTTGCCGGTGCGCTGGGGCACGACGCCGAGCGCCTTGAACGCGCTCATCTGCGGCCCGAGCAGGCCCAGGATCGGCTCGATGATGGCCATGTCGATGATCTGGCCGCGCCCGCTCTGCTCGCGGGCGCGCAGGGCGACCATGACGGCGTACGACATGGCCAGCCCGGCGATGCCGTCGGCCAGGGCGAGCGGCGGCAGCGTGGGCGGGCCGTCCGGCTGGCCGGTCATGGCCGCGAACCCGCTCATCGCCTCGGCCAGCGTGCCGAAGCCGGGCTGCTTGGCCATCGGGCCGAACTGCCCGAAGCCGGTCATCCGCGCCACGATCAGGCGCGGGTTGATGTCCATGAGGTCGCCGGGGGCCAGGCCCCAGCGTTCCAGGGTGCCGGGGCGGAAGTTCTCGACCAGTACATCGGAACGCTCGACCAGGCGGCGCAGGATCTCCTGCCCTTCGGCGCGCGACAGGTCGACCGCGGCGGCGCGCTTGTTGCGCGACAGCGTCTTCCACCACAGGCCCACCCCGTCGACCGAGGCGCCGTGCCCGCGTGACGGGTCGCCGCGGCGGGGATGCTCGATCTTGATCACGTCGGCGCCGAAGTCACCGAGCATCATCGCGGCGGATGGCCCGGCGAACAACGTGGCGGCGTCGATGACCCGCAGGTCAGCGAGGGGAGTCATGAACATGTAACTTATAAGAAATATCTCATAGGTCAACCGTCGTCTTGAATTGCGGGACACTGATGGACATGCCGACCAGCGAGCCGCGGCCGCCCATGAGCAAGGCCGAATACGTCTACAGCGTGCTGCTCGACGAGATCCGCACGGCCAGGATCCCCGGTGGCACCGCCCTGCGCGCCGGGGCGGTGGCCCGCAGGCTGGGCGTCTCGGTCACCCCGGTCCGCGAAGCGCTGCGCAGGCTGGAGAAGGACCGGCTGATCAGCTACGAGGCCCATCACGGCGCGACCGTGGTCGACCTGGGCGACGAGGCGGTGGAGGAGTACTACGGCCTGCGCGCGGTCGTCGAGGGCCTGGGCGCCCGCCTGGCCGCCTCCCGGATCACCACCGCCGACCTGACCGCGCTGCGCGAGCTGCACGCCTCGATGGTCCGCGACGCCGAGGAGGGCAGAAACGACCGGCTGGGCGAGCAGAGCAGGCTCTTCCACCTGCGCATCGCCGACATCGGCGGCCCGGCCTTCCTCGGCCAGCACGCCAGAGCGGTGCGCGACAGCCTCCCCGTGCCCGCCGAGGCCTCACTGTGGCTCGACACCGAGCAGGTCAAGATGCAGCTCGACGCGCACGAGGGCATCCTGGCCGCGCTCGACGGCGCCGACGGCGTCGCGGCCGAGCGCATCATGATCGAGCACGTCCGGCAGGCCGGCGACTTTCGCAAGGGGCACTGACCGGGCATCAGTGCTCACCTGATCCTGGCCACTCCCCCCAGCCAGCCCGTACGAGCCGGAGCGATCTCGACCTCGGTGCCGTCGGGACGCCACTGCGGCACCCAGACCAGCCCGGGATCCAGCAGGTCGAGGCCGTCGAACAGGGCCAGCGCCTGCTCACGGGTGCGCAGGTGCATGACCAGGCCGAGCTCGCGATGGCTGGCCGCCACCGCCCGGCGTACCGCGTCGTCGTAGCCGTCGAGGCTGATCACGGTCAGCCACAGGTGGCTGCCGGGCACCATGGCCGCGCGCAGCCTGGCGAGCTGGGCGGTGTCGCCGCCGGGGATCTCGTGCGTGGACAGCACGCCCACCACCACGGGCCGCTCCCAGTCCACGAACGTACGCACCACCGGGTCGTCCAGCAGGCCGGCCGGCCGCGACAGGTCGCAGCCGACGATCCTGACCCGGTCGGTGCCACGGCCGATGATCGCCTCGGCGTACGCCAGCATGTACGGGTCGCACTCGGCGTAGACCACCCGGGCCATCGGGTAGATCTCATGGATGACCTCGTGGGCGTGGCCCTGGCCGGGCAGCCCGGTGCCGACCAGCACATACTGCTCGGCGCCTGCCTCGGCCAGGTGGCGGACCACCCGGCCCACGTGCTGGTGGTGCGCGACGAGCGCGGTGCCCGCGTCCGCGCTGATCCGCCGCGCCGCCCGGAGCGCCGCACGGTCGGCGGCGAAGTTCTGCTTGCCGCCCTGGGCGGCGTCGTACATCCGGGCCGTGCTGACACCCGCCAAGGACGTGACCGGGCTGTCGCCTTCGGTCGCCACGTCGCCTCCGTCGAGCCGCCTTGAAAAGTCCCATCCTCTCAGCCGGCGAGCGTCCCGCGGACCGTGTCGAGCACGTCGAAGGTGTCGTCCACGCGGAAGGCCGACACCGACAGCCGGGCGAACGCCTGCTGGTAGTCCTCCGCCTGCCGCCGGTCCTCGACGAGAACCGGCCCGTGCAGCAGGTGCAGCACCAGCATGTCGGGCCTGTCCCGCTCCGGGAAGCGCAGCAGGGTGAACGGCGCGCCGTGGTAGAGGTAGCCGGTGTCGGCGCTGGGCCGGGCGATCTGCACGGCGATGGTGGGCTGCTTGGTGGCCGAGACCAGCGCGTCCAGTTGCTCCAGCCGGTCGCCGGAGCGGGTCAGCGGCGGGTCGAGGAGCGCCTTGCGGTCGAGCACCGCCCACAGGTGCGGGCCGCCGGGCCGCTCGAGCAGCTCCTGCCTGCGCATGATGAGGTCGGCGCCGCCGTTGACCTGCTCGGGGGTGACGCCGGGGTGGTGGGCGGCGCGGACCGCGGCCTCGGCGTAGGCGCGGGTCTGCAGCAGCGCTGGGACGTGCTGTGGGCCGTAGGTGTAGATGACCTGCGCCTGGTCCTCCAGTTCGAGGAAGCCGGTCAGCCACAGCGGCACCCGCGGCGCGTCGAACCAGCCGGGCGGGCGCTCGCCGCGCAGCAGCGACAGCAACGCCCGCTCGTGCGCCTGCTCGCCGTACAGGGCCAGCAGGAGGCGCACGGTCGACTCGCGCGGCGCGACGAAGCCGTGTTCAATGCGGTAGATCGTGGAGGTGTTCAGCCCGGCCGCGTCGGCGGCCGCCTTCATCGACAGCCCACGCGCGCCGCGCAGGCACCGCAGCCGCTCGGCCACGACCTTCATATGCATACGGCGAGCCGCCCGCGCGACCGGCGAAAAGTTTCGCCTCTTCCTGGCTTGTTGTGACTAATCGACGGCTGATGCACGAGAGCCACCCTAGGCGATCTTCTCTCGCATGCATACGGCGCAGGTCGGCGCCCAGGTCACTTGCTGATCCGGGTCAGCTCGGTGGACCGCGCGATGAGCGCCGGACCGATCAGGGCGCCACTTCGGCGAGGACGGAGCCGCGCAGGTCGAAGCCGCCGACGCAGGCCAGATAGTCACCCTTCTCCAGCGGATCGCCGATGTAGACGCCGCCCGCCTGGCGTACCAGCAGGGCGCCCGCCGCCACGTCCCAAGGGCTGGAGTGCGTGCCGTACGCGGCGTCTGCCCACCCGGCGGCGACGTGCGCGAGCTTGAGCGCGGCGCTGCCCGGCCGGCGCACCGCGGCGAACGACTCCAGGAAGCGGCCGTAGCGGTGCAGCGCCTGCTCGCCCTCGGCCGCCAGGTCCAGCGGCGTGGGATAGCTGGACAGCAGCATCGCCTCCCGGTCGGTCACCGCTCCCTTGCTGCGGATCGGCGTGCCGTTGCACCAGGCGCCCTCGGTGGAGGCGGTGAACTCGTCCTCGCGC
Source organism: Nonomuraea sp. NPDC049141 (assembly GCF_040648415.1). NCBI lineage: Bacteria > Bacillati > Actinomycetota > Actinomycetes > Streptosporangiales > Streptosporangiaceae > Nonomuraea > Nonomuraea sp. NPDC049141. Next base: position 130,738 of record NZ_JBEZDR010000019.1, read on the forward strand.
ACCGGGTCGTAGACGACGCCCGCCACCAACTCGCCGTCCACCGCGGCGGCGATGGAGACGCAGAAGAACGGCAGGCCGACGGCGAAGTTGGCGGTGCCGTCGATCGGGTCGACATACCAGCGCAGCTCGCCGGAGCCGGTGACACCGCCCTCCTCGCCCACGATCGCACTGTCTGGCCAATGGGCGGTGATGACGGCGCGGATCGTCTCCTCCGCGGCCCGGTCATGCTCGGTGACCGGATCGTGGAAGTCACGCTTGGTGGCGACCGGGGGCCGCGACCTGAACGCCTCGCGCAGCCTCGGTCCGACCGCCCTGGCCGCCTCCGAGGCGGTGCCGAGCAACCGTGTCACGTCCATGTCTCCTCCAATAGCTTCTCCATCAGGGCGAAGGCGTCGTCCACGATGGCCGTCGGGCGCTGTCGTACCCGGTACGGGATGCGGGCCGTGCTCTTCGAGGTCATCAGCACGGTCATGCCCACTCCGGCGCGCCGGCCGCAGACGACGTCTCTGTCGAGGTTGTCGCCGACGTACCAGGCGTCCGCCGGATCGACGCCGAGCGCGCGGGTGGCGATCCAGATCATCTCCGGGTTCGGCTTCCTGACGCCGGCCTCGTCGCTGTAGACCTGCTGCGCCACCTCGACGCCCCGGGCGGCCAGGAAGTCGCGGTGCACCACCCCGCACCGCGCGTTGCTCACCACCGCCACCGGCACCTGCCTGGCCCGGCAGGCGGCCAGTAACTCGGGGATGCCGGGACGCAGCTCGCAGTGCTGCCGCAGCTCGCCCATCCGCTTGCACAGGGCGGTGGCCTCGGCCGTCACCACGGCACGGGCGGCCTCGGGCCAGTCGGCGGCGACGAAGTCGCTCCAGAACTCGCGGTGCGTCAGCTCCCTGGGCGCTCGCGGCCTGGACATGGCGTCCTTCCAGCACTTGTCGGCCGCCACGCCCGCCCTGATGTCGATCTCCGCGTCGGCCGCGCCCAGCTCGGTACACCCGGCGCCGATCAACCGCCGGTGCACCTCCCCGGCCAGTTCGGCGGCCCACGACGGACGCGTGACGCCCTCGACGAGCACACCGCCGAAGTCCAGCAGCAGGGCCCTCATCGGCCGCTCCCCCTCCCCTTCGGACGCCGTCGGCGGGGCGGCCCACCGCTCCGGACGAAGGGGCGGGCGGCGAGCCAGCACCATTATGTCAAGACATGATGTCATATTTCTGAGCGGCGCTAATTGTCAGGACATTCTGACCTCGGTTAATCTGATCAGCATGACCGCGAACCTGGCGATCGAGCTGGACCGCTCCAGCCCTGTGCCGCTCTACTTCCAGGTGGCCGAGCAGATCGCCGAGGCGATCCGGCGAGGCGACCTGGCGCCCGGCTCCCGGCTGGACAACGAGATCCTGCTCGCCGACAAGCTGGGCCTGTCGAGGCCCACCATCCGCCAGGCCATCCAGTATCTGGTGGACAAGGGCCTGCTGGTCCGCAAGCGCGGCGTCGGCACCCAGGTGGTGCACGGCCAGGTCAAGCGCTCGGTCGAGCTCACCAGCCTGTACGACGACCTGCGCCGCGCGGGCCAGGAACCGGCGACCCAGGTCCTGGCCCTGGAGCCCCGGCCGGTGCCCGAGGAGATCGCCGCCATCCTCGGCGTCGAACCCGGCTCCGAGGTGCTCTACCTCGAACGGCTCCGCTTCGCCGCCGGTGAGCCGCTGGCCGTGCTCCACAACTGGCTGCCGCTGGGCCTGGCCCAGCTGACGGCGGCCGACCTGGAGGGGCGCGGCCTGTACGAGCTGCTGCGCGGCTCGGGTGTGCGGATGCGGGTCGCCAACCAGCGCATCGGCGCCCGCGCGGCCACCCAGGCCGAGGCCAAGCTGCTGGACGAACGGCGCGGCGCCCCGCTCCTCACCATGCTCCGCACCACCTACGACGACCAGGGCAGGGCCGTCGAGCACGGCTCACACGTCTATCGGGCCTCGCTCTACTCCCTCGAGGTCACCCTCATCGAGCGCTGAGGCGGCCCGCCGCTTGACGAACCAGGTGGTGGCGATGCCGCACAGCACCGCCGCCACCAGCCCCACCCACGAGAACCCCTTCAGCCACTTCTCGGCGACCACCCCGAGATAGAAGATCACCGCGGTGGTGCCGCCCGCCCAGACGATCCCGCCGAGCACGTTAGCGACCAGGAACCTCCAGTACGGCATGCGCAACGCCCCCGCCAGCGGACCGGCCAGGATGCGCAGCAACGCGATGAACCGCCCGACGAACACGGCCCACACCCCGAACCTGTCGAAGTAGTGCTCGGCCTTGCCGATGTGGCGGGGCCCGAAGTGCTTGGGGAATCGGCGCCCGAGCCGCTCGAACAGCGGCCTGCCGCCCTTGCGCCCGATGGCGTACCCGATGGAGTCGCCGACGATCGCCCCCGCGCTCGCGCAGACGCCCACCCACACCGGGCTGACGACCCCCTTGGCGGCCAGGAGCGCGGCACTGACCAGCACGATCTCGCCCGGCAGCGGGATGCCGAGGCTCTCGATCCCGATCACCAGGCCGACCAGAGCGCAGAGCCACCCGGGCGGAATGGCCTGCAGCAGTTCGTCGATGTGCACTCGGCAACCCTAGCTCGGCGGGCGGCCCGGCGAACCACGGCGAACACCATCACGGAGAGTATCCCTGTCGTGCCAGACTGAAGCCGCCCACGTTCCCTAGGCCGGGGAAGGACGAAAAATGATGAGAAAGTCGCCAGCCGCCGTGGCGGCCATCGTGATCGGTGCCACGCTCGCGCTCTCCACCGGCACCGCCCTCGATGGAACAGCCCACGCCGTCGCCCGTGTGTGCGTGCCGTCCGACTACTACACCAGGGGCGACGTCGCCTACTACCACCACTGCGATCGCCGCAGGGGCCTGGTGATGGTCGAGAGAGTGGACAACACGCACGAGTGGACGTACTGCTCACGTCCCTGGGAGAACAGGCCGCTCGGCCCGGCCGACGAGATCTTGTGGGCTCACGTGATCGGCACCTGCCAGCAGTCGGCGATCGGGCCGCCGGCACGGCCCGGACCCAAGGAAGGCAGAGCAAATGACAGATATTGAAATCTGTCATCTGTAATGCCATAGTGGTCAGCATGAGAACTCTGGGAGACAACGGACCACGGGTGTCCGATCTCGGCCTTGGCTGCATGGGCATGTCCGACCTCTACGGCCCGGCCGACGAGAGCGAGTCCATCGCCACCGTCCATGCCGCCCTCGACGCCGGCATCACCCTCCTCGACACCGGCGACTTCTACGGCATGGGTCACAACGAGCTGCTCATCCGGCAGGCGCTGGAAGGCCGCGACCGCGACTCCGTACAGATCAGCGTCAAGTTCGGCGCCCAGCGCGACTACGACGGCAACTGGCTCGGCTACGACGCCCGCCCGTCCGCCGTCAGGACCGCGCTCGCCTACACCCTGCGCCGCCTCGGCACCGACCACGTCGATGTGTACCGCCCCGCCAGAGTCGACCCGAGCGTCCCCATCGAGGAGACCGTCGGCGCCATCGCCGAGGAGGTCGCCAAGGGCCACGTCCGCCACATCGGCCTGTCGGAGGTGGGCGCCGAGACGATCAGGCGCGCGCACGCCGTCCACCCCATCAGCGACCTCCAGATCGAGTACTCCCTGCTGTCCAGGGGCATCGAGGCCGAGATCCTGCCCACCTGCCGCGAGCTGGGCATCGGCATCACCGCGTACGGCGTGCTGTCACGCGGGCTGCTGAGCGGCCACTGGTCGAAGGACCGCGCGCTGGCCGGCAACGACTTCCGCGCCGCCAGCCCCCGCTTCTCCGGCGACAACCTGGCGCACAATCTCACGCTCGTCGAAGCCCTCCGCGAGCTGGCCGAGGCCAAGGGGGCGACGGTCGCGCAACTGGCCATCGCCTGGGTCGGCGCGCGGGGCACCGACATCGTGCCGCTCGTCGGAGCCCGCCGCCGCGACCGCCTCGCCGAAGCCCTGGGCGCCCTCGACGTGACGCTCACGGCCGATGACCTGGCCCGCATCGAGGCCGCCATTCCCGCCGACGCCGCCGCCGGCGACCGCTACGCGGCTCCGCAGATGGCCCACCTGGACAGCGAGCACTGACAGAATTGGATATATGACAGATGGCATCCTGACGCCCGACCAGATCCTCACCGCGGCTCAGGACGTCCTCCGCCGGTACGGCCCCGCCAAGGCCACGGTCGTCGACGTCGCCCGGGCACTCGGGGTCAGTCACGGCAGCGTGTACCGGCACTTTCCCAGCAAGGCCGCGCTGCGGGAGGCAGTCACGCAGCGGTGGCTGGACGAGTCGCACACGCTGCTCACCGCCGTCATGGCGGCGGACGGACCGGCCGATGTACGGCTCCGCGCGTGGCTGTCGGCGCTGTTCGCGGCCAAGCGCAAGAAGGCGCTCGACGACCCGGAGCTGTTCGCGACGTACACGGTGCTGGTGGGCGAGGCGAGTCAGGTGATCGAGCGGCACGTCGCGGACCTCGTGGGCCAGCTCCAGCAGATCATCACCACCGGCTTGGCCAAGGGCGAACTCGTCACCCCGGACCCGGCCGCGACGGCGCGAGCGGTGTTCGACGCCACGATCCGCTTCCACGACCCCGTGCACGCGGCCGACTGGGACCAGCCGGGCATCGAGGACGCCTTCGACACGCTGTGCACACTCATCTGGCTGGGCCTCTGCCCGCGCTGACCGGGAGCTCATCCGCTCAGGGGCGATCCAAGCGCGATCACTAAGGTCCGCCAACTCGAACCCCACCGGCCCTCCGCTTCCCACGGTCGACCGACCACCCGCATCGAGCGGCGCCCAGAAAACCCGTCCACCCCGGAGGGGGCAAATGGGTCGATTGCGAAGGTTGCCCGCCTTGCCAACGACGCAGGTCAGTGTTGTTACGGAAGTGCGGTCATCATTTTCGGTTGTTATCACGGCTCTGGCCTTGCGAGCAGCTACGGACTTGTACACTTCGTTCTGGAAGCACACGGCTACACAAAGTAATAATCCACACATCTGGTACAAATCGCATTTGCGATTCCTCGTGACGTCCGGACCCCGCGCCACGTCAGGTGTCGAATTGGCGGCCGGGTATGTCTCCGGACTCGCGAGGGTCCTCATGGGGAGACGGCTCCCCCAGTCGGCAGATGTTCCAGTGTGGGAACACAACAGGGGAGCCGAGCCCATGGAGCCACTGCACCTGACGACAAGCCGTCAGGGGGCGACAGTTATCGTGCACGTCTCCGGGGAGCTAGACATCGCCACCACCTCGGTCCTACGTGACCACCTGCTCGACATCCTGCGGCAGACGTACCACGGGCACCGGAAGATCGACGAGGTCGTCATGGAGCTGAGCGGGCTGTCGTTCATCGACGCGGCCGGTTTGGGCGCTCTGGTGAGCATCAACGATCACGCGCGACGCATTGCGACACCGTTCCTCCTGTCCGGGATCTCGCCACAGGTCAAGCGGCTGCTCCTGATCACCGGACTAGCCGCGCACTTCCCCATACGCCCCCAACCCCCCGGAACCTGCAAGGCCCTTTAGGAACCGAACACAGGTCCTCCTCGCCGGTCCGTGAACCCGGTCAACCGTGGCACTACGCAGTTCGCGGGCCGCCACCCTCGACGAGGGCACCGGCCAGGTCGTAGGGCGCAGGCGGGCTGAGGAATGTCGGCGGCAAATCATCCGCCACGCCCCGCAAGGGCCCAGCAGCCTCATGAACAGGAAAAACGCGACTTTGTCGCCCCCGTGCTCTAGTGTCCCGGGCAGTTGATCAAGCTCGGCACATGGAGACCGCAGACATGACGTACCTGGAGCTGTCGGAGGACGGCAGCGGATCACACAAGTTCTACGAGGTGACCGTGGCCGGCACCGAGGTGACGATCACCTACGGGCGCATCGGCGAGAGCGGCCAGACGAAGGTCGCGGCGTTCCCCTCCGCGGCGAAGGCCCAGGCGGCCGCGGCCAAGAAGATCGGCGAGAAGACCCGCAAGGGCTACGCGCCGGCCGTGCGCGGGGTGCGCCAGCGCCGGGCGATCACCCGCAGGGCGATCGCGAGCACCCGCTCGACCGCCCGGCAGGCGCCCGTGTTGTGGCGGTTCAACAGCGGTGCCGCCGCGTTCGGCATCTTCGTGGACGAGCAGCGCTGCTGGGTCGGCAACCAGCGCGGCGACGTCTACACCGTCGCCCACTCCGGCACCGTGACGGGCCGCTTCCGGCTTCCGGACGGCGTCAAGTGCATCGTCGCCGACGACTTCTGGATCTACGCCGGCTGCGACGACGGCCGCGTGTACGACCTGAGCGGCAAGGTGCCCCGGGCCGCCTACGAGATCGCGGCCGACGTCGACATCTACTGGCTGGACGTCCACGACGGCGTCCTCGGCGTGTCCGACCGGGCCGGCCGGGTCACCGCGATCGACTACGAGGACGAGTTCCAGTGGGCGCGTCCAGGCGGCGGCGAGTCGGCCTGGATGGTCAGGTGCGACGACGACGCCGTCTACCGAGGCCACTCCGGCGGCGTCGCCCGCTACGACATCTCCGACGGCTCGCTCGTGTGGGAGAACCGGACGGCCGACGGCGTCCTGTTCGGCTGGCAGGAGGCCCACTCCGTGTACGCGGGCACGGCCCGCCACACCGTACATCGCCTGGCCAAGGGTGACGGCCGCGTCGAGGCCGTCTACCGGTGCGACGCCCCCGTCTACTCGTGCGCCACGTCTCCGGGTGGCCGCCACGTGTTCGCCGGCGACAGCCATTCCTCCATCTACTGTTTCGACACCTCCGGCGAGCGGTTGTGGAAGCTCGGCACCGGCTGCGGGTCGGCCTTCTCCATGCAGTTCCTCGACGACCGCCTCTACATCGTCACCACCGACGGCTCGCTGGCCTGCATCGACGCCAGCGAGGCGGCGATCGCCGCGGCCCGCCAGGGCACCGTCCCCCAGCCGGTGGACGTCAAGGCGGCGGCGTCGCTGGCGGTGGTGGAGCCGTCGGTCGTGGTGGAGACGACCACGCACATCGGCGACGGCGTGGTCGTGGAGTGCGAGCAGCAGGGCGAGCGGCTGCGGGTGCGCGTGATCAGCCCGGGGTACGAGGGGTGGAATGTGCAGTTCCCGAAGGACATCCGGGAGGCGGGCGCCCGCTACCTCGTCGAAGGGGTACGGCCTGCCGGGCGGGGCGGCTTCTACCGTGCGTACGGGGAGATCAAGCGCCTCGTGTGACCCCAGCGGCAGGGTCAGGTCGAAGACCTTGCCCGGCTCGATCCGGCCGTCGAAGGTTCGCTGAATCAGGTCGGGCAGATAGGCGCGCACCGGGGCGGGCGCAGACCGACGCGGGAGTAGAACAGCTCCTCGGCGGTGCCGACGCACTCCAGCACCGCATCAGCGTGCCGCGAGGAGCGGCACGCACGGTTTCGCGGGGGGATCGTCGCAGCAATCCGGCGCTCCTATCCGGCGAGCGGAGCGCCTTCACGTCCCGCCGGTTTCAGCCCTTCACTGTGAGCACCACACGTTGGTACGACGTGAGCGTTGACGAGCCGTTGTCCGTTGTCTGCAGGATCAGGTGAATCGTCTGGCCGGGCAGCGCGTCCTGGGGCACGCGGAAGCTCACGATGTGGTGGCGCGCTTGCGAGGTCTGAGGGAGCGCAACGGTGCCAGGGTAGGCGTCCGCATCGCTGTATTGCCACCAGGTGCTGGTCAACCGGTCGCCGTCCGGGTCACGGGTGATGCCGTTGAGAATGACCGACTGGCCGCGGGAGACGGTCCGGTTCACCACCGCCGAATGGGTCGACTGGTTCAACCGCCAGCGACTCCACACCGCGATCGGCGACGTCCCGCCCACCGAACACGAGGCCGTCTACTACGCTCAACACCGGCCCCAACCGGCGGCGGGAGTCAACCCGTAGAGTCTCCACCGATCCCGGAGCGGTTCAGAAAGCGCGTGCTGCACCTGGGCGACAGCATGTTTCATGGCTACTGGTGGCGCGCCGCCCACCGGTTCGGGCCGTTCGACGCGGTGCTCACTCCCATCAACGGGCCGACCGTGTGCTTCCCGCACTGTCAGCCCCCGAGTCCCTGGCCGGCCTCGCTCGACGCCGGCCAGGCGGCCGTGGCTGCGCGCCTGCTGGGCGCGAGGATCGCGGTGCCGATCCACTACGACGGATTCCACATCGACGGCTTCTATGACACGCGGCCCGATGAGGTTTCCCGATTCCTGGACGCGACCTCCGCCGAGACCTATGAGGTCGCCGCCCTCAAGCAGGGCGAGGACATCACCCTGTAGGGGCGCGGGCTCCGAGCACGAGGCCGGACCCGCCGACGTGGAACCCTCCGATCGCCGAAGCTCGGACCCGCTCTGGCCACGGGCAACGTCGTGGTGCTCTCGCCGCGGCGAGCCGATGGAAACCGGCGACGCCGAGCAGGAGGGGTCAGGACGTCGATCCGGTGAACCGGCGATGAGAGTTCAACGCATCGCCCTGGTGGTCGAGGGCGGCGAGCCAACCGGCCGCGCCGGCACCGTCACGAGCGGTGACGACCTTGCCGGACAGACGCGCCAGCACGGCGGAACGGACGGGTCCTTCGCTGGTCAGAACGCTGCCGCCGACCACGATCGGGCCGGTGCGGTGCAGCCGGGCAGCAGCGGAAGCGAGGTGTTCGGCGGCCTGGAGCGCGATGCGGGTGGCGAGGGGGTCGGAGGCGAGGGCCGCCCGGGAGACGAGGGGGGCAGCGGAGGCCAGGGTCATGCGGTCCTTCTGGGCGAGCCGGACGATGACCTCGGCGAGGTGCCGGGCGCGCTCGGGTGCGGCGGGGGCAGGGACGCCGAAGTGATTGGTCACAAGGTGGACCAGAGGGCCAGGCTCAGCGCCCGCGTCGAGGGAGCGTACGGCTGCCGCCACCCCGGCCCGGCCGATCCAGAAGCCGCCGCCGAGGTCACCGAGGAGCCAGCCGAGGCCGTCGGTGACGGCGTCGACCGAACGGTCGGCGAACCGGGCGGCGGCGGCACCGTTTCCACGGGCGAGGGACGCCGCTGAGCGGGCTCCGTTTCCGCCATCGCGGAACGCGGCTGCGCCGACTCGGTTGCCACAGCCGCAGGATACGGCAAGCCCGGCGAAAATCGGCGGAATCACCTGCCGGACGGATCAGGGCTGAACCGCAGCCGCCGCAGCACCACCCGCCGCGCCACCCGGCTCAGGGGCTCGTCGTGGGTGAAGGCGTACGCGCGCAGCCGCAGCAGCGCCTCCTCCACCGAGATGTCCAGCTGCGCCGACACCATCCCGGCGGCCTGGTAGATCTCCACCCCGAGCGCCGGCGACGCGGCCGGCGGCATCCTATGACCGCTCATCCGGCCGCGGCCGCCGAGCAGCAGGGTCAGGGCGGCGCCGGCGAGGATCAGCGCGTCCCCCTGCTCGCGGGGGGCCAGCTCGCCGGGCCGGTCCCGGCACAGCACCAGCACTCCCACCTTGACGGCGCCCATCACCAGCGGGTAAGCGAACACCGCCCCCACCCGGGCGACCTCGCTGAACGCCGGCCAGCGCCCCTCGCAGGCCGCCATGTCGGGAACCAGCACCGGCCCGCTCCCCCACACCGCCTCGACGCAGGGCCCGTCGCCGGTGGCCAGCTCGGCCTCCAGCAGCTCGCGACCGAGCCTGCCCGCCAGATGCGCCGGCTCCAGCCGTTCGTGCACGACCAGCGACACCCCGGCCCCGCTGACCGCGACCGCCTCCACGCCGGCGACGCAGACGTCCTGGACGGACACCGGCGAACCCCGCCGCCTGGCGCTGCCCGCGATCAACGCCCAGATCCGGTCTTCATCGTCGCCGGCCACCTCGAACCCGCCTCGACTCGATCAGCATCGTCCCCGCCATTATCCGCGGCTCGGGGATGGGTGGACGGGGGCCGGTGTACTGGGGTCGGCGGGCCGGGGTTGGGGGGCCGGGGTTGGGGGGCCGGGGTTGGGGGGCCGGGGTTGGGGGGCCGGGGTTGGGGGGCCGGGGTTGGGGGGCCGGGGTTGGGGGGCCGGAGTCCCCAGGCCCAGGATCCGCAGACCGGGGGTCCTCAGGCTGAGGTCGTCTGGGGCCTGCGGATCAGGTCAGGTCAGGCAGTCCCGGACCGCGGCCTGGGCGGCCTCGCGCAGGCGGGCGTGCACCACGGCGTTCGCCTCCCGGTCCGTACGGACCTCCACCAGGCGCGGCCCCTCGCCGCGCAGCGCCTTGGGCAGGTCGGACAGGTCCTCCACCAGTTGGTACGGCGTGCCCGTCGAAGCCGCCACGTAGCCGAGATCGACGCCGTGCGGCGTACCGAAGACCCGTTCGAACGGATCCCTGACCGCGGCCTGCGGCAGCAGCGAGAAGATGCCGCCCCCGTCGTTGTTCACCACCACGAGGCACAGGTCCGGCCGCGGCTCCCGGGGGCCCAGGACGAGCCCGTTCTGGTCGTGCAGGAACGACAGGTCGCCCATGAGCGCGTACGACGGCCCGTTGTGCGCCAGCGCCGCTCCCATGGCCGACGACACCAGCCCGTCGATGCCCGAGGCGCCCCGGTTGGCCAGCAGCCGGAGCCCCCGCCGGGGCCGCATCGCCTGGTCCAGGTCGCGGATCGGCATCGACGAGCCGCAGAACAGCAGCGCCCCGTTGGGCATCGCGTCCACCAGGTCGCGGGCCAGCCGGGGCTCGCTGGTGCCCGAGGCGTCGAGCACCTCGTCGATGGCCGTCCTGGCCGCCTGGTCGGCCTGCCGCCAGGCGTGCAGCCACGTGTCGTCACCCGAGGCGACGGGGATCTCCACCGCCTGGGCGACCTGGGTCGCCGACCGGGTCGGATCGGGCCAGCGGTCGAGGTCGGTGGCGACCACGATGTGCTCCTCGGCCCGCCCGAGCCACGACAGCAGCGGCCGCGACAGCCCGGGACGGCCGAGCGTGACCACCACGTCGGGCCGGTGGGCGTCGGCGAACTCGGGCGTGCCGAGCAGGTAGTGGTAGGTGGACACGGCATGGTCGCCGTAGCGGCCGCCGCCGTTGGGCTCCGACACCACCGGCCAGCCCGCCATGCCGGCCGCGGCGACGTAGCGGCGTACGTTCGCGGCGCCGTCGCCGACCACGAGCACGCCGCGCCGGGTCGGCGGGATGTGCAGGGCGATGGGCGGCGGCGCGACCCGGGCGCGCACCCAGGGGCCGTTGGCGTCGCCGTCGAGCGACTCGCACCACGAGGTGTCGCCGTCGGGGATCAGCGGCTCCCTGAACGCGAGGTTCAGGTGCACCGGCCCCGGCGTGGCGGGCCCGGAGGCGCGCTGGTAGGCCCGGCAGGCCAGCGACCGCCAGTAGGCCACCTGCCCCGGCCGGTCCTCGGGCACCCCGACCTCGGCGAACCAGCGGACCGCCGAGCCGTACAGCTTGACCTGGTCGATCGTCTGGTTGGCGCCGGTGCCGCGCAGCTCGGGCGGGCGGTCGGCGGTGAGCACGAGCAGCGGGACGCCCGATTCGCTCGCCTCGATGACGGCCGGGTGGAAGTTGGCGGTGGCCGTGCCGGACGAGCAGATCAGCGCGACCGGTCGCTCGGCGCGCTTGGCCAGCCCGAGCGCCAGGTAGGAGGCCGACCGCTCGTCGATGCGCACGTGCAGCCGCACCCGCGACTCGGCGTGCAGCGCCAGGGCCAGGGGGGCCGACCGCGAGCCGGGCGCGACCACGACGTCGGTGAGGCCGCAGCGCACCAGCTCATCGACCAGGACCGTGGCCAGCGCGGTAGCGGGGTTCACAGTGACGCCTCCTGCATCCGGCGAAGCCACGAGGGGGATTCAATTTCATATGCCGACAGAAGCTCAGGATTCACCGCAGGACGTCGTACGGCCAGCCGTCCGTCCACGGGCACCAGCGAATCGTCCACCACGTCACCCGTCAGCAGCGGCATCGTGCCCAGCCCGCACGCGTAGGGCAGCTCCGGCAGCGCGGCGGCCAGCGCGAGCCCAGCCGCCAGCCCCACCGAGGTCTCCACGGCGCTCGACACCACCGCGGGCAGCCCGCACGCCTCCACCACCCGCAACGCCTCGCGCACCCCGCCCAGCGGCTGCGCCTTCACCACCGCGATGTCGGCCGCCTCCGCGGCCTTGACCCGCAGCGGGTCCTCGGCGCGCCGGATCGACTCGTCGGCCGCGATCGGCACGTCGACGGCCCGGCGCACCGCCGCCAGCTCGTCGAGCGTGGCGCAGGGCTGCTCGGCGTACTCCAGGTCGAAGCGGTCGAGCTCTTTGAGATGGTGTACGGCCTCGCCGACGTCCCAGGCGCCGTTGGCGTCGACGCGCAGCCTGCCCGCCGGGCCGAGCGCGTCACGCACCGCCTCCACCCTGGCCAGGTCCTCGGCGAACGTCTGGCCCCGCTCGGCCACCTTGACCTTCGCCGTGGCGCAGCCCGAGCCGCGTACCAGCTCGAAGGCCCGCTCGGCGGGCACGGCGGGCACGGTGGCGTTGACGGGCACGCTGTCGCGCACCGGCTCCGGCCAGCCCTCGAAGGCGGCTTCGCGGGCGCACGCCAGCCAGCGGGCGCACTCGCGCGGACCGTACTCGGGAAACGGCGAGAACTCACCCCAACCGGCCGGGCCGTGCAGCAGGACCCCTTCTCTGACGGTCTGACCCCGGAAACGAGTGCGCATCGCCACCCGGAAAACGACGGGAGCCCGGAAAAGCACGGGAGAACGCGTCACGACCCTCCCTGCACCGCTGTCCGACCTGTCGCCATTAACCTTACGAGCATGTTGAGGAACCCGTCGCATCCGGACCGGCCGTTGCACGCCATGGTAGGAACTCCAGGGCCCGAGCTGTTCGCGGCGGTCCGTGAGGCTCTGTCCGGAGACGGCCCGGCGATCCTCCCCCTGCCCGCCGGAAGCGCCGCCGACACGCTCCGGCCGACCCACGTCAACGGAGTACCGCAGGCCGGCGGCGAGGGCGTTCCGGAGGACGTGGCGGTGGTGATCGCCACCAGCGGCAGCACCGGGACGCCCAAGGGCGTCATGCTGTCGGCCACCGCGTTGCGCACCTCGGCGGCCTCCTCGCTGCGGCGCCTGGAGGCGGTCAAGGGCGAGCGCTGGCTCTGCTGCCTGCCGCCGTCCCACGTGTCGGGCCTCCAGGTGCTGGTCCGCGCCCTGCTCTGCGAGAGCGAGCCGATCATCCACCCGCGCTTCGACGCCCGCGAGGTGCTCGCCTCTGGCGCCGAACACGTGTCACTGGTGCCGACCCAGCTCCACCGGCTGGTCGAGATGAACGCCGACCTGTCGGTGTTCCGCACTATCGTGCTCGGCGGCGCCGCCCCGCGGGCCGGCCTGGTCGCCGAGGCCCAGGCGCTCGGCGCTCGGGTGGTCACGACGTACGGGATGAGCGAGACGAGCGGCGGCTGCGTGTACGACGGCCGGGCCCTTTACAATGTAGATCTCAAAATCGGCGACGACGGGCGCATCCGTGTCGCCGGCCCGGTGCTGTTCTCCGGCTACCGCTTCGGCGAGCCCGCCTCCTTCGACGGCGACTGGTACGTCACCTCCGACCTGGGCGAGCTGACCGGAGGCCGGCTGCGCGTGCTGGGCCGGGCCGACGACGTCATCAACACCGGCGGCGAGAAGGTGGTGGCCGCCTCGGTGGCCGAAGTGCTCGGCGGCCACCCCGAGGTGGCCGACGTGGCCGTGATCGGCCGGCCGGACCCCGAATGGGGAGAGATCGTCGTCGCCGTCGTGGTGCCCGCCGACCCCGCGGGCCCGCTCACGCTCGACCAGCTCCGCGCCTATGCCACCGACCGGCTCCCCGCCTACGCCGCGCCGCGCGAACTGCGACTGATGTCCCGGTTGCCACTGCTACCGAATGGTAAAACCGATCTCGTAAGCCTTAGGACAGGAACCTGATCCGTTGCGGGTGCGTCTTATGGATGAGAGCAGGAGGGAGCCCTTCATGAACCAGACCCGCAAGATGTGGGCATCCGCGGCGGTCGTCGGCGTGATCGTCGTCGGCGGAGCCTCAGTCGCGGCGGCCGCCTCGGCGGGCAGGCTCGAACAGGTCGCCAAGGAGACCAGAGCAGTGGTGGAGAAGGACCCGTCCAGCCAGCCGCCGTCCGAGCCGACCTCTGCCGATGAGATACCGGCCGAGCGCCTCGCCGAGCTGACCGCCTCGCCCGAGCCGAGCGATGGCCCCAGCGATGGCACCGTGGTGTCCAAGGAGCTCAACCCGGACCCGCAGAAGGTCCTCGAGTATTGGACGGACAAGCGCATGGAGGACGCGCAGCCCATGCCCATGCCCGAGGCGACAGCGGGCGAGATCACCCCCGGAGGGTGACCTCTCCCGGGCCTGGGGTGGGTCGCCTTTAGGGTGGTCCGCCCCTTTTTTTGTCCCTCCGGGAACAAATAGCGCTCAACGGCGTTATGGATACTGGTGCGCCGAGCGGCCGCAGTCGCCCCACCACAACCTTCGACTGATCGATTCGACTCCGTATGGAGGAGGTGTCCTCATGCCCCGAACCGCCGTGGCGACCCCGCCCACGACCCTCGACCAGCTGCTTGACCGAGGGCGAGCTCAGGGTCACCTTTCTCTGGCGGAGCTGCGCAACGCGTTCGCCGAGGCCGGCATCAGCCCCTCGAGCGGCCGTTCGATACTGCGCGAGCTCGCTGAGGCGGGTGTCAGCCTGGCCGCCGAGGACGAGCCGTCCCTCAGCAAGTCGGCCGCACGCAAGCCGGCCCGCAAGACCACGACCAAGCGGGCGAAGTCTACCGTCTCCAAGGCCGCGGAGCCAAAGACGGACTCCGCGGAGCAGGATGAGGACGCCCCCGAGGACCTCGTCCTGAGCCCGGACGCCGCGAGCGCCGACGATGCCGAGCTTGAGTCCGAGACGCTCGACCTCGACGACAACCAGTCGGTCATGGGCGACTCCGTGCACACCTACCTCAAGTCGATCGGCCGCCGTACGCTGCTCACCGCAGCGCAGGAGGTCGAGCTGGCCAGGCGGATCGAGGCCGGCCTGTACGCCGAGTACAAGCTGGAGACCACGACCGGCCTGTCCGCCGCCGCCCGCGACGACCTCGAACTGGTCATCGAGGACGGCAAGGCGGCCAAGGACCACATGCTGGAGGCCAACCTCCGGCTCGTCGTCTCGGTCGCCAAGAAGTACACCGACCGCGGCATGTCCCTGCTCGACGTGGTCCAGGAGGGCAACCTGGGCCTGATCAGGGCCGTGGAGAAGTTCGACTACACCAAGGGCTTCAAGTTCTCCACGTACGCCATGTGGTGGATCAGGCAGGCCATCCAGCGTGGCTTCGCCGACTCGGCCCGGACGATCCGCCTGCCCGTACACGTGCTGGAGATGCTCTCGAAGCTGTCGCGCATCGAGCGCGACATGCACCAGCGGCTGGGCCGCGAGCCCACCCCCGAGGAGCTGGGGGTCGAGCTCGACAAGACGCCCGACCAGATCGAGGAACTGCTGCGCACCAGCCGCCAGCCCATCTCGCTGAACGCGACGATCGGCGAGGACGGCGAGACCACGATCGGTGACCTCATCGAGGACGTCGACTCCCCCGAGGCGTCGGAGATCGTCGACCGCCAGTTGCTGGGCGACCAGCTGCGCGGCGTGCTCGGCAACCTCTCGCCGCGCGAGGCGAAGATCATGGCGCTGCGCTTCGGCCTGGTGGACGGCAAGCCGCACACGCTCGACGAGATCGGCAAGCACCTGGGCCTGACCCGGGAGCGCATCCGGCAGCTCGAGAAGGAATCGCTTTCGAAGCTGCGCCACCCGAGCAACACCCGCCCGTTGCTCGACTGGGCCAGCTGATCCGCGACGAAGCCCCGGCACTTCCCGTGCCGGGGCTTTGTCATGTCCTCCGCTGAAGAGTCAGCGGGAGGCGGGCACCGGGCGCGGCACGCGCGGGATGCCCCACAGCCGGTTGTCCTCGCGCAGCGTGCGCAGCCGGTCGACCTCGGCGGTCCACATGGCCCCGTCGGGCGTCGCCTTGGCCTTGCGGCGGGCGATGCGGTCGTCATAGGCCTTGACCCCGAACGTGGCCCGCTGCCCGCTCTCGGCCGCCCGCAGCGCCTCGCTGAGCGCCTTGTCGAACGCCTGCCCGGCGGCGAGCAACTCGATCTCATCCGCGGCGGCGGCCCGCAGGTCGCGCAGCAGCTGCTCGCTCTGCCGAGCCTTGTCGAGCAGCTCGGGGAAGCTCTTGGAGATCTCCAGGTCCGCGTGGTAGCGGACCTCGGCCTCGCGGCTCACCCGCGGACGGAAAAACGCCATCGACTCTGCCCCTCATCCCAATCAGCTCGTATCAAGCGACCAGGGTACGCCTGTCCGCGACACGCGCCATAATCGGACCCACGCGGCGCCCTTTACATAGTAAGATGATCTCCATGCCCGCCAAGAGACCGCCGGTGCCGCTCTCCCGCGAGCGCATCATCGACGCCGCCCTCCACATCGCCGACTCCCAGGGGCTGCGGCGCCTGACGATGCGCCGGCTCGGCGACGCCCTGCAGGTGGAGGCGATGGCCATCTACCACCATCTGCCCCGGGGCAAGGAGGCGCTGATGGACGCGCTGGCCGAGCACGTCACCGCCGTCCACGTCGAGCAGGGCCCCACCTGGCAGGAGACGGCCAGGTCGTGGTGCCGGGCCGGTCGTGAGCTGCTGCGCGAGCACCCCGGCGTCCTGGCGCTCGCGCTGACCAAACCGCCCAAGGGCGGCACGGCGCTGGCCATCAGGGAGCAGACGGAGCAGCTCGCCGACGCGGGCCTGGCGGACGCCCAGGAGGCGGTGCGGGCGCTGCGGGCCTTCGTGTTCGGCAGCGTCGCGGTCGAGGTCCAGCAGTCAGGCTGGGCCGACCCCGAGGTCGACGAGTGGACCAGGCGCGACGAGCGCGCCGACGTCGACTTCGAGCGCGGCCTCGACGCCTTGTTGCGAGGCTTGCAAAGCTAGTGGGCGTGTCGAGCTTGGACCGTTATCCTGTATAAGGCACGCTGTGTCGAAGGTCACACTTTCGCATCCTCCTGTAACAGTCCTAACGGACTATGTCCGAACGTGTGACATACGCCGCACACTTGAAAGAAAGACAGCACCCACACAGTTCCCGCCCCTACCTATCCGCGGGAGCCATTCACGAGATATCGGAGGCACGCCGATGTGCCCGCACGACCCGGCCTGTCCGGCAGCCGAGGCGCCCGACCGCGAGGCCGCACGTACCCTCGCCTGCCACCCCGAGCAGGGGTGGAGCCTTCTCTGCAACGGCGTCGTCCTTTTCGAGGACACCGGGGAGCTCCTGCCTGGCGGCACCGCCATCGCTCCGCACCGCCCGGACCCGCTCGTCGGCGCCGCCTGAGCCACCCGCTCGCGCGAAGCGCCCGTTGAGCGGCGACCCCACTCGCAGGCACCCCTGAGCCGCGCCGCTCACACGTAGCCGGCGATCCACTCGGCGACCACCTCGCCCACCCGGGCGGGGTCCTTTTTCAGCTCGTGCCCCTCGCCCGGCAGCACCACGAGGCGGGCCGCGTCGGCGGCGTCGGGCACGCCGAACGGATCCCGGTCGCCGTTGACCACCAGCACGTCCACGCCCGCCTCGCGCAACTCCCCGGCCCTGGACTTCTCGGGCCTGCCCGGCGGATGCAGCGGGAACGCCAGCGCCACCGCCGCGACCGCGCCGACCGCCTTGGCCGTACGGCAGGCCACCCTGGCCCCGTTGCTCCGGCCGCCCTGCACCAGCGGCAGCCCCGGCCACCGCGCCCGCAGCTCGCCCAGCACGGCCTCCCAGGCCTCGTCCTGCCGTGCGGCGGAGCCCGGCGCGCGCGCCCCGGCGAGCCGGAACGGCTGCGTCACCCTGGCCACCACGGCCCCCGCGCCCAGGGCGGCGTCGCGCACCGCCAGGAGATCGGGCGCGTCCACTCCCCCGGCCGACCCGTGGGTCAGCACCAGCAGCAGCCGGGGCCGCTCCACCTCGTCGAACTCGACCAGCGCCGGACCGCGCGGCGTCATGAACCGCATGTCAGAACCGTACCTGGGGATGACTTCGCCTTAGCCCTCAGGGCTGATGACGGCGTGCCGTGTAGCCGCGATGATGGCCTCATGCCAGAGATGCGCCCCATCCGCGAGGACCTGCAGGCGACGCTCGACGCCCGCCGCGACCTCGGCCCCGAATACGAAGCCGCCCTGGTCGAGTCGTTCGTGGAGCGGCTCGACGCCACGATCGCGGCGCGGGTGCGCGCCGAGCTCCATGCCCACGGCGCCGGCTCGGGCAGGACCAAGAGCCCTGGAGCGGCGATGATCCCGATCGCGCTGGGGTCGATGGGCATCGGCATCCCGCTGACGGCCATCGCGGGCGCCCGTGGCGGCGGGCTGGGCCTGGCGATCGCCTGGCTCGCCATCGTCCTGATCAACGTCGCCGCGGCCGCCGCCATCATGCGCCGCGGCTGACCACCACGCCTCCGCGTCCTGGGCCGCGGTCGGCTGCGGCGCGACCGCGCCTCCGCCGCCGGTCAGGCCTCCAGGTCGTGACGCGGCCGCACCTCTGCCGCAGGTCAGGCGTCGCGGTCGTAACGCAGGCGCACCTCTGCCGCCAGCGTCTCGTCCGCGTGCTCCAGCCCGTACGTCCAGACGCGGTCCGCGTCGTCGGTGCGGCCACGCAACGGCAGGGTCCTGGCCAGCAGCTCGATGGCCAGAGCGCTCGTCGGCGCGTCACCACCGTCCTCCACCGCCCCCGCGAACTCCGCGCAGGCGAGCTCCAGGTGCGCTATGCCGAGCTGCACCCGCAACCGGGCCACCTCGTCCTCGGGGGCCACCTCGAGCGCCTCCAGCAGCACCTCAGCCGCCTCCCCCGGCTCCCCGCGCTCCAGCAGCAGGTCGGCCAGCTGCTGCGCGGCGTGCGCGGCCACGTCCGGCCCGGCGACGGCCAGGGCGGCCCGCAGCTCGTCCTCCGCCTCGTCGTAGTCGCCCGCCTCCACGGCCAGCCGGGCCAGAGCGAGACGCGCCAGCGGGACGTAGGCGGCCGTGCCGACGCCCAGGACGGCCTGCCACGCTCCCCTGGCCTGCTCGGCCCTGCCCTCCCGCTCGAAGCCCTGCGCGAGGTGACAGGCCGCCTGCGCGGCGAACTCCGGATGCCCGGTGGCCAGCGCCACCCTGGCGGCCGCCCGCGCCGCCTCGTGGTCGCCCCGCTCGTCGAGCACCACGGCGAGGCCCACGGCGGCCTGCGCCCGGTCGGGCCCGTCGGGGTCGGCGACCAGCTCGGTGAGTATGGCCACCGCGCCGTCGAGATCACCGTCCTCGGCCAGGCGGCGGGCGGTGTCCAGAGGCGGGACCTGCAGCTCTGAGAACGTCAAGAGAGCTCCTTAGGCGACGGTCGGACCGAGCCTAACGACTTCCGGTGATCATGTCTTCTCAGCGGCCACCTTGGCTGGGTGACAAGGGATGAAAACTCCGGACACCGACGAACGAGCGTGGCCCTCTCCACCGAGCGCAGCGGCGGAGAGGGCCACACGGTCACGTCGCGGCGGCGATCCGGTCAGTCCTCGTACGCCTCCAGCGGCGGGCACGAGCAGACCAGGTTGCGGTCACCATAGGCCTGGTCGATGCGCCGCACCGGCACCCAGTACTTGCCCTCGCGCAGCGACGGCAGGGGGTAGACCGCCTCGGTGCGGCTGTAGGGGTGGCTCCACTCGTCGGCCGCGACGGCCTCGGCGGTGTGCGGGGCGTTGCGCAGCGGGTTGTCGGCGCGGTCGTAGTCGCCCGACGCGACCCGCGCGATCTCGCCCCTGATGGCGACCATCGCGTCCACGAACCGGTCGAGCTCGGCCAGATCCTCGCTCTCGGTCGGCTCGATCATCAGCGTGCCGGCGACCGGGAACGACATGGTCGGCGCGTGGAAGCCGTAGTCGATGAGCCGCTTGGCCACGTCGTCGACCGTGACGCCGGTCTCCTTGGTGATCTGCCGCAGGTCGACGATGCACTCGTGGGCCACCAGCCCGCCGCGCCCGGTGTAGAGCACCGGGTAGTGCGGGGCCAGCCGCCGCGCCAGGTAGTTGGCCGACAGGATCGCCTGCTCGGTGGCCGCGGCCAGGCCGTCGCCGCCCATCATCCTGACGTACGCCCAGGAGATCGGCAGGATGCCCGCCGAGCCGTAGGGGGCCGCGGAGACCGCGCCGACGGGCGAGCCGGCGCGCAGCGGGTGGCCCGGCAGGTAGGCGGCGAGGTGGCCGCGGACCGCAACCGGGCCGACGCCGGGGCCGCCGCCGCCGTGCGGGATGCAGAACGTCTTGTGCAGGTTGAGGTGGGAGACGTCGGCGCCGAACTCGCCCGGCTTGGCCAGCCCGACCAGCGCGTTGAGGTTGGCCCCGTCGACGTACACCTGGCCGCCCGCGTCGTGCACCTTGGCGCAGACCTCGGTGATCGTCTCCTCGAAGACGCCGTGCGTCGACGGGTAGGTGAGCATGATCGCGGCCAGTCCGTCACGGTGCTTGTCGATCTTGGCGTCGAGGTCGGCCAGGTCCACGTTGCCCTCGGAGTCGCAGGCCACGACCACGACGCGCATGCCGGCCATGACGGCGCTGGCCGCGTTCGTGCCGTGCGCGGAGGACGGGATGAGGCAGATGTCGCGGTGGTCGTCGCCGTGGTCGCGGTGGTAGGCCCGGATCGCGAGCAGCCCGGCGAACTCGCCCTGGGAGCCGGCGTTCGGCTGGATGGAGACCGCGTCGTAGCCGGTCACCTCGGCCAGCCACTCCTCCAGGGTCTCGATGAGGTGGCGGTAGCCCTCGGCCTGCGCGGTGGGCGCGTAGGGGTGGATCCCGGCGAACTCCGGCCAGGTGATCGGCTCCATCTCGGTGGTCGCGTTCAGCTTCATCGTGCAGGAGCCGAGCGGGATCATGGAGCGGTCGAGCGCGATGTCCTTGTCCTGGAGCCTGCGCAGGTAGCGCAGCATCGCGGTCTCGGAGTGGTGGCTGTGGAAGACGGGGTGGGTGAGGTAGCCGGACTCGCGGGTCAGCGAGCCGGGCAGCGTGTCCAGTCCCTCGTCGGCGAGGAGGCCGGCCACCGGCCCACTGGCGCCGAAGGCGGCGGCGACCTGCTCGAGGTCGGCCGCCGTGGTCTTCTCGTCGCAGGCCACCGAGACGTGGTCGGCGTCGGCCTGCCACACGTTGACGCCGCGTTCGGCGGCCTGCCGTACGACCTCGGCGGCCCGGCCGGGCACCCTGGCCAGCACGGTGTCGAAGAACTCGCGGTGCACGACCTCGACGCCGCCCCGGCGCAGGCACTCGGCCAGCGCCGCGGCGTGCCGGTGGACGCGGGCGGCGATGCGGCGCAGCCCGTCGGGCCCGTGGTAGACGGCGTACATGCCGGCGATGACGGCGAGCAGGACCTGCGCGGTGCAGATGTTGCTGGTGGCCTTCTCGCGCCTGATGTGCTGCTCGCGGGTCTGCAGGGCCAGCCGGTAGGCGGGCGCGCCGTCGGCGTCGACGGAGACGCCCACGAGGCGGCCGGGCATCTGCCGCTGCAGTCCCTCGCGTACGGACATGTAGGCGGCGTGCGGCCCGCCGAAGCCGAACGGCACGCCGAAGCGCTGCGAGGAGCCGATCGCGATGTCGGCGCCGAGCTCGCCGGGCGCGGTGACCAGGGTGAGCGCGAGCAGGTCGGCGGCGGCCACGACGAGCGCGCCGGCCGCGTGCGCCCGCTCGGCCACGGCGCGGAAGTCGCGCAGCCGGCCGGAGGCGCCCGGGTACTGGACGAGCACACCGAAGCACTCGGGCAGCTCCCCGTCGAGCGTGTCCTCCACGAGCGTGATGCCCAGCGGCTCGGCGCGGGTGGCCAGCACCGTCTTGGTCTGGGGCAGCGCGTCGGCGTCGACGACGAACACCTGGCTCTTGGACTTGCCCGCGCGCCTGGCCAGTGTCATCGCCTCGGCGGCGGCCGTGCTCTCGTCGAGCAGCGAGGCGCCCGCGACGGCGAGTCCGGTCAGGTCGGTGACGACGGTCTGGAAGTTGAGCAGCGCCTCCAGGCGGCCCTGCGAGATCTCCGGCTGGTAGGGGGTGTAGGCGGTGTACCAGCCCGGGTTCTCCAGCAGGTTGCGGCGGATCACCGCAGGGGTGATCGTGTCGTGGTAGCCCAGGCCGATCATCGAGGTGAGCACCCGGTTGCGGCCCGCGATGGCCCGCAGCTCGGCGATGACCTCGGTCTCACTGGCCGCGGCGGGCAGGGCGAGCCGGTCCTTGATCCTGATGGACTCCGGGACGGCCACCGCCACCAGGTCGGCCACGGACTCGAAACCCACGGCCTCGAGCATGCGCTGCTGCTCGGGTTCGGACGGGCCGATGTGCCGGGTCGAGAACGGCGGAACTGACAGATCGGTCATGCGAGGTGCCTCCCGAGGGCTTTGGAGACCGGCGCCAGGGCGCGGGCGAGTGCCGGATCTCCCCCTCTGTCATGGCGACCTGAGAGCTTCACCCCATGTGGGCTTGCACCGTCGGTGAGGTGCGCCTGGCGGGCGCACCTGCTTTCCAGAGTTGCCTACCCCGCGCGGTACAGGTGCCTGAGAGATTCCGGGGAGGGTTGCTCCTTCGGCGCCCCGGGAACCAGCCCGGGGACTCTCCCGCATGGGGTTATCAGCCTTGCGCTCTACAGGTTACTACCCAATTGCTACCCTATGCGGCGCGCGCGCCGCCGCTGGGCCAGCTCGTCAGCGGGGTGGTCGGCCGGGACGCTGTCCTCGACCGCCGCCCTTTCCCCCGGCAGCTCCGCGAGGGAGCCCTCGACCTCTCGCCAGACCCGGCCGAGCGCGATGCCGAACACGCCCTGGCCGCCCTGGAGCAGATCGATCACCTCGTCGGCCGAGGTGCACTCATAGACGCTGACGCCGTCACTCATGAGCGTGATCTGCGCGAGGTCGCCCACCCCGCGGTCACGCAGATGTTGTACGGCCGTACGGATCTGCTGGAGGGAGACTCCGGTGTCGAGGAGCCGCTTGACGACCTTGAGCACCAGGATGTCGCGGAAGCTGTAGAGCCGCTGCGAGCCCGAGCCGTGCGCGGCTCTTATCGTCGGCTGGACCAGCTCCGTGCGCGCCCAGTAATCGAGCTGCCGGTAGGTGATGCCGGCCGCCGCGCACGCCGTCGGGCCACGGTATCCGATGTCTGCCGGCAGCGACGCGGGCTGCTCGTCGAAGAGCAGCCCCTGCTCTCCGGCACGCTGCCGCGCACTCTCACGCCGCACCGGATCTTCCTGGCCGGTCGTCTTTCCCTCGCCGCTGCTGACCGCCACGCGGACCTCCGGCTTTCTCTCATCCCGTGGCCTGATCTGGGGGTTCGTAAAAGCGCGACCACGGGTTTCACTTGCACCGTAGGACCGTGACCATGCGCAGTCAACGATCCGGCTCGGCGCGTCGTGAAGCGTAAATGCACTGAAATACCTACCCCGCCCGGCCAAAGTCTTCGGGGGTGATCGTGTCAAGGAACTCCCTGAACTTCTCCACCTCATCCTCCTGGTCGTCCGGGATGATCACCCCGGCTTCCTGGACGACTTCTTCGCTGGCGAAGATACGCGCTCCGGTGCGGAGCGCGAGCGCGATCGAGTCGGACGGGCGCGCGCTCACCTCTACGCCGTTGGAGAACACCAGATCGGCGAAGAAGATCCCGTCACGCAGCGCAACGATGTTGACCGCGCGCAGACCCACGCCAAGAGCGCTCAGCACGTCCCTGAACAGGTCGTGCGTGAGCGGACGGGCTGGAGGCTCCTCCGCTTGGGCCAGCGCGATGGCCGTGGCTTCGGTCATCCCAATCCAAATCGGCAGGAACCTCTCCCCGTGTGCCTCCTTGAGCAAGACGATCGGCTGATTTGTGGGCATCTCTACGCGAACACCCACGACCTCCATCTGCAACACGGGCTGCTCCATATTCGACTGGTCGGCGACCCCGGCACAGCTATTTGGCCGGTCCGCTTCTGCATTTCAACGTAACACCCGAGGGGCCTTGTATGTCCCGCTGGTCCGGTCATCGGCCTAGAACGGTTCGCACGCCCGTGCGGACGAGAGAGGCATGCAGGTCGAGCAGCAACGCCGACAGCTCCCTGGCGGCCTCGTCGGCCTCTCCGATGGCCCCTGGGGCCCGTCGTTTGAGTATCGGCGCGATCGTCTGCTCCACCAGCCCGCACTCGCGCTCGGCCGCGGCCTTGACCGCGCGTAGATGCCGGGCGCGCAGGCCGAACCGGGCCAGGGCGCCGACGCTGCGCGCCACGTTGAGCGCCTCCTCGTCGTAGCGCCTGGCCGTCGCCGCGAGCAGCCCGTAGTCCTCGAGCTCGGCGAGCGTCTCCTCGTCGAGCCCGGCCGCCTCCAGCAGCTCGGCACGGCTCAGCCGTACTTCCTGCCGCTCCGGCCGGTCGGTCAAGGCCCGCGGACGGCCGAAGTGCTCGGCCATCTTGTCCTTGATCACCCGCAGCGGCAGATAGTGGTCGCGCTGCTCGGTGAGGATGTAGCGGAGCTGCTCGACGTGCAGGTGAGTGAACTTGCGGTAACCCGACGGGCTGCGCTCAGGCTCGATGAGCCCCTCGCCCTCCAAGAACCGGATCTTGGAGATCGTCACATCGGGGAACTCGCCCTGGAGCATGGCGAGCACCTCCCCGATGCTCATGTGCGAGCGTGCCGCCTGCGCGCTCATGCGGCTCCCTCCGACGGCCGCTCGCTGCGCTCGGCTGCTCCCACCAGTCGCTCGCTGCGCTCGCTCATGCGCCGGCGGCGGTCCGCATCAGGAAGACGAGGCGGAACTTGCCGATCTGCACCTCGTCACCGGAATGCAGCGGCACCTCCTCGATGCGTTCCCTGTTGACGTAGGTGCCGTTGAGGCTGCCCACGTCGCGCACGGAGAACTGGCCGCCACGCAGGCGGTAGAACTCCACGTGCCGGCGGGAGACCGTGATGTCGTCAAGGAAGATATCGCTTTCGGGATGTCGCCCCGTGGTGGTGAGCTCCTTGTCGAGCCGGAACCGGCTTCCTTGGTTGGGCCCCCTGGTCACCGTGAGCAACGCCGTGCCCGGCGGCAGCTGCTCCACCAGTGCGCGCTCGGCGAGGAGCATGTCACCGGTCTCAGCCTCGTACGCCTCGATTCCCGCGACGGAGATCGTCGATGTGGTGTCCCCGGCGACCTCGGCTCTGGTCAGCGGTGACCCACAACGGGAACAGAAACGGGCATCCTCGGGGTTGGCGTGCCCGCACTGCGTGCAGTAGACGCTCGGCATCGATCGGCTCGGCCTCCTACCGCGAAGACGCGGCAACGGGGATCTGGACGCGCCTCGCTTCGCTCTTCAAGTTTGCGAATGCCGCAACTTACGCTGATCAGCGGCAAAGGTCAAGGCGAGGCGCTGGACGACGGGTTCGGACGGTGACAAAGTTACCGCCGCCCGAGCCTCAAGGTCCATGCCGCCGCGCGTTTCAACATTACGATCTTGTACGTTCCACCGCCACCTATCCACCAGAGTTACCCTATGTGACGGTCTAGCGCGAATTCCGGATCACGAGGAGGCCTCCTCGACCAGATGGGCCCAGCGCTCCAGGAGGGACTGGGCGGTGTCCACGTCGGCGGCCTCGGCCCACAGATCGGTGACCGGCTCGGTGGCGGCGGGCAGGATCAGCACCCAGCTCCCGTCGTCCGAGGCCACCCGCACGCCGTCGGTGGTGTCGATGCGGTAGCCGTTCGGCTCGGCCTCGGCGGCCTCGATGACCGAGCGCATGACGGCGCCCTTGGCCGCCCACGGGGTCGGCACCGTGCGCTTGAGCAGCTTGGCCTCGGGGATGCGCGCGTCGATCTGGCTGAGCGAGAGCCGGGTGCGGGCGACCAGGCCGAGCAGCCGCATGAACGCCGCCACCCCGTCGATCGCCGGACCGAACTCGGGCACCACGAAACCGCCCCGCCCGTCCCCCGCGAAGATCATGTCGTCGTCCACCGCGGCCGAGGTGAGGGCGTCGACCGCCGTGGAGGTCCACCGCACCTGCACACCGTGGAAGCGGCAGACCTGCTCGGCGACCCTGGTGGTGGTCACGGGCAGCGCCACCCGGCCGGCCCGGCGCTCGGCGGCGATCAGGTCGAGCACGACGAGCAGGGCGCGTTCCTCGCCGATGAGCTGGCCCATCTCGTCCACCAGCGCGATGCGCTCGCCGACGGGGTCGAACCGCACCCCGAAGGCCGCCCTGGAGGAGCTCACGAGCTCCGAGAGGCGCTGGAGGTCCCGGCGGCGCTCGGCGAGCGTCTCCGTGGGCGAGATGTCGTCCAGGCGGGCGTTCACGGTGAGCACCTCGACGCCGACCCGGCCGAGCAGCGTGGGCAGGACCAGCGAGGAGGTGCCTCCGGCGCAGTCGACGACGACCTTCATGTCCCTGATGCCGGTCATGTCCACGCAGCGCAGCAGCTCGTACGCGTAGTCCTCGACCGCCCTGGCGGGAAAGCGGAGCTCGGCGATCTCGCCCGGGAAGGCGCGCCGGAACTCCTGGCGTGAGAAGACCCGTTCCAGTTTGCGCTGGGCGGCCGGCGGCAGGTCGGCGCCGCGGTCGTCCATGATGACGATGTCGATGCTCTGCGGGTCGCCCGCGGTGGTGCGCAGCGCGATGCCGCCCGCGGCCGACTCCCTGGCCGTGTGGAAGCGGGTCACGGGCAGCGGCGCGGCCTCCAGGTCGAGGACGTTGATGGCGCTGGCGTTGAGCGCGCCGATCACGGCCCGCTTCAGCGCCCTGGCGGCCAGGGAGGAGTCGCGCGAGGTGACGACGTGCTCGCCCTTCTTCAGGGTGGTGGCGTACGCGCTGGCCAGTCGTACGCACAGCTCGGGGGTGATCTCCACGTTGACCAGGCCGCTGACGCCGCGGGGGCCGAACAGGCTGCGCTGGCCGCGGGACTCCCAGATGACGCTGGTGTTGACGACGGCGCCGGCCTCGATGGTCTTGAACGGGTAGACCTTGACGCCGCTGGAGATGTACGCCTCGGGCTCGATGACGCACTCGTCACCGATGACGGCGCCCTCCTCGATCCGGGCCCCGGCCATCACGTCGGTGCTCTTGCCGATCACGCACCCACGCAGGTGGGCGCCCGGGCCCAGGTAGACGTTGTCGTGGACGACCGCCCGGTGCAGGAAGGCGCCTTCGCGGACGACCGCGTTGTTGCCGAGCACGGTGTACTCGCGCAGTTCGGCGCCGCCTTCGACCTTGGCGTACTCGCCGACGAGCAGCGGGCCCTTGAGCACCGCGTCGGGGTCGATCGAGGCCGACTCGGCCACCCGGACGCCCGGCGACACCTCGAAGCCGCCGATGTCCACGGCGACCCGGCCGGACAGAGCGTCGGCCTGGGCCTTGAGGTAGCTCTCGTGGGTGCCGACGTCCTCCCAGTAGCCCTCGGCGACGTAGCCGTAGATGGGGGCGCCACGCTCCAGCAGACTGGGGAAGACGTCGGCCGACCAGTCGACGGGCTCGCCCGAGGCGACCGCGTCGAGCACCTCGGGTTCCATGATGTAGATGCCGGTGTTGACGGTGTCGGAGAAGACCTGGCCCCAGGTGGGCTTCTCCAGGAAGCGCTGGACGCGGTGCTCCTCGTCGACGATCACGATGCCGAACTCGAGGGGGTTCGGCACCCGTTTCAGACCGATGGTCACAAGCGCCGATTTTTCACGATGAAAACGGACCATATCCGACAAATCGATATCGGTCAGGGCGTCGCCGGAGATCACCAGGAATCGGTCATCGCGCAGGCGGGCCGCGGCGTTCTTCACGCTGCCCGCCGTACCAAGGGGAACGTCTTCCGTGGCGTATTGCAAGCTCATGCCGAGTTCGTCGCCGTCGCCGAAGTAGTTGCGCACGAGCGCGGCCAGGAACTGGAGGGTGACCACGGTCTCGGTGATGTCGTGCCGTTTGAGCAGGCGCAGCACGTGCTCCATGATCGGACGGTTGACCACGGGCAGCAGGGGTTTGGGCTGGTTGGCCGTCATCGGACGCAGCCGAGTGCCCTCTCCACCCGCCATGACGACCGCCTTCACCCGATCACTCCTCCTTGGCCGCGGCTACGAGCCGGCGCACCTGCACCACATAGAGCACCCCCGACCACCAGTACAGGCCCGTTCCCCAGAGCGCAAATGCCCATCCGACAATTCGTGCTATATCGGCATACCACCCAGTGTGGGACGCGAGGAAGAGCAGAGGGAAGGCGTACATGAGGTTGAACATGGCGGCTTTGCCCAAGAAATGCACCTGAAGTGCCTTGTAACCGCTCTTCCGAAGTACGGGAATGAAACAGGCGACGAACAGTTCGCGCCCGAGGATGATCGCCACCAGCCACCACGGAATGACATCGCGCAGCAACAGCGCCAGGATCGTGGCGAAGACATAGAGCTTGTCGGCCGCCGGGTCGATGATCCGGCCGAGCCTGCTCATCTGGTTGAAGGCTCGAGCGATCTTGCCGTCGAGCCAGTCGGTGAACCCGGCGACCGCGAGGACGACGATCGCCCAGGCGTCCGCCTTGGGCCCCAATACCAGCCAGAGGAAGACAGGTACGCCGAGGAGGCGCAAGAAGCTCAGCAGGTTCGGAACCGTCCAGATCCGATCCTCGGCGGAAGTTTCGCTCACGCTGCCGACCCTACTGCCTCGCCTTTCCCGGCAGCGGTGTCGACATCCGCCCGATCCGCTTGATCCGCTCGATCCGCTCGATCCGCTCGTCGCGAGAGGTTAGGGCCATCCGTCACCGCGCAGAAGGCAAGGATGAAGAGGAACGTCCTGATCGTGATGTGCGCGGGCCTGTTCGTCGTCCTGCTGGACGTGACCATCGTGAACGTGGCGCTGCCGTCCATCGCGGCCGACCGGCACGCCGGGCTCGCCGACCTGCAATGGGTGGTCGACGGCTACCAGATCGCGCTGGCCGGGCTGCTGCTGACGGGCGGCACGCTGGGCGACCGCTTCGGACACCGGCGGGTGGTGCTGGCGGGGTTCGCGCTGTTCGGCGTGGCCTCGGCGGGCTGCGCGCTCGCGCCCGGCATCGGCGCCCTGGTGGCGGCGCGGGCCGTGCAGGGTGTGGGCGCCGCGCTCCTGCTGCCGGGCACGCTGGCGGTCATCACCCGCACCTTCCCCGGCGGCAAGGAGCGGGCCAGGGCCATCGGGGTCTGGGCCGCGGTGGGCAGCGTGGCCCTGCCCGCCGGGCCGCTGCTCGGCGGGGTGCTGGTCCAGACGTTCGGCTGGCCCGCGATCTTCGCGATCAACGTGCCGCTCATCGTGGTGATCTTCGTGGCGGTGCTCCGGGTGGCTCCGGCCGACGTTCCCGAGCCCCGGCCGGTCGACCTGCCGGGCACCGTGGCGGGCGCGGGGGCGCTGCTGGTCCTGACGTACGCGGTGATCGAGGCGGGGCGCGAGGGGCCCGACTGGCGGCTGTTCGCGGTCGCCGCGGCGCTGCTGGCCGCGTTCGTGGTGATCGAGCACCGGCGGGAGTCGCCGATGCTGCCGCTGGGACTGCTGCGCCGCCCCTCGATCGCGGTCGGCACGATCGGCTCGGCGATCATGAACTTCGGGATCAACGGCATGATGCTGCTGATCACCCTTTACCTCCAGGGTGTGCTGCGGCAGTCCCCGATGACGGCGGGCGCGGCCCTGCTGCCGCTGTTCGCGCCGCTGGCGTTGCTGTCCGCGCCGTTCGGCCGCCTGGCCGGCCGCCATGGCCCGCGCCCCGTCATGCTCGCCGGGCTCGTCACGCTGGCGGTGGGAATGGGACTGCTGCTGCCGGTACGGGCGGCTTCGCCGTACCTGGTCATGCTGCCCGCGCTGACCGTCATCGGACTCGGCGCGGCGCTGCTGACGCCCAGCGTGGTCGCCCTGGCCATGAGCGACCCGCCGCCCGGCCGGGAGGGGCTGGTGAGCGCGATCAACAACACCGCGCGCCAGGCGGGCGGCGCGATCGGTGTCGCGGTCTTCGGCGCGCTGGCGGGCACTCCGGGCGGGCCACGCTTCATCGGCGGGTTGCATGGGGCGGCGGCGCTGGCCGGGGCGGCCTACCTCGGGGTGACCGCTCTCACCCTGACCCTCGGCCTCACCACCCGCCACCACCACCACCACCACAAGACCCTGGTCTGACCACCCGGCGGAGATCACACCGGACCACCTGGTGGCGTACCAGAGCAGAGCCTTCGGGCTGCACCCGACCACACCACGCCACCCAAAGGCCATACCGCACCACCCGACAACGCACCAGACCAGCCTCACGGGGCATACCCGACCACCCGAGGTCACGCCACCCCACCAGAGCCCGCAGCGAACCGCCCGGTGACGCACCAGGCCAGGGTCTTGGGGTGCACTGGATTACCTGAGACCGCGCCAGGTCGTCTGGGGCGCGCCGGACCACCCGGGACCGCCCCACCCACCTGCGAGACCCCGGGACACAAGCCAGTCGCGTAGAACCGCCCAGAGCCCTGCCCAACCACCGGGACTGACAGGCCACGCCAGGACCACGCCAGGGCCGAGGCTGGTGGCCGAGGCTGGTGGCCGAGGCTGGTGGCTGGAGCGGACCGCTGAGGCCGGTGGCTGGTCAGGTGCGGAGGAAGCTGTGGGTGTGGCCTGCTGCCTGGAAGCCGAGCCGTTCGTAGAAGTTCTTGGGCCAGTCGCCGGCGTCGGCCACCAGGAACACCAGATCGCTGGCCGCCGCCTCGGCGAGGAGCGCCCTCATCAGGGTGCGGGCGTGGCCCCGGCCCCGGTGGCGGTCTCCGGTGTAGAGGTCCTCGATCTGCGTGACGCCGGCGTGCGTGTAGATGTCGGCCCTGGCGGCGAGCTCGCCGTTCTCGGCTCGTACGCCGCGGAAACCCACCGTGTCGGCGCCGCGCAGTCGTTCCTCGACTCGTCTGGCGAGCTGGTCGATCACTTCGTCGGCGGCCTCGGGCAGCGTCTCGCGCCAGCCGGCCCGGAGGGTGGGCAGCAGCGCGGGCAGATCGAGATGCTCAACGGGCGCCGCGTCGTGCGGGAACGTGCCGCGGAACACCATGACCACGTTGATCTCGTGCGTGTAGCCCGCGGCCTCGAAAGCGGGCGCGTACGCCTGGCCCAGGCGGTCGTCGTCGACGTTGACGAGCCGGTACGCGCGCTCGGCGAGCACCTGGTCGGCCGCCTTCAGCACCGCGCCCGGGTCGGTGCCGGACCAGACGACGAGCTTGTTGTCATCGTACGAGCCGGAGTAGCGCTCGTTGAGCACGGCGAACCCACCGGGCACTTCGACGGTCCGCCCCGCCCTGCGGCGAGCGAAGTCGTGCATGAACGCGACGGTACGGGCGAAATCCTGCAGAGGACCGGCGCCCAGACCGGGGCCCTCAATCCCGGGGCCATTGGTCACGGGGCCGTCAGTTCCGGGACCGTCAGTTCCGGAGTCGATGTCAGTCATGGAGCCATCCCTGGAGTCGGCCACAGAGTCACCCTGAGGTCGTCAAAACGGACCGCCGACGAAGTTCTCATCGGCGTAGTCGCCGTGGTCACTGCCGAGATCGCCACCGGACCTATCACCGGCGTCACCAACGGGGTCCTCGCCGGAGCCGCTACCGGGACCGCCGCCGGAGCTCTCACCAGCCGTCGCCGCCGGTACCACGACCGGAGTCACTACCGGGAACGCCGCCGGGGTCGCAACCGAGATCACCGCCGGAGTTCCCATCAGCATCGCCGACAGGACCGCGATCGGCGATCGTCACGGACCCGGTGCCGGGGGCGCCAGGGTCGTCGATGAGGTCGGTCATGGGCGGGCCGCCGTGATGAAGCGGCGGATGAGGTCGGAGTCCTTTTTGCCGGGTGCCAGTTCGACGCCGCTGGACACGTCCACGCCCCACGGCTCGGCGGCGGCGACGGCCTCGGCGACGTTGGAGGGGTTGAGGCCGCCCGCCAGCAGCCAGTGTCCCGAGGGGTGGCCGCGCACTGCCGACCAGTCCCATGGCTCTCCGGAGCCGGGGCGGGGGGCGTCCACGATGAGCAGGTCCTCGTCGTAGGCGCCGCAGCGTAGGTCGGCTGTGAAGTCGACGGCTCTGATCAGGGTGTGACCGAGGTCCTTCAGCGCGGTGAAGTCGCCGTGCGGGTGCTTGCCGTGCAGTTGAATGCCGCGCACGCCCGAGACGAGAGTGGCGGCGCGGACGGTCTCGGGGGGCTCGCCGCGGAACACGCCGACGGTGAGGACGTGGGCGGGCACCGCCGCGGCCAGCTCAGCGGCCCGCTCGGGCGTCACCTCGCGGGGGCTCCGGGTCATCACGAACCCGATGGCGTCGGCGCCCGCCTCGATGGCGGCCGCCACGTGCTCGGGCTCGCTCAACCCGCAGATCTTCACGTACACACCGACGACCCTAGCGGCGCCAGGCGACCCACGGCGACCGTGGCCCAAGCCGGAGTCCAGACGGGGCCAGACCGGAGCCCAAGCCAGCAGCCCGGACCAGGTCCAGGCCGGGCCGGGCCAGGGTCAGGGTTGGGAGCGGGTTGGGAGCGGGTTGGGGGCGGGTTGGGGGCGGGATCGGGATCGGAGCCAGGCCAGGCCAGGTAGGGCCGGGGGCGGGGTCGAGGGCAGGGTCGGGCAAGGTCGGGGCCGGGAGGCGGTGTGGTGGTGAGTTTGAGCGGTGGGATGCTCTTGGGCGGCCGCGGCGGGGGGCCGGCGTTCAGGTGGTCCTTCCGAGGGAGCGGGGGAGGCGGTGAGGGCCACATGGTCGCAGGTCAAGGCCCGTACGGGCGTCAGCCCGTGGGATTATTCGACGGCTCCGCCCCGGGGATGACGTACCGGCCGGAACGCCGCGTCCACCAAGCCGCTGCGATGGGCGACGACCGCGGCCTGGATCCGGTTGCGCAGCCCCAGCTTGTCCATGGCGGCGGCTATGTGGGACTTGACCGTGGTGATGCCCACGTGGAGTTCCTCGGCGATCTCCGCGTTGGACAGCCCGGTGCCGACCAGTGCGAGCACTTCCAGTTCGCGGTCGGTCAGCACGGCGGGGATCGGCATGGTCGTCTCCTCCTCCGCGGCCAGGAAGCGGGCGACGACCCGGCGTAGCACCGAGGGGCCCAGGAGTTGCTCGCCCGTCACGGCCCGGCGTACGGCGTCGACCATGCGTTCGGGCTCGTCGTCCTTGACCAGGAAGCCGACGGCGCCCGCGCGCAGGGCGGCGTACACGTCGGAGTCCTCGGCGAACGTGGTGAGCACGACGATCCTGGTGGCCGGCCGCGCCGCGAGGACCCGTCTGCTGGCCTCCAGCCCGTCGACCCTGGGCATGCGCAGGTCCATGAGGATCACGTCGGGCAGGTGCTGTTCGGCCAGGCGTACGGCCTCGGCGCCGTCCTGGGCCTCGGCCACGACCTCCATGTCGCCCGCGACCTGCAGCAGCATGCGTACGCCCGCGCGGACCAGCGCCTGGTCGTCGGCGACCAGGACGCGGATCACGTGGCGCCCCCGGTGAGGCCCCCGGTGATGAGGTCGGTGATGCACCCCGTGGGGCGCTCAGCAGGCGGGGAGGTGGTCGGGGAGGCAGGCGAGGCGATGGGCATGTCGGCCGTGAGCAGCCAGCCGCCGTCCTGGTCGAGGCCCGCCGTGAGCGTGCCGCCGAGTGCGCGGACGCGTTCGCGCATGCCGGCCAGGCCGCGGCCGGATGAGGGCAGGCGTTCGATGATGGTGGGCGGGGGGCCGTTGCGTACGCGTACGGTCAGTGCCTGGCCGGTGGTGGTGACGGCGACGCTCACCTGAGTGCCGGGACCGGCGTGCTTGAGCACGTTCGTGAGACCTTCCTGGACGATGCGGGCGGCGGAGGCGCGGGCCACGAGGGGGGCGTGCGCGGTGGCGGGGTCGAGTTCGAGCTCGACCTGGAGGCCGGCGGCGGTCATCCGCTCGGCGGACTCGCGGATGACCTCGGCGGGGTCGGCGGGCATGTCGGGCCGGCGGCCGGGGTCGCGCAGCACGTCGAGCAGCCCGCGCAGGTCTTCGAGCGCCTGGTGGCCGGTCTCGCGGATGTCGGCCAGCGCGTCGGCGACGGGCCCTTCGGGGGCGGCGTAGCGGGCGGCGCCGGCGCGCAGGACCATCGCGCCCACGTGGTGGGCCACGATGTCGTGCACCTCGCGGGCGATGTTCTCCCGCTCGAGGAGCTGGTCGGCGCGGACCTGGGCGACCGCCAGCCGCGCCGACTCGCGCACCCGCAGCCGCTCGGCCTCGGCGGCCGCCTGCCTGACGCCCAGGTAGCGGCCGATCGCGACGGGGGTGGTCACCAGGGCCATCAGGATGGCGACGCGGAACGCGGTGACCTCGGTCGAGTCCTCGACGATCGCGAGCGAGGCGAGCATGGTGCAGATCACGTACGTGACCGTGATCCAGGCCCAGGAGGCGATCCGCATCGCGAACACGCACAGCGCGATCAGCATCAGGATCAGGCAGGTGTTGACCGTCTCGTGGAGGTACTGGTCGGCGGCGATCAGCAGCACGCTCTGGAAGATGAACACCAGCCCGGGAAAACGCCGCGCGACGCCGAGCGACAGCCCGCCGAGCACCGCGAACAGCCCCACGACCCAGACCGGCTGGCTGCCACTGTGCCAGTCGGTCCAGGTGCTCAGCACGGTGAAGGCCACCCCGCCGCCGGCCAGCAGCACGTCCGGCGAGATGTCGCCGTCCTTCAGCCGCCCGGCGGGGCCGCGCAGGTAGGTGCCGATGAGGACGGGGAAGGTGGGGACGAGGACCGAGTACATCCACGAGTTCGTGGTGAGGGCGATGCCCGGGTCGGCCAGGTTCGTCGCGGTGGCGGCGATGGCCGCGCCCAGCGCCACGCAGGTCGGCCGCCAGCCCGAGTAGTAGGCGACCAGGCCGATGGCGACGCACAGCAGCATCTGGGCGGTGTTGGCGGTGAACGACCCCACCTGGTCGGTGAAGACGAGGAACGCGGCGAGGTAGAGGCTCACCGCCAGCGGCGCGCGCCTGACCAGGCCCATGGGCGCGCCCACGGCCACGGCCATCGGGATCACCTCGTTGCCCGGCAGCAGCGCGGAGCCCCCGCCCTTGGCCGACAACATCAGGTCGAGAGCGGTGCCCGCGGCCGCGAGCAGGAGGTCGAGCGGCACACCACGCCATCGCATCCGCCCACGGTATCCGGGCGGGGCGCGCGTTCCGATCCTCCGGACGGAGGACCCCGTCTCCTCCTAGTGGCCGCATCATCGCCCCGTCGGCGGATGAGACAAGCGGGAGACTTCCCTTACCGTTTGGGGTATGCCTAATGACACCGCGTTGTTGCTCGGCCAGTTCCTTCGTGCTCCGGCCAAGATCGGGGCGTTCGCGCCCAGCTCGCGACGGCTCGCGGCGGCCGTGTGCGCGCCTTTGCCGGAACGCGGCGAGCCTACCGTGGTCGAGCTCGGCCCCGGCACGGGGCCCTTCACCGCAGAGATCCAGCGCCGGCTGACCGGGCGGGGTCACCACCTGGCCGTGGAGGTCAACCAGCAGCTGGCGACGTTGCTGGCCCGGCGATTCCCGGTCGTGGACGTCGTGCATGATGACGCGACCGAGCTCAGCCGCCTGCTCGGCGAGCGCGGCCTGCGGCAGGCCGATGTGGTGATCAGCGGGCTGCCGTGGGCGGCGTTCCCCGAGGACCTGCAGCGGGGGCTGCTCGGCGCGGTGTCCTCGGCGATGAGCCCGTCCGGGGCGTTCACCACG
Organism: Nonomuraea sp. NPDC049141; assembly: GCF_040648415.1. NCBI lineage: Bacteria > Bacillati > Actinomycetota > Actinomycetes > Streptosporangiales > Streptosporangiaceae > Nonomuraea > Nonomuraea sp. NPDC049141. Next base: position 166,339 of record NZ_JBEZDR010000019.1, read on the forward strand.
TTCTCCTACATTCACGCCATCCCGATGAGCTCGGCGCGCCGCTTCCGCGCGCTGCTGGCCGAGCGGTTCGAGGAGGTCGTGCCGGGCCGTACGGTGTGGCGCAACGCGCCTCCGGCGTTCGTGTTCCACGCCCGCAGACCTCGACCCTGAACAGAACTTACTTCTACGATGGTGTGATGGATTTCACCCTTCCCGACAGCGCCCTGGCCGTTCAGCGCGGCATCGGCGACATCTGCTCGCGCTACGACCTGGACTACTGGCAGCGTTGCGAAACGGACAAGCGCTGGCCGGAGGAGGTCTGGGCGGAGCTGGCCAAGGGCGGCTGGCTGGGCCTGGCCGTGCCCGAGGAGTTCGGCGGTGGCGGGCAGGGGCTGCTGGAGCTGGCGGTGGCGACGGAGACGCTGGCGGCCTCGGGCGCGGCGGGCGGCTCGGCGTTCACGTACGTGCTGACGCCAGGGTTCGGCGCGCTCACCCTGGCCAGGCACGGCACGGCCGAGCAGCGGGCGGAGCTGCTGCCCCGGCTGGCCACGGGTGAGCTGGAGACGTGCTTCGCGCTGACCGAGCCGGACGCGGGCTCGAACGCGCTGGCCATCACGACGGCGGCCAGACGCGACGGCGACGAGTACGTGATCAAGGGGCAGAAGATCTGGATCACCGGCGTCCAGCGGGCCACCTGGATGTTGCTGGTCACCAGGACCGTCCCGGCCGCCGAGGCCAAGCCGCGCACGCACGGGCTGACGGTCTTCCTGGTGAACGTGCCGGCGGCGGTGGCGGCCGGGCGGCTGTCCTACCAGCCGATCCCGAAGCTGGGCGCCAACACGACGCCGTCGAACATGGTGTTCATCGACGACCTGCGGGTGCCCGCCTCCAGCGTGGTGGGGCAGATCGACCAGGGCGCGGCCGTGCTGTGGGACATCCTCAACCCCGAGCGGATCCTGCTGGCCGCCTCCGCGCTCGGCGGGGCCGAGGTCGCGTTGCGGGTCGCGGTGCAGTACGCCAAGGAGCGCGAGGTGTTCGGCCGGCCGATCGGCGCCAACCAGGCCATCGCGTTCCCGCTGGCCCAGGTCAAGGCCAAGATCGAGCTGGCCCGCCTGATGCTCTACAAGGCCGCGTGGTCGTTCGACCGGCACCTGCCGTGCGGCACCGAGGCCAACATCGCCAAGCTCACCGCTTCACAGGCTGCGTGGGAGGCGGCCGACGCGGCGTTCCAGACGCACGGCGGGATGGCGTACTCGCTGGAATATCCGGTGGCCAGGCTGCTCACGGACGCCCGCATCGGGAAGGTGGCACCCGTGACGGAGGAGTTGCTGCTCAACTATCTCGCGACGCAGGTGCTGGGGCTGCCGCGCAGCTTCTAGGGACGGAACTCCGGCGGGCGCTTCTCGCGCACCGCCCGCACGCCCTCCACCACGTCGGGGCCGCTGAAGCCGAGGAACTCCATGGCGAGCGAGGCGTCGAAGGTGGGTCCCGCCATGCGCAGCCAGTTGTTCAGGGAGTATTTGGTGAGGCGGATGGCCTCCTGGGAGCCGGCGGCGAGGCGTTGGGCGATCTCCATGGCCTTGTCGTGCACCTGGTCGTCGTCGACGCACAGGCTCACCAGGCCCATCCGCTCGGCCTCCTCGCCGGTGACGGGCTCGCAGAGCAGCAGGTGGTATTTGGCCTTGGCCAGCCCGCACAGCAGCGGCCAGACGATCGCGGCGTGGTCGCCGGCCGCTACGCCGAGCCTGGTGTGGCCGTCGATGATGCGGGCGGTGCGCCCGGCCACGGAGATGTCGGCCAGCAGGGCGACGGCCAGCCCGGCGCCCACCGCGGGCCCCTGCACGGCGGAGATGATCGGCTTGGCGCAGTTGAGCACGTTGTAGACGATGTCGCGGGCCTCGGCGAACACGCGCAGCCTGGTGGCGTGGTCGCGGGTCATCTCCTCGATCATCGACAGGTCGCCGCCCGCGGAGAAGGCCTCGCCCTCTCCCCTGACGATCACCGCCCTGACGGAGTCGTCGCGGTCGACGTCGCGCCAGATCTCGGCCAGTTCGCGGTGGCCGGTCATGTCGACGGCGTTGCGCCTGCGGGGCTCGCTGATCGTGATCCGCAGCACGCCGTCGGCGGGCGTGTCGATCTTGAGCTTCTCGTACGCGCTCCCGTCCATCACCATGCCTCCCGCAGCCGGGCGGCCACGTAGTCGCGGGCCTCGACGGCCTGGTCGAACAGGCCGGGCAGGCCGAAGAAGCCGTGGATCGCCCCATCGAACCGGCGGGTCTCGACGGGCACCCCGGCCTCGGCCAGCCGCGTGCCGTAACGCTCGCCGTCGTCGCGGAGCACGTCGCACTCGGCGGTCACCACGGTCGCGGGCGCCAGCCCCGCGACCGACGGCAGCCGCAGCGGGGACAGCAGCGGATCTTCCGGGTCGGCCGCGCCGGCGTACTGGGTGAGGAGCCAGGCGAGGTCGTCGGCGTCGAGGCCGAAGCCCTTGGCGAACTCGGCGTGGCTGGGGGTGTCCATGGCCGCGTCGAGGACCGGGTAGACGAGCACCTGGTGGGCCAGGCGCAGCCCGGCGTCGCGGGCCTGCCAGGCGGCCACGGCGGCGAGGTTGCCGCCCGCGCTCTCGCCCATCACGGCGACGCCGCCGTCGCACTGGTAGAAGGCGGGGCGGGCGAAGATGTCGCGTACCACGGCCCAGGCGTCGTCGGCCGCGGCCGGGAACGGGTGCTCGGGGGCCAGCCGGTAGCCGACGGAGACGATCACCGCGCCGGTGCGCAGCGCCAGGTCGCGGCCGAGCGCGTCACTGCGCTTGATGCCGCCGGTCATCCAGCCGCCGCCGTGGAAGTAGACCACCACGGGCAGCGCGCCGTCGCCCCGGTCGGCGCGGTAGACGCGGATCGGCACGCCCTCGGCGCTCTCGTCGCGGACGAAGGCCAGCTGGGTGAGCGGCCCGCGCTCCCGCGCGAAGTCGTCCCGGACCCGGGCCTCCTGGATCCCGGCCAGGTCCAGCCCGGCCCGGCCGGGGCCGGACAGGTAGCGCTCGATGTACTCCTGCGCCTGGGGGTGCAGTGGCATGATCGAAGCCTAGCGGGCCGCCTCCACGAGCGCATCGAAGAGCCGGTCGTCCTCGCTCCGCTCGGGGTGCCACTGCACGCCGACCCCGAACCGGTGGCCCTGCAGCTCGATGCCCTCGACGATCTGGTCCTCGGCCCAGGCCACCGCCAGCAGCCCGGTGCCCAGCCTGCGCACCGACTGGGTGTGCGGCGCGACCACCTCGACCTTGTCGCCCACCGCCTTGCCGAGCTTGCTGGACACGCTCACCTGGATGACGTGCGGCACACCCGGCTCGGCGTGGCGCTCGTTGTCGAGCACCTCGGGCAGCCACGGGATCAGCGTGCCGCCCTGGGCGACATTCAGCACGTGCATGCCGCGGGCGACGGCCAGGATCGGCACGTCGGCCTCCACGGCGGCGCGGGCCAGGGCCAGCTCGAACCTGTCGCGGTGGCCCTGCGCCTCGGGCACCCGCTCGTCCTGCTCCTCGCCGTAGGCGCCGCCGCCCACCTCGATCCCGCCGGCCAGCACCACGCCCTGCAGCCCGCGTACGTAGGCGTCGATCGCGTGCAGGTTCAGCGGCGGCAGCACCACGGGGGCGCCACCGGCGCGCTCGACGGCCTTGGCGTAGGACGGGGGCGACAGCACCGCTTCCCGCACCCAGTCGCCCCAGCGGGCTGCTTCGAAGTAGGCGGTGATGCCGATCAGCGGTCGGGACATGCGATCTCCAGAGTGCCTGGTGGAGTCCGTGCCGCCGCCGGTCGTGACGACGGCCGCACGCCCATCATGGCGTACACCATTTCGGTTATGTCACCTCTCCGGAAGATCCTGTGCGGTATCGCGCGAAGTCAGGGCACTGTCAGGACGACCGGCAGCTCCGCCGCGGAGTTGGAGAACAGGGACGGCACGGGGACGAGCGCCGCGGGCGGGACGGCGAGCGACAGGCCGGGGTAGCGGCGGAAGAGGGCGGGCAGCGCCTCGGTGGCCTCCAGGCGGGCCAGCGGGGCGCCCAGGCACAGATGGGGGCCGCCGCCGAAGGCCAGGTGCCGGCGCTGCTCGCGGGTGATGTCGAACCGCGCGGCGTCGGAGCCGTGCTGCGCCTCGTCGCGTCCCACCGCGCTGTACGGGGCCAGGATGGCGTCTCCGGCGGGGATGGTGACGCCGCCGATCTCGATGTCCTCCAGCGGGTAGCGGGCCAGGAAGTTGCCGATGGGCGCGTCCCAGCGCAGCGTCTCCTCCACGACGGCCGACCAGGTCTCCTCGCCGCCGGCCACCGCCAGCGCGCGCTGGTCCGGGTGGGTGAGCAGCGCGCGGGCGCCGTTGACGATCAGGCTGAGCGTGGTCTCGTGCCCGGCGGCGAGCATCAGCCACAGGGTGCCGACCAGCTCCTCGTCGGACAGCCGCTCCGGGTCGTCGCGCTGGGCGGCGATCAGCGCGCTGATCAGGTCGTCGCCGGGCTCGGCGTGGCGCGCGGCGACGAGCCGGTTCAGCAGCAGGTAGATGTCGCGCTGGGTCTTGAGCACCTCCTCCGGCGCGGTGGTGGAGCGGAAGATGCTGTCCACCAGCTCCCGCAGCTCGGGGCGGTCCTCCTCCGGCACTCCGACGAGCTCGCAGATCACCTGCATGGGCACCGGGTAGGCGAAGTGCTGACGCAGGTCGACGGTCCCGTCCGGCCGCACGTGCGAGGGCAGGTCGTCCAGCAGCGTGCCGACGATCCCGGCGATGCGCGGCCGCAGGCTCTGGACGTGGCGCGGCGTGAGCGTCCGGGTGACGAACTTACGCAGCCGATGATGCTCGGGCCCGTCGGCGGTGACCATGTTGGTGACCTTGACCATGCCGATCAGCGGCCAGTCGTCGGCGATGTCGCCGTCACGGATGGCCGTCCAGTTGTGCCAGTCCTTGCTGACCCTGCGATCGGTCAGCAGGTCGGCCAGCAGCGCGTGATGGGTGACCGACCATGCCTCGACGCCGCCCGGAAGGACGACGCGGACGACGGGGCCCAGTTCCCGCAGCCGGGCGGCCTCGCCGTGGTGGTCGGTCCCGGCGGGGTCCAGGGTGACTACGGGGATCATGAACGGTCTCCAAGCGCGCTGAAGTGGACGGGCAGCGAGGCGGGGCAGCGGGTCCACGGTGAAGGGTGCGGGGTCAGCTCGGCGGCGTCCACCGCGAGGCGTACGTCGGGCAGCAGGTGCAGGGCCGTCTCGACCGCGGTGCGGGTGATGAGCCGGGCGGGGACGGGGGCCGGGCAGACGTGCGGGCCCGCGCTCCAGGCCAGGTGGGCGCGGTTACCGAGTTCGATCTCCGTCGCGCCGCCGTGGACGCGCGGGTCGTCGTTGGCCGCCGACAGGCCCAGGATGAGGGCGTCGCCGCGGGCGATGCGCCGGCCGCCGAGCTCGGTGTCGCGCAGGGCGTACCGGGCGGGCATGTTCGTCATGGGCGGGTCGCGCCAGAGAACCTCGTCCAGCGCGTCGTCGACGCCGAGGCGTCCGCCGCGCACCCGGCCCGCGAAGCGCGGGTCGGTCAGCATGAGCCGGAACGTCTGCGCGATCCACGTGGTCGTCGTCTCCTGCGCGGCGGAGATCATCACCACCATCGACTGCAGCACCTCGGCCTCGTCGCGCAGGTCGGCGTGGGCCAGGAAGTGGCTGGTCAGGTCGTCGGCCGGGGCCTCCTTCCTGGCCTTCATGAGGCCACCGAGTATCTCCTCGAACCTCCTGTTGCCCGCCTGGGAGTCCTCGGCGCTGCCGAACAGGGCGCGCAGAGCGGCCAGCAGTTCGTGGCCCTGACCGGCGTCGAGGCCGAACAGCCCCGCGATGGCCAGCATCGGGACGACGGCCGCGTAGTCGCCGACCAGGTCGGCGCCGCCGCGCTCGGCGAAGTCCTCGATGAGCTGCCGGCACATGGCCTCGACGGAGCGGCGCATGCGGCGCTGGTCGATCGCGGCGACCCCGTCGTCGATCGGGCGGCGCAGGCGGCGGTGCTCGGCCCCGTCGGCGCCGATCACGTTGGGCCGCCAGAACATCATCGGCCCCAGCCCCGAGTCGGGCGGCACGACGCCTTCCTGGAAGAGCCGCCAGTGGCGGGCGTCGCGCGAGTACAGCTTCTCCTGCCGGGTGATGGTCAGCAGCTCCTGGTAGCCCATGACGAGCCAGGCGCCGACGCCCGGTTCGAGCTCCACCCAGGCGACGTCACCCCATTCGCGGCGCAGCCCGCGGAAGACGCCGTGCGGGTCGGGGCAGGTCGTGGTGGCGGACAGGGGGATCATGAGGGGCCCTTCTGCATGGCCAGCGCGTGTTTGACGAGGGCGATCAGCGCGTCCACCGACGAGGACCGGCTCCTGGCGTCGCAGTTCACGATGGGTGTGCCGGGCTCCAGGTCCAGCGCCTCGCGCAGCGCCTGCGGGCTGTGGCGGGTGGAGTCGGGGAAATGGTTGACGGCGACGGCGAAGGGCAGGTCGCCGCGGAGTTCGAGCTGGTCGAGCACCTCGAAGCTGCCCTCGATGCGGCGGGTGTCGACCAGGACGAGCGCGCCGACGGCGCCCTCGCCGAGCCCGGCCCACAGGTCCCAGAAGCGCCGCTGGCCGGGCGTGCCGAACAGGTAGAGCGCCGTGTACGGGCTGAGCGTGATGCGGCCGAAGTCCATGGCCACCGTGGTCGTGGTCTTGCCGTCCAGCCCGGCCAGGTCGTCCACCCCGACGCTGGCCTGTGTCATGGTCTCCTCGGTGCGCAGGGGCTCGATCTCGCTGACCGCGCCGATCATCGTGGTCTTGCCGACGCCGAAGTCGCCGACCACGAGGATCTTGACCGCCTGCTGCACGGTGTCGGGCAGGTAGCGGTCAGCTGAGCCTGCGGAGCCCATTGAGCACCTCCTGGAGGGTTGTCAGATCTGGGCGCCCGGCCTCGGGGATGCGGGAGCGGGCTATCAGGTGGCCGGAGTCGACGAGGTCGGAGGCCAGGATCCCGGCCACGCTCAGCGGCAGCCGCAGGTGCGCGGCCGCCTCCGCCAGCGAGAGGAGCCGCCCGAACATGCGCAGCAGGTCGCGCGCCTGGCGGGTGGCCGAGGGCGGCAGCGGCTTGCCGGCGTCGGCCACGACGAGGAGCGTGTCGAGGCCGATGGTGTTGCGGGTCGGGCGGGCCCGGCCCTGGGTGAGCACGTACGGCCGCACCGCGCTGTCCTGGTACTCGCCGCTCATCTGCGGGTGGCCCCGCGTGCGGGGGTACTGAAGTTCCTCTCGCCGATCTTGATGACCTGAGCCTGCATCTGCTGCGCGATGAGCCGCGGGTCGACCACCGGATCGGTGATGACCACCAGGTGGGAGCCGGACCCTGCGGCGCGGGCGAACAGGAAGCCGCCCTCGAAGCCCACCATCAGCTCCCTGACGGCCCGGTTGCCGCCGCCGAACTCGCGCCCGACGCTCTGGGCCAGCGACTGCAGTCCGGAGCAGGCGGCCGACAGCCGGTCGGCAACGTCTCTGTCCGTACCTGCCGAGCGGGCCTTCAGCAGGCCGTCGGAACTGAGGACGACCACATGGCGGACCCCTGGGACCCAGACGACCTCGGCGATCATCCAGTCCTGGTCTTGGTGCATCGGTACCCCGTTCGTCATCGGTCGTCGTGTTCCCCGGTGCCGGGGTCGTGGTCGAAGAAGGCGGCCATCCACTCGCCCGCCTGTTCCGGAGTCGCGGGCCGCTCCGCGGCGGCCGAGCGCGCACCGCCCGGGTCCGTCGCGTCGGAGCTCGCCTCACCGCGGCGGGAGCGCCTGCGCGGCAGCGCGCCGCCCGCCGTACCTTCTGTCGTGCCGCTCGCTGTGCCGCCCGTCCCGGCGGCGTGCTCGCCGGAGGTGTCCGGCTCGGGATCGTCCAGCGTGGGGTGTTCCTGGGCGAAGTGGTCCTGGACGAGGTGGTCCTGGGCGGGGTCGATCGGCTGGGCCTCGTGGCGCGGGGGGCGGGCTCGGGGCGGCGCCTGCGCCGGTTCCAGCGTCTCCACGATCGAGCTGGTCACCAGGACGACCGCGCGCACCCCTCCGTACGGCGAGGGCAACAGGTCGGCCAGGAACCCGTGGCGGCGCACGTAGTGCCCGATGACCGCGAGGCCGGTCTGCGGGATCTCCCCCACTTCGCCCACGTCGACGGGCCTGCGTCCGGAGACGATCTCGCGGGCCTGCTCCAGGTGGTGGTCGTCCATGCCGACGCCGCCGTCGTCGATCTCGATGACGGCACCGCGCTGCACGTTGCGTACCGCCACGAGCACCGTGGTCGCCGGCGGGGAGGACTGGGTGGCGTTGGCGAGCAGCTCGGCCACCAGGTGGATGAGCGGCTCGACCACGTGGGCGGCGACGGCGGTGTCCGGGTCGCCCGACACCTCCACCCGCTTGTAGGCGACGATCCTGGAGGCCGCGGCCCGCACCACGTCGACCAGCGCGAGCGGATTGGGCCACTGCTGGCCCGGCCACTCGCCGCACAGCACGGCCAGGCTCTGCGCGTGGCGGCCCTGCTGGGCGGCGGCGTGGTCGACCTGCATGCTGGTCTCGAGCACGTCCGGGTTGCCGGGGTGGCGTTCGGCCATCACGGACACGTTCTCCTGGATGCGATGCGCGGAGGTCTGCACGCGCCGGGCCAGCGCCAGCAGGGCCAGCCGCAGCGACTCCTGCCGCTCGCGGTCCTCCTTGGCGGCGCCGCCGACCGCGTCGAGCACGTCTTCCAGCAGCTCGGCCGCGTCCTCGTCGAGCCCGGGGCTCTGGTACGGCGGGGGCACCGCGTCCTGGGCGATCACGGCCGGGATCCGCGCCTCCACCAGGTGCTTGATCGCCTCCTGCAGAGCCTTGGAGCGGGCCGCCACGTGCTTGCTCCACTGGGTGTTGCGCTGCTGGAGGTGGCGCTGGAACTCCGCCTCGCGCTGCTGCATGGCGCTCTCGCGCCGGCTCATCGCGCGCACGGCCTCATGGTGGGTCTGGCGCAGCGCCGCCACGGCGGCGACGGTGGTGAGCGCGAGCGCCGCGGCCCCCACGCAGGCCCAGACGACGCCGGAGCGGCTGTCGAGGAGCAGGGCGGTGAAGGCGCAACAGGCGGCGACCACGGGCAGGGCCAGCGCCGCCGGCCAGAGCCACGCGGCCTGAGGCGCCGGTGCCGGTGGCGGGGTCGCCGGCGTCTGAGGTGACCGGACCGGACGTGCCGGGGCCTGGGGCGGTGGGGGTTGGGAACGAGCCATGGTCACCTTCGCGAACGGGCTGGAGTATGCGCTGGTCTCAGGCGGGAGGCGGCTATGGATACCCCCTCTGCCGAAGCAAGCGGCACCTCCCCTTCCAGTCCGTTGCCCCTGCGTCACTCCCAGTGGCGACGCATCCGCCAAGATCCGATTATTCCGACTCTACAGAATCAGTCAATCCATTCCCGGCCGCGTGTCAGATATATCACAAAGGTGCCATTTATCCTCATTTGTCCGGACATGTCCCGTTCGCGGGCAGTGGCGCGCCTGACACATTCCCGGCCCGCCCTGTCAATGAAGCGCGTCTTCCCTTCCAGCCAGGAATAGCCCGATAAGGACCACCCGAAAACGTTTCCTGATGACATCTGGGCCCCTATGCCCCTTGAAGCGGCAAATCCCGTCGCCCACAATCCATGGGAAAGCGCAGAACCACAGGAAGGGGACTCATTGTGCGTACGAACAATGCCTTATTCGCCTCCGGCCGGTCGCGAACGAGGTACTGACGATGGCAGGCTTACGCCCCCCTCTCCCCGATGCGACGAGCGACGGCTTCCTCGCGGAGGCGCTGGCCGAGGCCAATGCCCATCGTGCCAAGCATCATGCCCCACCGCTGGTCCTGGACCCGGAGCTGGTCGAGTACGCGAGGTCCCGCGCGGCGTCGCGATCGGAATATCCGGACACGGAGGCGGGGCACGACGGACTGCGAGAAGGCACCGGCGAGAACCTCTTCTGGGGCGCCGGCTCGAAAAAGCGGCCGCTCGGCGCCGGGAAAGCGGTTGCTGAATGGTACGACGAAATCAAAGGCTACGACTTCGCCGACCCGGAAAACGTCGCCGACTGCGGTCACTTCACCCAACTGGTGTGGAAGGGCAGTCGGAGGATGGGCGCCGGACGAGTGGCCGGACAGGGACAGGTTTTCTTCGAGACGTACATCATCTTCGTTTTCGAGGAGCCCGGCAATAAGCCCGGACGCTTCCCGGAGAACGTACGGCCCGCCTGACTTCCGGTCCGGGAGCCGTGCCAGCCGGCGGCTCCCCCTACGGCCCGATCGCCTGCGTCACACTATGCGAATACGACATATTTTCACTTTTGATGACCGGAATCTACCCCAAATGAATGCGGAAAATCACGTTACCGTCACGGAAAGTTCTGGTCAGCACTGTATCGGGGCGAAACGGTTGTGACGCCCAGGAGGTGGTGTAAGACTCGAATTCGAGCGATCGGTAGAGCCGGGGCCCGCCGAGCGCTCATCACCCGGAGCCGTCAGGGAGGTGTAACGACACGACCGGAATGATATTCCGGCCAAAGGGTGGGGTTAATTTCATGTCGTTGAATCCACGCCTGGTAAAGGAGAGTTTCGCCGTCGTGGAGCCGGTGGCCGACAAGGCCACCGCCTACTTCTACGGCCGGCTGTTCGCCGAGAGTCCGCACCTGCGGGGCATGTTCCCCCCGGCCATGGACATGCAGCGCGACCGGCTCTTCAGCGCACTGACCCGCATCGTGTGGAGCCTGGACAGCCCGGACAGCCTGGCGTCCTTCCTCGGCCAGCTCGGGCGGGACCATCGCAAGTACGGCGTGATCGCGGAGCACTACACCGCGGTCGGCAACGCCCTGCTGGCGACCATCAAGCGGTTCGCCGCCGACATCTGGCACGAGGAGATCGAAGCGGCCTGGGTGGCCGCGTACACCGTCGCGGCCAATCTCATGATCGAGTCGGCCGAGTCCGACTCCGGGGTCTCGCCCGCGTGGTGGCTGGCCGAGGTCGTCGACCATGACCTGCGTACGGAGGACATCGCCGTCCTGACGTTGCGGCCGACACAGCGCCTGCCGTACACGCCGGGCCAGTACGTCAACGTGCAGGTCGCGCGGTGGCCGCGCGTCTGGCGCACGTTCTCCATCGCCAACGCGCCGCGCGTGGACAACACGATCACGCTGCACGTGCGCTCGGTCCCCTGCGGCTGGGTGTCCACCGCCCTCATCAGGGACACCCGCGTCGGCGACACGATCATGCTGGGGCCGCCGATGGGCACGATGACGCTGTACGACCGCAGCCCCCGCGACGTGCTGTGCGTGGCGGGCGGCACCGGGCTGGCGCCGATCAAGGCGATCATCGAGCACATCATCAACTCGGGCCGCCGTCCCAACATCCACCTGCTGTTCGGCGCGCGGACGGCGGCGGAGCTGTACGACCTGCCCGACCTCATCCGCATGGAGTCGTCCTTCCCCTGGCTGCGGGTGCTGCCGGTGGTGTCCGGCCAGCCCTCCTACGACGGGATGCGCGGCCGGCTGCCGGAGGTCACGCAGCGCTTCCACTCGTGGGCCGAGCACGAGGTGTACGTGTGCGGGCCACCCGCCATGGTCAACGAGACGGTCCGGCGGTTGCAGATCGACGGCGTACCCCTGTCACGCATCCACCGCGACATCGTGCAGGGCGAACGCTAAGAGGAGAGCTGCTGGAAGGCGGCGGCGGTCTCGTCGTCGTTGGGCCAGAACGTCTCGATGGCGAGCTCGGCGACCGTGACGTCCAGCGGCGTGCCGAACGTGGCGATCGTGGTGAACATCGACAGGATCCGCGTCCCGTGCCTGATCCGCAGCGGCACCAGGATGTCGGCCGGTCCCGGCACGTGCGCCACGTTCAGGTCCACGCCGGGGTAGGTGTAGGCGGCCAGCTCGTCGTGCAGCTCGGCCAGCTGCCCGGAGCCCGACGCCTCCGCCTGCCGGCGCAACTGGTGCAGCAGGTGGGCGCGGACCTCCGGGAGGTTGACCAGCCGGCCGCCCATCGCCTCGGGGTGCAGCGACAGCCGCATCACGTTCACCGGCTCCTTGAGCAGCTCCTCCGGCACCCCGTCCATGAACATGGCCGCCGCCGAGTTGGCCGCCACCAGGTTCCAGGCGGCGTCCACGACGAGCGCGGGGTACGGCTCGTGCCCGGCGAGGATCTTGTCGAGCGCCTGCCGGACGATGGGGGCGCGCGCCTCGCGTTCGGGGAAGACCGGCGCGAAGCCCGCCGCCACCAGCAGCCGGTTGCGGTGGCGCAGCGGCACCTCCAGCTCCTCCGACAGCTTCATCACCATCTCGCGGCTCGGCCGGGCGCGCCCGGTCTCGAGGAAGCTGAGGTGGCGGGCCGACACTTCGGCCTCGATCGCCAGATCGAGCTGGCTCACGCGCCGCCGCTGCCGCCAGGATCGCAGCAGATCTCCGAAAGACTCATCTTCTATAGCGAGCGCACCCATGCCCGCAACGCTATCGAGGGGAGGGAAGCAGGGCGATTACCTCCCACATAAAGCAGATGGTTCCTTCGCTCGATTCGCGAAATTTCGCAACTCTGAGCATGATGTAAACGACCAGGCGGGGCGACACGGAGAGGCAGGCATGGCCGAGACGTTCGACGGTGATCGGGAGAGCGAAGGCGAGCGGTTCATGGAACGCTTCGCCATGATCATGTCGGAGTCGGGTTATCCGCGGATGGCGGCCCGGGTCTTCGCCGCGCTGCTGGTCTCCGGGGCGGGCAGGCGTACCGCCGCCGAGCTCGGGGACCAGCTCGGCGTCGGCGCGCCGGCGATCTCCGGTGCGGTGAAGTACCTGCTGCGGGTCGGGATGATCACTCGCGAGCGTGACCCGGGGCAGCGTCGCGACCATTACCGCGTCGACCAGGCGGCCTGGTTCAAGGCGACCTCGTCGAGCGATGAGATCTACCGCCGCTTCGAGGAGGGTGCGCGCGACGGGCTGGCGGTGTTCGGCACCGATACGCCGACCGGTGAGCGGCTGGATGAGATTCAGCGTTTCTTCGCCTTCCTGCGCAGCGAGGTGCCGGAGCTGATGCGCAGGTGGCAGGAGCAGAACGCGGCCCAGAAGGACCGCCGATCAGCCGAGGTCGCGCCTGCGCAGCCCGATGACACCGAGCGCGGTCAGCGCGGCGGCGACGGCGGTCAGGGCCAGTAGCGGGGCGGCCGAGGTCTGCCCGAGCGCGACGGAACCGCCCGCGGGCAGGCCACCGCTCATCGGCACCACCGACATCAGGACGGCGATCAGCAGGTTCGCGGCGGACACCACGGCCAGCACCGCGGTCAGCGGCGCGTGCCTGCCGGCCACCCCCGCGCCGACGAGCTCGCGACGGCCGGACACGGAGATCGCGTGCGTCATGCCGGTCAAGCTACACTAATTTCACGAATTTCATGAAAACTCCACACGCAGGATGGCGCAGCTCACTTACCGCTTGCGTAATCGCGCAGCAAATAGCCCAGTCCTCGGCGCTCCTGGTCAGGGCGTGGCACGATGGCCAGAAGCGAACACGGGAGCGATGGGAGCTTGACATGAGCGACGCAGTGCTCGCGATCGGCACCCGCAAGGGCCTGTTCCTCGCCCGCTCAGCGGACGGCGGCCCGTTCGAGGTCGCGCCGATCCAGTTCTCCACCGTCGGTGTGACTTCGGTGGCCATCGACACGCGCGGCACCGCGCCCCGGATCCTCGCGGGCATCGAGTACGGCCACTTCGGCCCTTCGGTGATGTACTCCGACGACCTCGGCGAGACCTGGCAGGAGGCGGAGCGTCCCCCCATCGCGTTCCCCGAGAAGACAGGCGCGACGCTGACCCGGGTGTGGCAGCTCGCGCCGTCGCCCGCCGAGCCCGGAGTGGTCTGGGCCGGGGTGGAGCCGGGCGCGCTGTTCCGCTCGGAAGACCACGGAGTCACCTACGAGCTGGTCGAAGGCCTGTGGGAGCACCCCCACCGGCAGCACTGGCAACCGGGCGGCGGCGGGCTGTGCCTGCACACGATCATCAGCCATCCGGCCGACCCCAAGATCATGGGTATCGCGGTGTCGACGGGCGGCTTCTATCGCACCACCGACGGCGGCCGCTCATGGGAGGCCGCCAACCAGGGCATCCGCGCTCCGTTCATGCCGGAGGGGCAGCAGTATCCCGAATACGGGCAGTGCGTGCACAGGGTGGGCATGCACCCGGACCGGCCCGAGCGGCTCTTCCTGCAACACCACTTCGGCGTCTACCGCAGCGACGACTTCGGCGGCTCCTGGCACGACATCGGCTCGTCGCTGCCGTCCGACTTCGGCTTCCCGATCGCGGTCCATCCCGCCCGGCCCGACACGGTCTACGTGCTGCCGCTGAACGCCGACATCGACCGCACTCCGGTCGATCACCACTACCGGGTCTTCCGCAGCGACGACGCGGGCGAGACCTGGCAGCCGCTGGAGCGCGGGCTGCCCGAGGGGCCGGTGCACGCGAGCGTGCTGCGTGACGCGATGACCGCCGGCGAGGCGGGGGTGTTCTTCGGCACCCGCGACGGCGAGGTCCACTGGTCGCGAGACGACGGCGACACCTGGTCGGCGGTCGCCCGGCACCTGCCCGACGTGCTCAGCGTGCGCGCGGCGGTGCTGTAGCCCATGGCGAAGAACGTGATGATGGTGGTCTTCGTCCTGCCCAACTCGCTGCGCCGCTGGGTGAGCGGCAACAGCGAGGTGAAGGTCTTCGCCGTCGCCGCCGACCAGGACGCCCCGCCGACCCTCGGCTCCGCGCTCGACATGCTGCGCCGTACGCATCCGCTGCTGGAGGAGCGGCTGCGTGACGACTGCGGCCGCATCCGCCGGCACATCCACATGATCGTGTGCGGCGAGAACGCCCGCGGCCTCGGCGGCCTGGACTGCGCGCTGCCGCCGGGCGCCGAGGTCTACGTCATGCCCGCGCTGGCCTGATCACACCTGCCGATCGATCAAACCTTGCGCCAGCCCGGGACCCAGGCCCCGTCCTGGATGACGTAGTCGCCGAACAGGGCGGGCGCCTCCTTGACCATGAGCTCGCCGATGTGCTGGAACAGCAGGCGGATCTCCTCCTCGGCCCCCACGGCCGTGCGCGCCTCGATCGTGTGCCGCAGCGTGCGTACGTTGGCCGTCCAGACCAGGCCGGTGGCCAGCCCCTCCGGGGCGAAGCGGCGCATGAACGAGGTGCGGTGCTTCTTCTCCGAGAACGGCACGCCCTCCTCGTCGAGCCCGAAGTGTCCGGCCATCCAGACCTGGAACTGCTCCATCTGCTCCAGCAGGGCCGTGGCCCGCTTCATCAGCTCGGGGTCGGACTGGGCCCACTCGGGGAACCAGAACGGCAGCTCGTCGAGGCGGACGAAGCGCAGCGACTCCTGCGAGATGGCCACCCCGGGCCGGTGCCGGACGAGCTCGTGGGTGAGCACGCGGCTGACGTTGTGCAGCACGAAGCTGAAGTTGAGGTGCTCCAGCACCGAGCCGTGGGCGCTGGCCAGGATGTTGCGCAGGTAGTCGCCCTGATCCTCGCGGATGCGCACCACATTGGGGTTGAGTCCGGGCTCGAAGGAGCGGTAGCAGAGGCGCCCGGCGAACTCCGCCAGGTTCTGTGCGTCGAGGTCGCCCCGGTCGAGCCGCTCCAGCCAGCTCTCCCCGCCGACCTCGCCCAGGTAGCGGGCGAGCTCGTCGTAGTCGAGATCAGGACGGGCGACGAGGAACACCTCGGGTTCGACGGTGCGCATGGAAGAGCCCCCGCTCGGGTTAGGCGATGTGATGGCCCCAGCAAACCAGGTCGCGGACCCGCGCGCGACTCGGCACGGGGTCCGGCTAAACACTTGTCGCTTCAACTTTTTGGGCCTACAGTCGGAGCCCTCGAATAACTTGAAGGGACAACTTATGAATGTCGTCCTCTGGATCCTCCAGGCCTTGCTCGCCGTCCTCTTCCTCGCCGTGGGCTTCATGAAGCTCACCCAACCCAAGGACAAGTTCAAGGCTCGCATGCCGTACGTGGAGGAGTTCAGCCAGCCGCAGATGAGGGCCATCGGCGCGGTGGAGATGCTCGGCGCGCTCGGCCTGGTGCTGCCCTGGGCCACCGGCATCGCCCCGATCCTCACACCTCTGGCGGCGGTCGGCCTCGGCATCACCATGATCGTCGCCGCCCAGGTGCACCGGAGGCGCAAGGAGAGCTTCGCCGTTAACCTGGTACTGCTGGCGATGGTGGTCATCGTCGCGGTCGGCCGATTCTGACGCTGGGGGTCCGTTGGTCGAGGGGCTCGACCATGACGAGCAGCGGGCCTGGCAGGGCCTGCTCGCGGTGATGCTCGTGGGCATTCCGCAGGTGGAGCGTACGTTCCGCACCTACGGCCTGGTCCACATCGAGTACGGCCTGCTCAACATGCTGGCCACCGGGCCATTGCGGCTCAGCGACCTGGCCACCCTGGGCAACGTCTCGATCAGCCGGCTCAGTCACCGGGTGAGCAAGCTCGTCGAGCGCGGCTACGTACGGCTGCGGCCCGACGAGAACGACGGCCGGGCCAGTGTCGCCGAGATCACCGACGAGGGGCGGGCGGTCGTCGCCGCGATCGCCCCGGAGCACGCGCGGGCCCTGCGTGAGGTGCTGTTCGACCACCTCACGCCCGAGCAGGTCGCCGCGCTGGCCGACGCCATGCAGAGCGTCGGGGCCAAGCTCGGCGCCTGCATGGAGGACGGCCGCCCGAAAGAGCAGGCCGGCCCCGGCCCCACAGGGTGCGGCTAGGTGATGTCCCGCCGGATCGTCGTGGCCGAGGCGACGGCCGAGAAGAGCACCGCGTAGCCGAGCAGCACCACGGCGCCGGCCCAGGCCGGCAGCAGATAGTCGGTGCCGAGCCCGAGATCGACGCCGCTGTCGGTCACCGCGCCGCCCGCGCCGGCCGGCGTCCACTTGCCGACGGGCCGCAACGCGGGGATCGCGTTGACCAGCCCCTCGACGATGAACACCCACACCACCGCGGCGACGATCGCGCCGAGCTGGTTCTTGATCAGCGCGCCGAGCCCGACACCGAACAGTGTGTAGAGCACCAGCACGGCCAGCACGCCCACGGCGATGCGCAGGATCTTCGCGGACAGGACCAGCTCACCGTGGGACAGCGGGACGGACACGGCCACCGCGACGGCGGTCAGCGCCAGCACGACCAGCCCGAAGGCCAGTCCGACGACCACCCCCGCACCGAGCTTGGCCATGACCACGCGCTCACGCCTCGGCGTGGTGAGGAACGTGGTGGTGATGGTCTGGTACCGGTATTCGGCGGTCATCATGACGACGCCGAGGATCATCGGGAACAGCGCGCCGCTCGCCCCGAGCCCCCACATCAGCTCCTGGAAGGGCACGGTGTCCCTGCCGGGGAAGATGGGCTGGCCGTTCGGCCCGCCGCTCTGGCCCGCGAACCCGATCGTGAGACCGAGCTGCAGGAGCACGTAGGCGATCGTGACGGCCAGCATCACCCACCAGAGCCTGGTGGTCCGGAGCTTGAGCAGCTCTGCCTTGATCAGCGTCATCAGCCCTGCCCCTCCCCCGTCAGCTCCAGGAAGACCTGCTGCAGGTCGGAGCGCTCCTGGGCGACCTCGCTCAGCACGACCTTCGCGTCGAGCGCGATCTGGCCGATGCTCTCGGAGTCGAGGCCGCTCACGCGCAGGAACCCGTCATGCCGCTCAACCGTGGCTCCGGCGTGTTCGAGGGCCGGGACGAGCTCGTCGGCGCGCGTGGTGCGTACCCTGACGGCCGCGTCACCGTTGGAGACGAGCTCGTCCAGGCTGCCCTGCCGGACCAGCCGGCCCTTGGCGATGATCACCACGTTGTCGACGATCTGCTCGACCTCGGCCAGCACGTGGCTGGAGACCAGGACGGCGGCGCCCTGCTCGTGGGACAGGTAACGCAGGAAACCGCGTAACCATTGGATGCCCGCCGGGTCGAGCCCGTTGGCGGGCTCGTCGAGGATGAGCACCTTGGGACGGCCGATCAGCGCGGTGGCCAGCGCCAGCCGCTGCCGCATGCCCAGCGAGAAGGCCAGCACCCGCTTGTCGGCCACGTCGGCGAGGCCGACCTGTTCCAACGCCTCCGTGGCGCGCTCGCGGGGCAGCCGGGCCGCCGTGCAGAGCACCCGGAGATGGTTGAGGGCCGTACGGCCCGGATGGAAGTTGGTGGCTTCGAGCACCGCGCCCACCTCGCTGAGGGGATGCGGCAGCTCGACGTAGCGCCGGCCGTTGACCAGCGCCGTGCCGGAATCGGCGGTGCACAGCCCGAGCAGGCTGCGCAGGGTGGTGGTCTTGCCCGCCCCGTTCGGGCCAAGGTAGCCGGTGATCGTCGCCGGCTCCACTGTGAACGACACCCCGTCGACCGCGCGTACCGGTCCGAATGCCTTGCAAAGGTTTCGAATCTCGATCGCACTCATCGTGTGGCCATTATCACGACTTTGGGATGATTCGCGCCTCCTACCCAAGGAGGAATTCAGAGCCGGTATACCCGGCGGGCATTCCCGGAGCCGATCATGTGAGCCACCCGGGCGGCGTCGGCGGCGCTCCACTCCCCCGCGTCGAGCCGCGACTTGAGCGCGGCGGCGAGGGCCCGGCGGAAGTAGAGGGCGCCCAGGTGGCCGGTCTCGGCCACGCCGTGACAGTCGGAGCCGAAGAGCTGCTTGTGGAAGGGCACCAGCTCCAGCAGCTCATCCATGATCCGCGCGGACCCGGCGGCGCTGTAGGTCAGCGCGCGGCCGACGTCGACGTAGACGTGCGGGAAGACACCGGCCAGGTAGGCGGCCTGGCGGTGGAACGGGTAGCAGTGCAGCAGCACCACCGGCACGCCGATCGGCTGCAGCGCCTTGACGAACGTGGTCATCCTGGCCGGATCGGTGCGATGCGGGCCCGGGTGGAACCCGTGATCGGGGTCGCCGAAGCCGGCGTGGAACTGCACGGGCAGGCCGCGTTCCCTGGCCACGTCGACGGCGGTCCACAGCAGGTAACGCAGCAGGATCGGGTCGGTCAGCGGCTCCTTGGGGTCGGACAGCCGGCGGTTGGCCGCCGCGATGACCGCGCCCCTGCTGGGCCTCGACGGGTCGAAGTCGAGGCCGCACCGGTAGCCGATGACCGTCGCCATCCCCACGGCTCTGGCGGCCCTGGCGGTGAGCTCCTCGGCCAGGCTGTCCATGTAGTCGAGGGCCAGCTGGGCCATCTCGGCCACGTCGTGCTCGATCTGCTCGATGCTGACGACCTCGTTCGCGGCCGCGTCGCCGTGGCGGGCCAGCTCGGCGGCGGTCAGCAGCTCGGCGCCCTCCGTGCCGGTGTCGACCAGGAACGCCCCCACCCCGGCGGCCCGCAGCAGCCGCCGGTTGACCTCCTCGGCGCCGAGCTCGGCCCGGCGGGCCAGGTAGAGGGCGGGAGGGGTGTGCGGTTCCAGGTCGAGCACGGGCGCGCACCAGCGGCGGATGGCCGCGCCGATCGGCGCGTCGAAGTGGGTGGTGCCGGGCGGCGCCGGGCAGCCGCCCTCGTTGATCAGCAGCTCGAACTGGGCCCTGGACAGGTCGTCGCGGCGCACCCCGTGACAGTGGTGGTCGACGAGCGGGGCGAGGAGGGCGTCACGCACCGTATCGGGTAGATCTACGGGGAGCATGCGGAGACTCTAAGTGCTCTCCGCACGCCCCCGTTGCCGTTTTACCTACCGGAAAGACGCGCTAGATCCTCACCTTTGGGCAGGCGTCCTCACCGGCGGGCCAGACGGAGGACGTTGGCGATGACCTTCGCGCCGGCGCCGCCCTCGGCGGTGAGGATCGACTCCGGGTGGAACTGCACGGCGAAGCGGCGCCGCTCGGTGTCCTCGATCGCCATGACGTTGCCGTCCGGCGTGACCGCGGTCGGGGTGAAGCCGACCACGCCCGCCCGCTTGGCGTGCAGGGAGTGGTAGCGGGCCGCGACGAACTCCTCGGGCAGGCCGTCGAGCAGCGCGTCGCCGCCACCCAGCCGGGTGACCTGGCCGCGCTTGCCGTGCTCGGGGTAGTCGAGCAGCTCCAGCGAGCCGCCCGCGTGCTCGACCATCGCCTGCAGGCCGAGGCAGACGCCGAAGACCGGCAGGTCGCGGG
Source organism: Nonomuraea sp. NPDC049141 (assembly GCF_040648415.1). NCBI lineage: Bacteria > Bacillati > Actinomycetota > Actinomycetes > Streptosporangiales > Streptosporangiaceae > Nonomuraea > Nonomuraea sp. NPDC049141. Next base: position 186,442 of record NZ_JBEZDR010000019.1, read on the forward strand.
CGTAGATCTGGTCGATGAGCGCCGACATGCCGAAGTCGGACGGCCAGCCGGGCCCCGGCGACAGGACGACGAGGTCGGGCGCCAGGTCGTCGAGCATGGCCGCCGGGAAGCCGTGGCGCAGCGTGACCACCTCGGCGCCCTCCTGGCGGAAGTAGTCGGCGAGCGTGTTGACGAAGGAGTCCTCGTGGTCGACGAGCAGCACCTTCATGCCCTGGCCCGGCTGCTCGCGGGTGGGCGCGACCGGCTGGGCGTGCGGCTGGTTGACCGCGGCCAGGGCGCCGAGCAGGGCGCTGGCCTTCAGCTCGGTCTCGCGCTCCTCGGCTTCGGGGTCGGAGTCGAACAGCAGGGTGGCGCCGGCCCTGACGGTCGCCAGGCCGTTCTTGATCTGGGCGGTGCGCAGGGTCAGGCCGGTGTTCATGGAGCCGTCGAAGCCGATGAAGCCGATGGCGCCGCCGTACCACCTGCGGGTGGTGGCCTCGTGGTCCTCGATGAACTGCATGGCCCAGGTCTTGGGCGCGCCGGTGACCGTGACGGCCCACATGTGAGTGAGGAAGGCGTCAAGGGCGTCGAACTCGGGGCGCAACCGGCCTTCGATGTGGTCGACGGTGTGGATCAGGCGGGAGTAGAGCTCGATCTGGCGGCGGCCGATGACCCGGACGGAGCCGGGCACGCAGATGCGCGACTTGTCGTTGCGGTCGACGTCGGTGCACATGGTCAGCTCCGACTCCTCCTTGACGCTGGTCAGGAGGGTGCGGATGGCCTCGGCGTCCTCGATCGGGTTGCTGCCGCGGGCGATCGTGCCGGAGATGGGGCAGGTCTCGACGCGGTCGCCGCTCACCCGGACGTACATCTCGGGCGAGGCGCCGACCAGGTGCTCGCCCTCGCCGAGGCTGATGATGAACTCGTACGGGGCCGGGTTGCTGTGGCGCAGGCCGCGGAAGAAGGCCGACGGGTCGGTGCAGGTGGCGTGGAAGACCTGGCCGGGCACCACCTCGAACAGGTCGCCGCGCTTGAACTTCTCCTTGGCGGCGGCCACGACCTTGGCGTAGTCGCCCCGCTTCGGGTCGGCGGGCACCTCGGCGGGCTCGGTGATGGGCACGGACGCGCCGGTGCGCTCCAGGCCGCGGGTGGTGGCGCCGTCGACGGTGAACTCGTAGCGGTATTCGACGCTGGTCTCGCGCTGGCGGTCGATCACCACCAGCCGGTCGGGCAGGTGCAGCACCAGGTCGCGCTGGTCGTCGGGGCGGACGAGCTCCTGCCTGATCGGCTCGAACTGGAAGGCCAGGTCGTAGCCGAAGGAGCCGTAGAGGCCCAGGTGCGGGTCGTCGCCCCGGAAGGCGGCGATGACCTCGCGGATCGCGGTGAACACGGTGGGCCGGCGGCTGCGCATCTCCTCCGTGAGCAGGTCCGCCGACTCGGGCACGTGCACCTCGACGAAGTCGGCGGTCGGCTCCTCGACGGGCTTGCCCGCGGCCAGCAGGCAGGAGACCACGGCGGGCAGCACGACCCTGCCGCGCGCGTTGAGCGCCCTGGCGGAGATCCGGCGGCCCTTGGCGACCAGCTCCAGGCAGGGGTCGACGTAGCCGAAGGCCCATCGGCTGTAGCGACCCGGGTAGTCCATCCCGGAGGAGAAGGCGCCACCGCGCCTCTCTCCGAGTGCCGTCACGATCTCTTCGAGCGCTTCCTCCGGCACTTGGCGTACCTCACGCTCGACGCCGATGCCCCCGGCGGTGGTATATCCGCTCGTCTCCACTGCTGCCCCTTGTCGAAAACCCGATGGTTCAAAACCCGATGGTTCAAACGCTGATGCCCCGGGGGCGGACACGAGAAAGGCCGCCTTCCGGGGCGGCCGTCCGTTGAGGAATGCGAATCACGCGCCGCCTAGGAGCGGCGCCACCACTGAAGCTGCAACGAGATTCGCATGTGGCAAGGGTAACCGGCGCGCGATGATCACGCAACGCGCCCGCGCCGGACGGGTGCTACCTGAGGGAAATGCCGGAAAAATAAGGGGTGTGCTCCTGCTGAGGAGCGGCTAGCTTCAGCAATCATGGAACGGCCTCCGTTACTGGCGTGGCGCACGGTCACGTTGATCTCGATCTTGCTGTTCGCGGTTCTGCTGCTCCTCAGCGGCCGTTATGGATATCACCGCGATGAGCTGTACTTCCGCGTGCTGGCCGAGCATCCGGCCTGGGGCTACGTCGACCAGCCTCCCCTCGCGCCGATGGCGGCCAAGCTGTCGATCGCCGTGTTCGGCGACACGCTCTTCGGGATCAGGGTGCTGCCCGCGCTGGCCGCGGCGCTCCTCGTCGTGCTGGTCACGCTGATCACGCGCGAGCTGGGCGGCCGGGGCGTCGCGCAGATCCTGGCCGCGCTCGGCACGGCGACCGGCGGCTACACCTTGATCGCCGGGCACGCGATCCTGACGCTCAGCTTCGACCTGCCGTTCTGGGCGGCGGCCATCCTGTTCATGACCAAGGCGCTGATGCGCGAGCAGCCACGGTGGTGGCCGGCCGTCGGCGTGATCGTCGGGCTGGCGACCTACAACAAGTACCTGATCGTCATGCTGCTGCTGGGGCTGGCGGCCGGGCTGGTGGCCGTGGGGCCGCGCCGGGTGCTGGCCGGCCCCTGGCTGTGGGGTGGCGCGCTGATCGCGGTGGCGCTGGCCGTACCGAACCTGCTCTATCAGGCCACCCACGACTGGCCGCAGCTCACGATGGCGGCGGCGCTGAGCGCCGATCGGGGCGGCGAGTTGCGGGCGCTGTTCGTACCCATGCAGCTCACGCTGTTCGGGCCGGTCGTGACCGTCATCGGCGCGTTCGGCTGGCTGCGTCTGTGGCGCGACCGGCGGGTGCGGGCGCTGGCCGTCGCCTATCCCGCCGCGGCGGCGGCAACGCTGATCAGCGGCGGGCGCTTCGACTACACGGCGGGCCTGATCCTGCTGCTGTTCGCGGCGGGCTGCGTGAGCGTGGAGGCGGCGGGGCCGGGCAAGGTACGGCCGGCCGGCGTGGCCCTCGTGCTGAACGGCCTGGGATCGGCCGTGATCGCGCTGCCGCTGATCCCGGTCGACACGGTGGGCGCGACGCCGGTGCCGGCGATCAACGAGGTGGTGCGCGAGTCCATCGGCTGGCCGGAGTTCGCGGCCAAGGTCACGAACGTGCTGGGGTCGCTGCCGCCGGCGGACCGGGCGCGGGCCATTGTCATGACCGGCAGCTACGGCGAGCACGGCGCGCTCGTACGTGCCGGGATCCCGCGCGTCTACAGCGGCCAGAACCAGCTCCACGAGTACGGCCCGCCGCCCGAGAGCGCCGACGTGGCGGTGATGGTGAACATCGGCCCGCGCGGCAGGGACTTCCAGTACCGAAGCTGCGAGCAGAAGGACCGCGTCGACAACGGCGTCGGTCTCGACAACGAACTGCAGGGCATGGGCATCTTCCTGTGCCGGGGGCTCAAGCAGCCGTGGAGCGTCGCCTGGCCGTCCTATCGGCACTTCGACTGACCCCGGGGTATCGCGCCCCTGGGGCATCTGTTACTGGTAGGTAATGCGACGAGTGCGGGTCCGGCGTGACCTTCCCGTTCCGATGCCCGACGGAGTGACCCTGCTGGCCGACCACTACGCGCCGGTCAGGTCGGACCGGGCGCCGGTGATCCTGATCCGCTCGCCGTACGGCAGGCGGGGCGTGTTCAGCTGGGTGTACGGCCGGGGCTTCGCCAGGCGCGGCTTCCAGGTGGTGATCCAGAGCTGCCGGGGCGGTTTCGGCTCGGGCGGCACGCTCGACCCTCTCGGCGACGAGCACGACGACGGCCTGGCCACCGTGGCCTGGATGCGCGAGCAGCCCTGGTACGGCGGGTCGTTCGCGATGTTCGGCCCCTCCTATCTCGGCTACACCCAGTGGGCCATCGCGGCCGACGCCGGGCCGGAGTTGAAGGCCATGGCCACGCAGATCACCGCCTCGCAGTTCAGGGACGCCGCCTACGTGGGCGGGGCGTTCGCGCTGGAGTCGGCGCTGAGCTGGACCACGCTGACCGACGCCATGTCGCGCCGCTTCGGTGGTACGGCGATGCTGACGGCGCCCCGGCTCACCCGCAGGGCCGTCCTGTCCGGGCGGCCGGTGGCCGAGCTGGATCTGGTGACGGCGGGGCGGCCGCTGCCGTTCTTTCAGGACCTCCTGGCGCACCACGCCGACCCGGCGGTGCCGTACTGGGACAAGCGTGACTTCTCCCCGAAGGTCGGCGAGGTGGAGGCGGCCGTCACCATGCTGGGCGGCTGGTACGACGTGTTCCTGCCGTGGCAGCTCAAGGACTATCAGGCGATGCGGGCGGCGGGGCGCCGGCCGTACCTGACGATCGGGCCCTGGTACCACGTGGACGCCCGGCACGGGCGGCCCTCCATGGCCGACGCGCTGGCCTGGTTCCGCGCGCACCTGCTGGGCGACCGGTCCGGGCTGCGGGCCGAGCCGGTGCGGTTGTACGTGACGGGGGCCGAGGAGTGGCGCGACTACCCCGACTGGCCGGTGCCAGGGATGCGGCAGGAGCGCTGGCACCTGCGGCGCGGCTTCGGGCTCGGGACCGAACCGCCGGAGGAGGGTGAGCCGGACCGGTTCCGCTACCACCCGGACCATCCGACGCCGGTGATCGGCGGGCCGGTGCTGCTGGCCGACTCCAGGCCGCGCGACCAGCGGCGCTTAGAGGCGCGGCGCGACGTGCTGGTCTACAGCTCTCCCGCGCTGGAGTCGGACGTGGAGCTGGTCGGGCCGGTCGGCGCCGAGCTGTTCGTCAGGTCGAGCACGCCGTACGTGGACGTGGTCGTGCGTGTCTGCGACGTGCATCCGGACGGCCGCTCGCTCAACGTGTGCGAGGGTGTGCGGCGGCTGGGTCCCGACCTGCCGGGGGACATCCGGCGGGTGCTGGTGGACCTGTGGCCGGTGGGGCATCGGTTCGCGCGCGACCACCGGATCCGGGTGCAGGTGGCCGCTGGGGCGTACCCGACGATCGACCGCAATCCGGGCACCGGCCGGCCGCTCGGGCTCGGCGGCGAGATGGTGCCCGCCGACGTCGAGGTGTTCCACTCCCCCGAGCACCCCTCGGCCATGCTGCTGCCCGTCCTGCCATGCGCGCCGCGCGATTGATGTCGCTGCTCCTGCTGTTGCAGGGGCGCGGCGGGATGACGGCGGCGGAGCTGGCCAAGGAGCTGGAGGTGTCGGAGCGGACCATCCACCGCGACGTGCTCGCGCTGGCGGAGTCGGGGGTGCCGGTCTACGCCGACCGGGGGCGCGGTGGCGGCTACCGGCTGCTGGACGGCTACCGTACCCGGCTGACCGGGCTCGACCGGGCCGAGGCGGAGGCGTTGTTCCTGTCGGGTGTGCCGGCGGCGCTGCGGGAGATGGGGCTGGAGGAGGTGGCCGCGACGGCCCGGCTGAAGGCCGCCGCGGCGCTGTCCCCCGGCGTGCGCGACGCGCCCGCGACGGCCGCGCAGCGCTTCCACCTGGACGCGCCCGGCTGGTTCGCCGGCGACTCCCCGCCGCCCGCCGCGCTCGCCCCGCTGGCCAGGGCCGTCTGGCGGGACCTCTCGGTGACGGCCGTCTACAAGGACGCGGAGCGGACGCTGGAGCCGTACGGGCTCGTGCTCAAGGCGGGCGCCTGGTATCTGGCGGCGCGGAGCGGCGAGCGGTTCCTGATCTTCCGGGTGGACCGTTTCGGGGAGATCGGCGTGCTCGCCCGGGTCTTCGAGCGTGACCCGGGCTTCGACCTGGCGGCCTTCTGGGCCGGGCAGTCCGCGGCGTTCAGCCGGTCGCTGCTGCGCGAGACGGTCACGCTGCGGCTGAGCGAGGCGGGGGTGCGCCTGCTGCGCCACATCGCCGACCCGGCCGCTCTGCCCGGCGCGCTGGCCTCACTGCAGCCCGACGGGACGGTCCGGCTGGGGGTGGAGTCGGTGCGGGTGGCCTACGGGCAGGTGCTGCGGTTCGGGCCGGAGGCGGAGGTGCTCGGGCCACCGGAGCTGCGCGCCCTGGTGGCCGAAGCGGCGGCCCGGCTCGCGGCCCTCTACCGGTAGTCCTCCGGGTCGACCTCCTTTCCGGCCTCCCGCACCTCCGTGATGAACCGCCACACGTCCGGCCTGCTGCCGTCCAGGTCCGTGAACCCGTACACCTGGGCCAGCTCACCGCTGGAGACCGACTTGCCCGACCAGCGCCGCTTGTCGGGATCGGTGGCCAGGGCGGCGACCGCGCGACCGGCGTAGGCCGGTGATTCCGACACCGCCCACGCGGGGTCGGGCTTGGCCTCGCGCCAGGTCTCCTCGGTGACGCCGAACAACTCCAGCATGGCCTCCGAGCGCAGGAACCCCGGCGTGAGCGCCACCGCCGTACCGCCGTGCGGCTCCAGGTCGTGCGCCTGGCTGAAGGCGAGCCGGTTCACCGACACCTTGGCCAGGTCGTAGTACGGCGAGACCCGGTAGTGGGTGTCGTTGTAGTCCGTGGTGCCGTCGGTCACCTCGACCACCAGGCCGCCCGGGTTGCGGATCAGCAGCGGCAGCAGGTGGTGACTGGTGATGAGGTGCGTGTCGATCGCCAGCCTGAGCAGCCGCAATCCGTTGGCCAGGTCGTGCTTCCACACCGGCGTGTCCCACTCGTACAGCGGCTCGCCGCCCCACACGTCGTTGACCAGCACGTCGAGCCGTCCCTGCTCGCGGTCGATCCGCTCGGCCAACACCTTGACCTGGGCCGGATCCAGGTGGTCCACCCGGACCGCGATGCCGGTGCCGCCGGCCCGCGTGACCAGTTCGGCCGTCTCCTCGATCGTCTCGGACCGGTTCAGCTCCGAGCGACCCTCACGCGTCGATCTGCCGGTGCAGTACACGGTCGCGCCGACCGCGCCCAGCTGGACCGCTATTCCTCGTCCCGTTCCGCGGGTCGCGCCCGCCACCAGAGCAATCATGGGGCCATGTTCGCCCGGAAAGAGGACATCTCCTGTCATGTTTTCCGCCGGAGCCCTGTGATAAGTAAGGAGTTACTATGAACAGCGAATTCGAGTTGCGCGGGGTCAACCACATCGCGCTGGTCTGCTCGGACATGAAGCAGACCGTCGACTTCTACTCCGGTGTGCTCGGCATGCCGCTGATCAAGACGATCGAGCTGCCGATGGGCTGGGGGCAGCACTTCTTCTTCGACTGCGGCGGCGGCAACGCGCTGGCCTTCTTCTGGTTCCCCGACGCGCCCGAGGGCGTGCCCGGCGTGTCGGCGCCGCGCAACCTGCCCGACCGGGGCGAGCTGCTGTCGGCCGTCGGGTCGATGAACCACATCGCCTTCGACGTGCCGCCCGAGCGGATCGAGGAGTACCGCGAGCGGCTGGTCGCCAAGGGCATCGACGTCGGCGTGCTGCTCAACCATGACGACAGTGAGTTCGGCGTGGCGCCGAAGATGCACGACGGCGTGTTCGTCCGGTCGATCTACTTCAAAGATCCCGACGGGGTGCTGGTCGAGTTCGCCGCCTGGACCCGGCCGGTCGGGCAGCCCGGCGACGTACGGCACGAGCCGAGGACCGCCGCCGAGCGGACCGTCTGATGCCGCGGCTGCGGCCGGTGCCCCGCGAGGAGATGACCGACCCGCTGGTGGTGTTCTTCTACGACCAGCTGTTCTCGCCGGATCGGGCGGGCACGGCGACGGGCTCGCCCGGCGACTGGTGGACGGTGTTCGCGCTCGACCCGAAGATCTTCCGGCACGCCGTCAAGGGCTTCCAGCTCTACCGGGAGTCCGCGCTGGACCCGGTGCTGCGTGAGCTCGGCCAGACCAGGGCGGGGTGGGCGCGGCAGAGCCAGTTCGTCTTCTCCCAGCACTGCAAGCAGTTGCGGGCCCTCGGCGTACCCGAGGAAAAGGTGCGGGCGGTCGCGCACTGGCAGGTCAGCGACGTGTTCGGCGAGCTGGAGCGGGCCGTGCTCGCCTACACCGACGGGCTCGTGCTCGACGGCGGGCGGGTGCACGACGAGGTGTTCGCGGTGCTCCGCGCGCACCTGCCGGACGAGCAGATCCTGGAGCTCACCTACGTGACCTGCCTGTACGAGATGCACGCCACGATGGCCAGGGCGCTGCGGCTGGAGTTCGACGACCGGCCCGACCCGATCGTCGAGGTGCCCGCGCCCGAGGACTACGGCATGCGCGATATCGCCGACGAAGTCGCCGCCGAAGTCGCCGCCGAAGTCGCCGCCGAACTGACCGTTCGTCGCGAGGAGCCGACCACTCGTCGATCAGTGACCTGACCGAAATAATCACGTCATTAGTCTCCGGGGCAAGAGCCGCATCTCCCCTTAGGAGACCGCCTTGCCCGATGACAAGAGTGACCGCAGCCCCTGGAACTGGCTGCTGCTCATCCCCATCGCCATCCCCCTGATGCCGTTCCTGTACAACTCCGCCGAGCCCAGCCTGCTCGGCTTCCCGCTGTTCTACTGGCTGCAGATCGCCTTCATCGCCCTCGGCGTCGGCACGACCACGCTCGTCTACCAGATGACGAAGCGCAGGAGGCAGCGGTGAGCGAGCACCTGACCGAGATCATCATCTTCTCCACCCTGTTCCTGGTGGTCAGCGGCATGGGCTTCGTCGCCGCCCGGTGGCGCCGGCCCGACAACCTGGCCAGCCTCAACGAGTGGGGGCTCGGCGGGCGCAACTTCGGGTCGTGGATCACCTGGTTCCTCATCGGTGGCGACCTCTACACCGCCTACACGTTCGTGGCCGTGCCCGCCCTGCTGTTCGGCGCGGGTGCCGCCGGGTTCTTCGCGGTGCCGTACACGGTGATCACGTACCCGATCGTGTTCTTCATCATGATCAGGCTGTGGTCGGTGTCGCACGTGCACAGCCTGGTCACGCCGGCCGACTTCGTGCGGGTGCGGTTCGGGTCGCCGACGCTGGCGCTGCTGGTGGCCATCACCGGCATCGTGGCGACCATGCCGTACATCGCGCTGCAGCTCGTCGGCATCGAGGCCGTGCTGAAGACGATGGGCGTGGCCGGCAGCGGGTTCCTCAGCGACCTGCCGCTGATCATCGCGTTCGTGATCCTGGCCGCGTACACCTACCAGTCGGGGCTGCGGGCGCCCGCGCTCATCGCGTTCGTCAAGGACATCCTCATCTACCTGGTCATCCTCGTCGCGATCATCTACATCCCGGCCCGGCTGGGCGGCTGGAGCCAGATCTTCGGCGACGCCGCGGCCAAGTTCCAGGCCACCCCGGCGCCCAACGACGGGATCCTGCTCAACGCCAACAACCAGCTCCAGTACGTCACGCTGGCGCTGGGCTCGGCGCTGGCATTGTTCCTCTATCCGCACAGCGTCACCGGCGTCCTGGCCTCGCGCAACCGCGACGTGATCAAGCGGAACATGTCCGCCCTGCCCGCCTACAGCCTGCTGCTGGCGCTCATCGCGCTGCTCGGCTACATGGCCATCTCGGCGGGCATCAAGCCGATCGGCACCGACGTCAACACCGTCGTGCCGCAGCTGTTCGACCAGATGTTCCCCGACTGGTTCGCGGGCGTCGCGTTCGCGGCCGTCGGCATCGGCGCGCTGGTCCCGGCGGCCATCATGTCGATCGCGGCGGCGAACCTGTTCACCCGCAACATCTACCGCGAGTACATCAACAAGAACCCGACCGACGCCCAGGAGGCCGGGGTCAGCAAGGTCACCTCGCTGGTGGTGAAGGTCGGCGCGGTGCTGTTCATCCTGTTGATCGACCCGCAGTTCTCGATCGACCTGCAGCTCATCGGCGGCGTGATCATCCTGCAGACGCTGCCGTCGGTCGCTCTCGGCCTGTTCACCCGCTGGTTCCACAAGGGCGGCCTGATCGCGGGCTGGACCGCCGGGATGGCCGGCGGCTTCCTCATGCTCTACAACATCGCCAACCCGGCCATCAAACACGAGCACTTCGGCGGCTCGGCGTTCCCGCTGGCCAAGCTGGGCCTCGACACCAAGATGACGATCTACGCGGGTTTCCTGGCGCTGGCCGTCAACCTGATCGTCGCGGTGCTCGGCACCCTGCTGTTCCGGGCGCTCAAGGTCGCGGATGGACCCGACGGCACCTCGCCCGAGCACTACACGGCCGACGAGGGAGACCCGCGCATCAAGGACCTCAACCTGTCCGGAACGACGTGACTCTCCGCATTTAGGCCAAACCGTAACCCTGTAGACATTGGGATTAATCCCCTCGTAAAGCTAATCTCCCTCCATTGACGATTGGTCAGGGGCCGGTTCAGACCGTGGGCCGGCTCCTGATTCATGTTTCGGAGGGGTCGATGACAACCCGGGAACCCGGGCAGGCGCGCAGTGACCGCAGCCCATGGAACTGGCTGCTGGTCCTGCCCATCGCACTGCCGCTGATGACCTTCCTGTTCAACGCCGACGAGCCCCGGCTGCTCGGCTTCCCGCTGTTCTACTGGCTGCAGATCGCCTTCATCCTCGTCGGCGTCGGCTGCACCACGATCGTCTACAGGATGACCAAGTGAACGCCAACGTGACCGAGCTGGTCGTCTTCGCGCTGCTGTTCCTCACGGTGAGCGTCATGGGGTTCGTGGCGGCCAAATGGCGGCGGCCCGAGAACATCGAGAGCCTGCACGAGTGGGGGCTGGGCGGCCGGAACTTCGGCTCCTGGATCACCTGGTTCCTGGTGGGCGGCGACCTCTACACGGCCTACACCTTCGTGGCCGTGCCCGCGCTGGTGTTCGGGGCCGGGGCGCTGGGCTTCTACGCCCTGCCGTACACGGTGGTGGTCTACCCGCTGGTCTTCCTGGTGCTGGCCCGGATGTGGTCGGTGTCGCACGTGCACGGGTTCGTCACTCCGGCCGACTTCGTCCGGGCCCGGTTCGGGTCGCCGACGCTGGCGCTGATCATCGCGATCACCGGCCTGGTGGCGACCATGCCGTACATCGCGCTGCAGCTCGTCGGCATCGAGGCCGTGCTGAAGACGATGGGCATCACCGGGCACCTGCCGATCATCATCGCCTTCGCCATCCTGGCGGCGTACACCTACCAGTCGGGGCTGCGGGCGCCGGCGCTGATCGCGTTCGTCAAGGACACGCTGATCTACATCGTGATCCTGGCGGCGGTCATCTACATCCCGGCCAAGCTCGGCGGCTGGGGGTCGATCTTCGATGCGGCCAAGGCCAAGTTCGACGCGACCCCGGCGCCCGGCGACGGCATCACGCTCAACGCCAACAACCAGCTCCAATACGTCACGCTGGCCTTCGGCTCGGCGCTCGCGCTGTTCCTCTACCCGCACAGCCTCACCGGCGTGCTGGCCTCGAAGAACCGCGGCGTCATCAAGCGGAACATGGCGGCGCTGCCCGCCTACAGCTTCCTGCTCGGCCTGATCGCGCTGCTCGGCTTCATGGCGATCGCGGCGGGCACCAAGGGAGTCGTGGGCGCGACCGGCAAGGTGGACAACAACACGATCATCCCGGCGCTGTTCGACCAGATGTTCCCCGACTGGTTCGCGGGCATCGCCTACGCGGCCATCGGCATCGGCGCGCTCGTCCCGGCGGCCATCATGTCGATCGCGGCGGCGAACCTGTTCACCCGTAACATCTACCGCGAATACCTGCGCAAGGACGCCACGGACGCGCAGGAGGCCAAGGTCTCCAAGCTGGTGTCCCTGGTGGTCAAGGTGGGCGCGGTGCTCTGCATCCTGCTGCTCGACCCGCAGTTCTCCATCGACCTGCAGCTCATCGGCGGCGTGATCATCCTGCAGACGCTGCCGTCCGTGGGGCTGGGCCTGTACACGCGCTGGTTCCACAAGGGCGGCCTGATCGCGGGCTGGGCGCTGGGCATGGGCGCGGGCATCTGGATGCTGTACCTGGTCCCGAACCCGGCGACCGGCAAGGCCCACTTCGGCGGGTCGGCGTTCGGGCTGTCGAACCTCGGCCTCGACACCAAGATGACGATCTACGCGGGCTTCCTGGCGCTGGCCGTGAACCTGATCGTGGCGGTGCTCGGCACGCTGCTGTTCCGGGCGCTGAAGGTGGCCGACGGCGAGGACGCGACGTCTCGGGAGGACTACTTCGCGGACGAGGGCGACCCCAAGGTCAAGGACCTGGACCTGGCGGCATCGCACTGATCGCCTTCCAGGTTGGTCAACGGCCGGTTCCCAACCGGGAACCGGCCACGGCCGGTAAGGGCCGGTCACGCGGCGGGCCGGCGCGTGGGTGCCACCCGCCGTTGGCAATCGGCTAGCCGTCGCCGAGATATCCGGGGTTGGCCACCTCCAGCTTGGCCCGTACGGCGTCCCTGAGCGCCTCGACGAGGGCCGAGTCGTCGAAACGGTCCGCACGCACCGCCGCCGCCAGCTCCGCGTCGTCGGCCACCCCCAGCCCGGCCAGCCGCCGCTCGTGCTCCTCCGCCTGGGCCGGGCCCAGCTCGATCTCCCGCTCGACCATGCCGAGCACGTTGATCGCCACGCGCGTGTGGAAGCGCACCCGGCCCTCGACGGCCGGCAGCACGTCGTCGGTCAGGAAGTCGCGGACGGCCGCCACCAACTGGGCCGCCGAGGGGACATCGTGCGGGGCTGCCATAGGGAACTCCTTATCCGTTGGTCGTCTGTGTCTTGTCCCAGCCGCCGGGACGGGCCGCGATCGGAGTCTTCAGGATCCGACGTGCACGTAAGCCGCCCAGAAGATCGGAAACCCCGGGCGGCGGCGGCGCAGCGAGCGTACGGCGAGGTGCAGCGCGGTGGCCGCCGCGTCGGGGTGCGGCTCGCGGGTGCCTCCTGCGGTCAGCACGGTGTACACCTCCTCCGCGACGGCCGGAGCGTGGAGATCGCTGATCGGCCACAGCGAGCCGATCACGTGCGGGAACCCGGCGAGCTGGACCGACGCCGCGATGCTGACCGCCTCGTCGGTCAGTACGTCGCCGCCGCGCGAGGTCTCGCAGCCGCTGAGGAAGGCCAGCTCGGCCCGGTCGAGGCGGCGGGCCGCCAGGTCCCTTACGGTCAGCGGCGGCCCGTGCAACAGCAGCCGGCCGCTGGAGGGATCGGTGGGGTCCTGCACGGCGTGGCAGGCGAAGTGGACCCAGGCGCTCTCGTCCAGCGCGGTGAGGACCCGGTCGCGGGTGGCGTCCGCGCCGGTCAGCTCCAGCCGTTGCGGCAGGTGCCGGCGTACGGCTGCCAGCTCCTTCTCCACGCCTGTCAGCACGGCCGCCCCGTCGACGGCGGGGACGCCGACGAGTAGCACCTGGCGGCCGGCGGCCGGCCCGGACTGTTCGCGGGCGTGCAGCAGGGCTCGCAGGGTGGGGGTGTAGCTGGAGATGACCAGGTCGGGGGCCCGGCCGGCGGCGTGCAGCGGCAGCAGGGTGAGCGGGCCGGTGGGGCACCACCACATCCTGGACGGCGGTTCGCCCAGCGCGTCCAGCACTGGACCGGTGACGTGCTCCCAGAGCCAGTCGAGGCAGGTCACGACCGCTTCGTTGTCCATCGCGGTGTCCATCGCCCTTGCGAACTCCGAGGACCGTGCCCCGACCTGTGCGGCGGTGACGTCCAGAGGCACGACGCGGATGTCTTCGGCAGTGACGAGCAGCGCGTCGCAGCCGTAGCGGCTCACGTTCACCACAGCGACGGGCCCGGCGTCGGCGGCCCGCAGCAGGCTCTCGTGGCGCGGCGGCCGCAGGAAGCCGGCGAAGCCCGGCAGCGCCCTGATCTCGGCGAGGATCTCCTGGCGGCGCCGGCGCAGCGTGTGGCGCTGGTCGAGGCGGCGTTCGCGGTCGACGGCGGGAGCGTCGGGTGGGAGCGCCGGCGCGTCGGCCAGGTCCATGCGTTCGGCGGCGTCGATGGCGTCCTGCACCTCGCCGAGCCGGTCGGCCAGGTCGGGCGCGGCGGCGTACAGGACGTCGCGGGAGGTACGGTTGTCGATGACCTGGGTGAGCATGACGCCTCTGCCCTGCTCCAGCAGCTCCAGCGCGGCGCCCGGGTCGCCCGCCCGGATCGCGGCCGCCGCCGCGTCGCGGGCCAGCCCCTCGTAGTCCCGCAGCACGCGCTCCTGATCGTCGCGGCCGAGCCCGCGCCAGGCCGCCTCGTCCAGCGCGGCCACCGCCGTGGCGAACCCCCTGACCGCCTCCTCGACCAGGCCCGCCTCCATGGCGAACTCGCCCCACCGCTGCCCGACGGCGGCCCGCCAGTCCGCCGCCGCCGTCTCCACCTGAGCGGCCTCGCGGTAGCGGGCGAGCGCTCCGTCGCGCGGCGCCGGCGCGCCCGTCATCCGCCACTGGTCGGTGAGCGCTCCCGCCAGGTGAAACAGCGCGATCGAGGCGTCCGGGTCGTCCGGCGCGCAGGTCGCCACGGCGGTCCGCATCGTCCGCAGCGCCCGCCTGAGGTCCCGGCCCCGGCCGGTCATCGCGTACCGCTTGCGCAGCGCACCCCCGAGCTGGCTGTACGCGGCCGGCCCGCCCGCCGGCTTGGCCCTGACGGCCTCGGTGAGCAGCTCAATGGCCTCGTCCAGGTCAGGGATCTCCTCGACGGCGCCCCTGGGGGCCGGCTCCCCCAGCGCCTCCGCGATCATCGCGGCCAGCGTCGCCCTGGTGATCCGTGGCGACAAAGCTCTGATCAGCAGGGCGCCGCCCAGGTTGACGGTCGCGCGGGTGTACAGCGCGGTCCCGGGCGCGGCGGCGGCCTTGGCGGCGCGGAACACGTCGATCGACTCGTCGAGACCGTCGTCCGTCAGCAGGAGCACCATGCCGAGGGTGTTGAAGACGCCGGGCCGCTGGATGTTGCCGGGCTGCACCGTACGGGCGGCTTCGCGCATCCGTTCCACGGCCTCCCGCAGCGCGGGCGTCTGGCCGGTGTACTTGTACCGCTCCGCCAGCACGGAGGCCAGATTGCCGAGATAGCTGGGACGGTAAGGGCTGGTCGGCGGCGTGGCGGCCAAGGCGTCACGCAGGACGGAGGCGGCCTCCTCCGTGTCCTCGCCCCGGCGGGTCCGCTGGTAGCGCTGCTGCAACGCGCCGCCCAGGTTGGCGCGGTACAGGGCGTAGTTGGCATGGTCGGGGCCCGTCATGGAGGTGGCCGCGCGGTGACTGCTCACCGATTCGTCCAGCTCCGCCAGGTTGCCGGTGAGCTCGTGCCTGAAGAAGAGCGCCGACCCCAGTCCGGTCAGTGCCATCGCGCGCTCCGGGTGCTGCGGTGCGTCCTCGAGCGCCCGCCGGTAACAGTCGATGGCGTCGTCGAGCACCTTCGGACGGCCACCGAACCGGAACTTCAGCATCAGCGCGTTGCCGAGATCCGAGCGGAACATCCCGGCGTTCGGGTCGGTGGGGCGGACGAGCGCCACCCCTCGGCTCAGGACGTCGATCATCTCGTCGAGGTCGTCGACGGTGCCGCTGAACTCCATGCGCAGGCCCAGCACCGCGCCCAGCGAGAGCAGCAGCTGCGGCAGCTCCGGGTGGTCCGGCGGCGCCTGGGCCACGGCCTGGCGGAGCATCTCGACCGCCTGGTCGGCCCGGTCGAGGCGGCCGGAGGTGCGGACGTCCTCGATGAGCATGCCGCCCATGCCCGCGAGGTAGCGCGAGCGGCCGTCGGGGCCGAGGAACGACTCGCCGACGGCCGCGTTCCGTAGCCGCTCCATCATCTCGGGGGTGATGACCGGGATCTCGTCCACCGACATGATGGCGCCCAGCAGGACCGTGATCTCCTGCTTGACCGGCTCGGAAGCCTCGCCGTAGCGGGCCCGCACCTCATCGAGCGCCGCCTTCAGCTCCTCGGCCCTGGCCGGGTCCTCGTGGGCGACGAGCACCAGGGCGTTGGCGAGCTTGGCCAGCCGCCACAGATACCTGTCGCTCGACCGGTCTGTGGCCTGCGCCGACCGGCGCAGCAGGTCGATGCCGCGCAGCAGGTGGTCGCGGTCGCCGGTGCCCATGTGGCTGAGCATGCAGGCCATGCCGTAGTTGGCCAGCACCAGCGGCCGGTCCTCGAGCCGGCCGCCGAGCGCCGCCTCGTACAGCTCCAGGGCTTCCCCGAGGTGCCCGCCGCCGGTCTTGACATGGCCGCCGAGCACGCCCGCCAGCGCCGCCTGGGCCTCGGCCAGTTCGGGCCGTCCGGCCAGAGCCGCCACGGCACGGCGGTGCAGGTCGATGGCCTGGAGGAGGTCCTGCTCGTTCCGGAGCCGGTCGTAGCGCATGCTCAGGGCGTCGCCGTACGAGCTGAGCAGCAGCGGGTCCGGGTCGCGCGCCACCGCCTTGCGGTATCCGGCTATCCCGTCCTCCAGGGCCTTGGTGTCGCCGGTCAGGAGGTATCGGTTGATGTGCTCGGCTGGATTCACCGGCTCCTCCGCCATCTCACGACGCCGAACGCGGTCACGCCGAAGGCCGTCAGGGCCAGGGTGGCCACGATGAAGGGCTTCACGGACTCGGGTATGGGGACGCGGTAGTTCAGTGACTGCACCGCGGTCAGCATCATGATCAGGCTGCCGATGACGGAGGCGCTCAGGACGCCGAAGCGTTCCCAGCGGCGCTCGGTCGTCTCCGCTCGCAGCTGCAGCCGCTCAGCGAGCACGATGTCGGCGATCGCCACGATCTCGCGGGCCCGCTCCCGGGTCGCCTCGGCGTAGGCGAGGTCGTCGTCGAGGCGCCGCAGGAACCAGTCGGCCAGCGCCAGGTCGTCGTCGAGCGCCTGGGCTCGCATGTTGTGCAGCGCGATCTCCACGCTCCGCCGCATCTCGCGTAACCGGGTCGCGGCCCAGATCAGCCCCGCCGCCGCCGTCTGCCGCTCGGTGAGCTCGCGCCGGGCCGAGGTCAACCCGGCGTCCCCGAGCAGCGCCATCGTCGCGTCGACCTGCTCGTCGACGCGGCGGCGCGCCGCCCGTACGCTCGCTCCGTCCGCGTAGACGCGCAGGTGGTAACGGATCTTGGCGACGTGCATCAGGTAACGGGCGAACGGCGCCATCCGGTCGTCGCCCGCCGTCCACGCCCACGCGTCCAGGCGGGTCTCCAGCCTGCGCGGCGCGATCACCGCGAACGCGCGCCGGCTCCGCGTGTCCTGCTCGTAGCCGACCTCCCACAGAGTCATGCCGTCCCTGGCGGCCATCCGGCCCATCGTGTACGGCTGCGGCAAGGCGGCCAGGACCCGATCCGCCCGCCGCGTACGGCCGTAGGCGACGAACAGCCGGCACTCGCCGAGCGCCCACTCGCCGATGTCCGCCCCGGCGCACCCGGCCCAGAGCGCGTCGAGCTCCTTCCACGAACCGCCCGTCAACGCCACGCTCAGGCAGTGCGTGTCGTGTTCCAGCCGCAGCACCGCCTGACACAGCGGCTCGCCGGGCGCCGTCCGCACCTCGGCCTTGCCCACGGTCTCGGCGGGCATGTGCAACCGGTCACCGAGCGCGTCCCACACGTGGCGCAACCGCCGCTCGCCCGTGGCCGCCTCCGGCCCGGACGCGGCCACGAACACGTGGACGATCAGCCCTGGGGCAGGCTCACCCGGCCTCATCGGCCCGGTCCGCGACGGGGGCCGACAGGGTGTGGATCAGCTCGTTGACGCGCTCGCGGGTCGGCTCGGGCATCGGGGTCACCGGTTCTCCGGGGTATTTGGTGGCGATGCGCACGGGCCCGGCCAGCTCCAGGTGGCCGATCTCCGCGTCCGGGTCGGCCGACGCCGCCAGCCCGCGCACGGCCGCGTCCACGTCCGCCCACCTCGCCTCGGGCAACTCCCAGCCGAGAGCCTCGCGCAGCAGCGCCACCGCCTCATCGTGCACGCCGAGCCTCCCATCGGGCGATCCCGACTCAAGTGTGCATGTCGCCCGCGATCACGACCAGCGAGCATGCCGACACGATGCGATAACGAGGAGGCGACCCCAGGCGCCCCGACCCCTGATGAGGCCGGGGCATGTGGGCTTTGGGCCTCAGGCGCCCCCGACTGAGGCGTGTCGAGATTATTCCTTTTAGTCCGTTTTGTATAGCTTTGCGGGCGACGTCCTGGTGCGAACAATTTCGCCCATATCCGCGTCCAACCCTTCATGATCCATGTGGCCCTCTCCCTGGCGCTGGCCCTGTCCCCGGCGACAGTGACCGAGATTCCGAAGAACTTCCTGCTCATGGAGCGCGCCGCGCGTACGCCTCTGAGCTCTACCGATGCCGCGGAAATGAGTTACGAGATCAGCGACGAACTCACCAGGCCGTTGGAGGTGAACCCGTGCGGGCACCGGCGCGCCGTCGATGGCGGCCGGCTGGCGGCCCGCACGATCACGCTCGGGACCAGCGCCCCCAGCAGCTCTTCCGAACAGCTCATCATCTACAAGAGCCCGCGTGCCGCCCATGCCGTGCTCACCCGTCTGCGCGCCGAGGTGAAGCGATGCGCGCGCAAGGGCGACCCGTCGTCGCGAAAACTCTCGATCCAGTGGCGGACGAGTAAGGCCAAGGTGGGCGATGAGGCCCTGGGCATGGGGTACCAAACCCGGCAGGGCGGCTACGACGACCCGACGGTCACCGGTCTTGTCGCGCGCAAGGGCAGAGCACTGATGATCTACACGACCGACGAGGGAGACTACAGCCCCGGCGGCCTGACCAAGAAAGCCAGGAAGATGGCCGGCAAAGTGTGCAGGCTGCCCGGCGTGTGCTGAACGCGACCGAATCCGTTGACCGGGCAACGATTATCGGTTGAGATCCTTTCATGAGCTTCGCCGTCCCTGACAGCGTTCGTCCCATCCGCGATGCCGTACACGCCTTCATGACCGAGCGGGTCGAGCCCGCCGAGAACGTGCTCCACCAGGGCGGGCCCGCTGCCGGGGCGGCGCTCGACGAGCTGCGCGCGGAGGCCAAGAAGGAGGGCTTGTGGGCCCTCGGCCACCCGCGCGAGCTGGGCGGGGGCGGGCTGCCCTTCCTCGACTACGTGTACGTCAACGAGGTGCAGGGGCGTAGCGAGTTCGGGCAGATCGCGCTGGGCACGTACACGCTGCAGGACTCGCTGATGCTGTACGAGCACGCCTCCGCCGAGCAGCGGGAACGCTACCTGGATCCGCTGGTGCGGGGCGACATCTCGCCGAGCTTCGCGATGACCGAGCCCTCCGTGTCGAGCAGCGACCCGACGCAGATCAGGACGGCCGCCGTGCTCGACGGGGACGAATGGGTGATCAACGGGCACAAGTGGTTCACGACCGGCGCGTCCCGGGCCGCGTACACCACCGTGATGTGCCGGACGGAGGACGGCGCGGCGCCGCATCTGGCCTTCTCCATGATCCTGGTGCCGACCGACACGCCGGGCTACGACATCATCCGTGAGACGCCGGTGCTGGGACTGGACGGCGCGCACTGCGAGGTCCGCTACGACAACGTCCGGGTGCCCGCCTCGAACCTCCTGGGGCGGCGCGGCCACGGGTTCGTCATCGCGCAGAAGCGCCTGGGGCCCGGGCGGATCTTCCACTGCATGCGCTGGCTCGGCCAGGCGCAGCGGGCCTTCGACCTGATGTGCCGCCGGATGCACGAGCGGACCGCGTTCGGTGAGCCGCTGGCGGCCAAGCAGCTCATGCGGCAGCACGTGTTCGACTCCTACGCGGAGATCCAGGCCGCGCGGCTGCTCACGCTCGACGCCGCGCGGGCCATCGACTCCGGCTCCGACGCCCGGGTCGAGATCGGCGCGATCAAGGTGGTGGGCTCGCGCATGCTGCACAACGTGATCGACCGGGCCATCCAGGTGTACGGCGCGGCGGGGCTGACTCCGGACACCCCGCTGGACCGGATGTACCGGCACGCCAGGGCCGGGCGGATCTACGACGGGCCGGACGAGGTGCACATCGACTCCGTGGGGCGGCGGATACTCGGCGCCTACGCGGCGGGCGGCAACTGGGAGTTCGGGCTGCGATGACGGAAGCGGTCCACTCGATCGTCCGTGAGGTCTTCGGGCCCGGCGCGTCGGTGCCCTTCAGCGCGCAGCTGCCCGGCGGGGCCTCGCGCGAGACGTGGGCGCTCGACGTGCTCGACCGGGACGAACGGCACGAGCTCATCCTGCGCCTCGACTCCCCCGGCGCGGCTCTGGAGGCCGGTGGCAGCCTGGCGAGCGAGGCGACGCTGATGCGGGCCGCCGCCGAAGCCGGGGTGCCTGTGCCGCGGATCGTGGCGGCCGATCGGTCGTACATCCTCATGACCCGGGTGGCGGGCGAGACGATCCCGCGCAGGATCCTGCGCGACGAGGCGTACGCGGCCGCCCGGCCGCGGCTGGCCGCCCAGTGCGGCGAGGCGCTCGCGGCGATCCACCGGATGCCGCTGTCCGCGCTGCCCTCTGTCGCGGCCTCGGCCGATGCGCCCGCCGCCGCCTCAGGCGGTTCGCCCGCTGCCGCCTCAGGCAGTCCACTCGCTGCCGCCTCAGGCAGTCCGCTCGCGCAGGTCACCGACGATCCGTTGCGGCAGTGGCGGGAGGTGCTCGATCAGGCCGGGGAGCCGCATCCCGTGTTCGAGCTGGCGTTCCGGCGGCTGGCGGCGACCCGGCCGCCGGAATCGCGGCGGAGCGTGGTGCACGGCGACTTCCGCAACGGCAACCTGATCGTCGGCCCGGAGGGCATCCGGGCGGTGCTCGACTGGGAGCTGGCCCACGCGGGCGATCCGGTCGAGGACCTCGGCTGGCTGTGCGTGAAAGCGTGGCGGTTCGGCTCGCCGCTGCCGGTCGGCGGCTTCGGCGACTACGACGATCTGATCACCTCGTACGAGAAGGCAGGCGGGCGGCCCGTCGACCGTGACGCGCTGCGCTGGTGGGAGACGTTCGGCGTGCTCAAGTGGGGCGTCATCTGCGTCATGCAGACGATGCGCCATCTACGCGGCGGCGCGCGCTCCGTCGAGCTGGCCGCGATCGGGCGCCGGGTGTGCGAGAACGAGTGGGACCTGCTGCGGCTGCTCGGCTGAAAACCCGTTGCGAGCGCCCGCGTACGGAACGCACCCTGGTCCGGTGGCCATCCTGGAGGCGACTCATCTGGTCAAGCGGTTCGGACCCGTGACGGCGGTCCGCGACCTGAGCCTCACCGTCGGAGAAGGAGAGGTGACCGGGCTGCTCGGGCTCAACGGCGCGGGCAAGTCGACGACACTCCACATGCTGCTCGGCCTGATCACGCCAGACTCGGGGAGCGTCCGCCTGTTCGGCCAGGACCTGGCGCGGCACCGGATCGAGGTGCTGAGCCGGGTCAACTTCGCCGCCAGCTACGTGGACCTGCCCGGACCGCTGCTGGTGCGGGAGGTGCTCGACGCGTTCGCCCGCCTCTACGCGCTGCGGCGGCCGGCGGCGCGAGTCGACGAAATGATCGAGCTGTTCGAGCTGGGGCCGCTGCGCGGCCGCCGGATGATGGATCTGTCCTCCGGGCAGCGCACCCGGGTGCAACTGGCCAAAGCCCTGCTCAACGCGCCCCGGCTGCTGGTGCTCGACGAGCCCACGGCCAACCTCGACCCCGACGTCGGCGACCGGATCCGTAGCCTGCTGTCCCGCCTGGCCGAGGAGACCGGCAGCGCCATGCTGATCACCTCGCACAACATGCGCGAGGTCGAGCGGATGTGCGACCGGATCCACTTCATGGCCGACGGCCGGATCGTGGCCACCGGCACCGCCGGCGAGCTGGCGAGCCACTACGAGGTCGACGACCTGGAAGAGGTGTTCCTGAAGGTGGCCCGCGGATGACGACCCTCACCCTGCCCCCGCTCAGCCTCGCCGCCCGGCGCAGCCGGATCTCCGGCGTGATCCGGCGCGACTTCGCCGCGCTGCGGCGCAGCCCGATCAGGATGTTCGAGATCCTGTTCTGGCCGACCATCGAGCTGCTGCTGTGGGGATTCGTCACGCTTTTCCTCAGGACGCAGCAGGTCCCTTTCGTGGTGGCGTTCCTGATCGGCGCGGTGCTGCTCTGGCAGGTGCTGCAGAAGGCGAGCAACGAGATCTCGCTGGCCTTCCTGGAGGACATCTGGGCGCGCAATCTGCTCAACGTGCAGGTCAGCCCGCTGTCCAGCGTCGAATACCTGATCGGGCTGATGCTGTTCTCGCTGGGCAAGGTGGTGTTCGCGGTCGCCGTGATGGCGGGCCTCGCGCTGGTGCTCTACGGGTTCGGGGTGACGAGCCTGGGTGTGGGGCTGGTGCCGTTCATGGGCGTACTGCTCCTGCTCGGCTGGTCGCTCGGGCTGGTCGGCATCTCGGCGGTGCTCCGCTTCGGGGAGAACGCGCAGGTCATCGCCTGGTCGCTGGTCTTCTTCGTCCAGCCGCTGGCCGGGATCTTCTACCCGCTGTCGGTGCTGCCCGCGCCGGTGCGGGCCGTGGCGTGGTTCCTGCCCGCCTCGCATGTTTTCGAGGGGATGCGGACGGTCATGTCGGGCGGTGCGCTGCCGTGGGACCGGATGGTGTGGGCGCTGGGGCTCAACGCGGTCTATCTGGCGGGCGCGCTGGCGGTGTTCGGGTGGGCGCTCAACCACGCCCGGCGGCATGGGAGGCTCTCCCGCTTCGGTGACTGACCGCCGCGACGATCACGTCCACCAGGCCCTCGACGACCTCCGCCCGATCCACCTCCGGATGCTCCAGCCACCAGTCGCCCGTGGTCTGCACCATGCCGACGAAGGCGTGGCCGAGCACCTGGGCGCGTACCGGCTCCGCCACCCGCTCGGCGGCCAGCACCGCGCCCAGCTCCTCGCCGAGACTGCGCACGAGCGCGGTCATGTGGGAGCGCATCCGGGTGTCCTCGGCGCTGGCCCGGTGGAACAGGAACCGGTAGAGGTTGAGGTTGGCCGAGATCAGGTCCAGGTAGACGGTGATCGTCGTCCTGGCCCGGCCGCGCAGATCGGTCGCGACCTCGGCGAAGGCCGGGCGCAGCTGGGCGATGACCGTGCGCACGTGGCGGTCGGCCAGCGCCTCGTAGAGGCCGCTCTTGTCGCCGAAGTGGCGGTAGAGGATCGGCTTGGTGATGCCGGCCTCGGCGGCGATCGCGGCCATGGACGCCTCGGGGCCCTCACGCAGGATGACCCGGTCCGCCGCGTCCAGCAGCGCCCTGCGCCGATCCGGGTCCCGTCCGCTCATCCGCCCAGGATAGATCGCCGGCTACGTGGCAGCAGCGCCGACAGCACCAGCAGGACGCCGATGACGGCGTACAGGCCCGTCACGCCGGCCAGAGTGCCCGGCGGCTCGCCGGCGGGCACCTCGAAGGTCGGCAGCCTGCCCGCCAGCTTCATGGCCAGGTCGAGGTCGAACGCGAACAGCGCGGCGGCGGCGGTGAGCGGCAGCCCGCAGGCCAGCGCGGCCAGCGGCGACAGCCACGACCAGGCGGCGAGCAACACCACGATGGCCGCCACGGCCGTCAGGTAACCGAGGCCTACCGGCGCGGGCCGGAACGCGGCGTACGCCGCCCGCAGGGCCCTGGCCCCCGCCTCGGTCAGGTAGTAGACGAGGGGCAGCGCGGCCAGACCCGCCACGACGCCGATCAGATGACGCACCTCACGGGACACAGCAGCATCGTCCCCCGGCCACCCGCCTCCCATGTCGGCCCACGCCAGCTATTCCGCCCGTTTCGGTGGCAGCCGGGCCGGTGGCACCGGCCTCCTGCATGCGTCCGGATCCGTCAAACGTCCGGCAAACTCTCGCAGGCGACCAGGCAATTATGCGCGGCGCAAGGTTAAAAGTCTCACCACGTTTATCGCCTCTGCGAGCACGGTCCTGCTATTCTTGCCCCCTTTTCTGCTCAGAGCCGGTTTTCCGGGGAAATTGCAACGGTATATGACGACCTTGACATGGAGTGTAGGCAGAGGTTGTCTGATTTTGGGACGCCAAAGGCCGGAGAAGATCGAGTTAGGTCTTTGCGGAGGGATGCCTATGGCAACGTATGAGTATCGCTGCCCCGATTGCGGAAGATTTGACGTACGCCTACCGATCGGGACCGCCACGGCGATGGGCGAATGTCCCGCGTGTCAGCGTCCATCCCCTCGAGTCTTCTCCTCGCCGTACCTCAGCCGGGTGCCCTCGGCAGTGGCTGCCGCGCTCACCCGCGAGGAGCGGAGCCAGGAAGCACCCGAGGTTGTCACGAGCGCGCCTCCCAAGCGGCGCGAACAGCCGCCGCATCCAGCGCTGCCCCGCCTGCCTCGGCCTTGATCAACAGAAAACTTGATCAACAGAAACAACGCGGCCACGTGGGTGTGAACCGATCACACACGCGGCTCCGCCGATCCGGATGCGGCGACCGTCACACGGGCCGTCCGGTGTGAATGCCGCCGCCGCACCACTACACCAGGAGGTGCGTCACTCATGGGAGCCGTCGGACTTCTCTACGTGGGAGCAGTGCTCTTCATCAACGGGATGATGCTGCTGAAGAAGATCGATCCACGCGCGGCAGGCGTCTTCAACCTCTTCGTCGGGGGCCTGCAGGTGATCACGCCCACGCTGCTGATCATCACCAATCTCGTGAACCCGGCGCAGATCCTCGGCGCGTCCGGGATCTATCTGTTCGGTTTCACCTATCTGTACGTCGGGATCAACCTGCTGGGCGGTTTCGACTCCACAGGAGTCGGCTACTTCTCCCTGTTCGTGGCCATCATGGCACTCGGATACTCCTTCGCGAACTTCCGGCTCCTGGGCGATCCGGCGTTCGGGGTCATCTGGCTCTACTGGGGGTTCCTGTGGTTCCTCTTCTTCGTGCTGCTGGGGTTGAAACACGAGCAGATCACCAGGTACACGGGCTGGGTCACGGCGATCCAGGGGTGGGTCACGGCGGCGATCCCCGCGTTCATGATCCTGACCGGGTACTGGCGGAACACGAACCTCATCGCCTTCATCCTCGCCGTGTTCGGCGTGGTGGTCTTCATCGGGCTGTGGCCGCTGACACGCGGGCGTGAACCCGCCGCGGCGGCACCGAGCCCGAGCGACGAGGCGATGGGCGCCGGCGACCGGACGCATCGCCCGCGCTGGACCTGACGAGAAGACCCGCGACGGCGAGAAGGAGGTGGTCGATGCGCACATCCCTGACGGCACCCGTATCCAAAGAAAGGCATTCATCATGCCAAACGTCGTATTCAGCATCGATCAATCGATGTCCATGCGCGACCAGAAAATACCGGGACACAATCGATGGCACCCAGATATTCCGGTGGCCGACATGGTGCGCCCCGGAGATGAGTTCCGAGTCGAATGCAGGGAATGGACCGACGCCCAGATAGGCAACAACGATTCCGCGAACGACGTACGCGATGTCGACCTGAGCGTCGCGCACGTGCTGAGCGGACCCATCGGGGTGGACGGAGCCGAGCCGGGCGATCTCCTGATCGTCGACATCCTTGACCTCGGCGCGGTTCCGCAGCAGGTCGGGGAGGCACCAGGACAGGGATGGGGGTACACCGGTGTGTTCGCCAAGGCGAACGGCGGCGGCTTCCTGACCGACTACTTCCCCGACGCGTACAAGGCGATCTGGGACTTCCACGGCCAGGTGGCCACATCCCGTCACCTGCCAGGTGTCCGGTTCACCGGCATCACCCACCCCGGACTGTTCGGCACCGCGCCGTCGGCCGAGCTGCTCGCCTCCTGGAACCGCAGGGAGCAGGCGCTCATCGACACCGATCCGCAACGGGTCCCGCCACTCGGCCTGCCACCGCTGGCCGACAACGTCATCGCCGGTACGGCAAGCGGTGAGGTGGCGCGGCGGGTCGCCGCGGAGGGCGCACGTACCGTGCCTGCACGGGAGAACGGCGGCAACCACGACATCAAGAACTTCACCCGCGGAGCCCGGGTGTTCTACCCGGTCCTGGTGAAGGACGCGAAACTTTCCGGAGGTGACCTGCACTTCAGCCAGGGCGACGGCGAGATTACCTTCTGCGGCGCGATCGAGATGGGCGGTTACATCGACTTCCACGTCGACCTCATCAAGGGCGGCATGGAGAAGTACGGTGTCACCACCAATCCGCTCTTCCTGCCCGGTAACGTCGAGCCGCGCTACTCCGAGTTCCTCTCGTTCATCGGGATCTCGGTCGACCACGACACCGACACCAACTACTACCTCGACGCGACGGTGGCCTACCGCAGGGCATGCCTCAACGCCGTCGAGTATCTCAAGAAGTGGGGCTACACCGGCGAACAGGCCTACCTGATCCTCGGCTCGGCCCCGATCGAGGGGCGGGTCAGCGGAATCGTCGACATTCCCAACGCCTGCTGCTCGCTCTACCTGCCCACCGCGATCTTCGACTTCGACATCCGTCCGAACACCGAGGGTCCCGCCAGGAAGGAGCGCGGACAGTGCGCCGTGACGAGCTGACCACCACCGCGAGCGGCGCCTGAGAACGAGAACGGCCACCGCGCACGCGGTGGCCGTGATCCACACCCCAGCGGCGATTAATATCTTCCCCTGTTCTTCCCCAAGAGTCGTTTACCACGCCAGCGTGCGATCCAATTGACGAGCGCGCCTTCCACGCCAGGCCAGAAGCCGTTTCGGCACGCCTCCCCCCGGGTCGCCATCACCCTGCCAACGGTCAACCCACCGTGCCCAGCCCGAAAAATACGCAAAAATCTGGCTATCATCACGTGTATTCGCAAACCCCGACATGTCCACCAAACGGGGCAATTCCCAGCAGGCGTGCGCCTGTCGCTCCGGAGGATTGATCAATGACCAACGACGCCGTGTGGGTCCGAAGCGTGACCGGCATCCAACTGCACCACACCACCGACCTCCAGGACGCCAGCCGATTCCTGGGCAATGCGGTGATGGCGCTGCGGGCCGCGCACGTACGAACCGGCGATGACCGGTACGTCGACCTCGCCGCCCAGCTCAAGACCATGGTGGCGGAGACGCGAACCCTGGAGACCCAGGCCCGGGACCGTATGCACGGGCTGCACTCGGATGACCCCGCACAGTTCGTCCGCTGCCGCGAAGGCGAAGAGCCGTGGCCCGACGAGATCCAGGCGGGATTCGTTCCGCGCCACACCTGCAATGACCAGTGCCTGTATCACGACCACGACGTTCTCGACGCCATCATGCAGTGCATCTGCGGGCGCCCCCCGTGCCGGGCGTGCGCCATCGCCGGCCTGCCGTGAGGCGAGACCGCACTCATTTTGCCCGCCGCATAAGCGGCGGTGATTGAGCGCGCGTACGGCGCCGCCTAGATTCCCAGTGCTTCATAGGAATCTCCTCTGGCGGTCCACCGTGAAACACAACCGTTCCAGCCTGGCCTACCAAGCCCGTTACGCGCTCACGCACCCGCACAAGGTCCTGCCGCATCTGCGCCGGCTGACCCGCGACACCTGGCTGCGGCTGCGCAACCCCGACCACGTCTCCTACTACCGGGCCGTCATGAAGTCGGACACCGCCTGCAGTCCCGAAGGCGCGGTCGGCTCCCACACGCACCGGCGCTGGCTGGCGCTCGGGCGCATGCAGTTCGACTATTTGAAGAAGCACGGCCTCAAGCCCGACTTCACGATGCTGGAGATCGGCTGCGGCAATCTGCGGGCCGGCCGCCTGTTCATCGACTACCTGGACACGGGCAACTACTACGGCCTCGACATCTCCCCCGACATCCTCTTCGCCGCGCAGGAGACGGTCGTGGCGAACGGCCTGCGCGAGAAGCTGCCGCACCTGACCCCGGTCCGTGATCTGCGCTTCGCGTTCCTGCCCAACGGCCACTTCGACGTGGTGCACGCCCACAGCGTCTTCTCGCACTCGCCGCTGAACGTCATCGAGGAGTGCTTCGCCCATGTGAGCCGGGTCATGAAGCCGGACGGGTGGTTCGACTTCACCTTCGACCGGGCCGAGGGCAAGGAGCACCACGTGCTGCGCGAGGACTTCTACTACCGCACCGAGACCCTCGTGGCTCTGGCGGACCGGTACAGCCTGGACGCGACCTTCATGGACGACTGGGAACAGCTCCGGCACAAGCAGTCGAAGATCCGCATCACCAGGAGGTCGTAGGCGGCTGCCCTGTATTCCACAACGCGGGACGCGTGTTCCTCCGAGTTGAGTACGGGACTGCTCATGCCACGGCCGACCGGCCCGCAGTGCCTCCGATACTGAGGGCCAGGGGGTGACCATGCGGTTCGAGGTCGCGAAAGCGCTGGCCGTGAGCATGATCGCGCTGGCGGCGGGGCCAGCGATGGCCTCGTCGCCGGCCCCGCCGGCCCCGCCGGACACGCAGACGGACGAGCCCACCAAAACGCCCACAGACACCGACACGATCACGCCAACTGGCCCGGACACACCTGCGCCGCAGAAGTGCGCGCCTCTAGGCGATCCGGACCCCGGGTACGGGCCGAGAAGCGGGCCCGTACCCGGGGTCGTGGGGAGGACCAAGAACCAAGCGAAGGCCGAGCTGAAGCAGGGCGGCTTCGCCATGGAAGCGAGGCCCTCCGGCGCGGCGGACGACTGGATCGTACGCAGGCAGATCCCAAGAGGAGACGCCCCCTGCGGCTCCACCGTGGTCATCCTGCTGGTGGAGTACGTGGAGGTCCCCGACGTGGTCGGTGACCGGCTGGGTCGGGCGGAGCACGAGATACAGGGCCGAGGGCTCTTCTCGGCGGTGGCCGAGGGAGAGGCCGCCGATCCGCCCGTCGTGGCCTCCCAGGATCCCAAGCCCGGCAGGCGGGTGCCGAAAGGCAGCACCGTAACGCTGCATCTGAGTCCCGCCACGCCGACCAGGCCGACGGTCGGCCCGGACCCCAGCAAGTCGGACGCCTCGAGCAGCACGGAGCCGCCCGGATGGCTGGTGCCCGCGGCCGCCGCCGTGGCGGGGGCCGCGGCGGCCTGGGCGGTACGCCGGGTCCTTCGCGGGCCTCGGCCCGCCCCGGCCTCCGTCGTCTGCGTGCCGTGCGTGGATCCGTCCCCGGGGGTGGAGGTCCGTGACCCCGCGCCCACGGCCGGGGTCACGTTCGTGTGCCACCACGATCAGGGCCGACAGGAGATCAGGGAGATCGTACGGTGACCGCCGCCTTCACCACCCACCCGAGCACCACCGACCTGCTCCTCTACGCCGATCCGGACCGCGCGGCCGAGGAGCTGTCGCGGGCCGTGGACAACCGCCAGGTGCTCGACGAGATCAGGCGGCAGGTCCGGATGCCGCCCACCGAACTGGCGCACAAGGCCGGCGAGGCCGGTGCCGAGCTGCTGCAGGGCATCGACCTGGGGTCGGTCCTGCTGACCGGCTGGGCGAAGTACCGCAACCTGCGGGCCGCCGCTCGCAGAAGCCTGGATGATCCGGGCAAGGGCGAAGTAGTGCCGCTGGCCGAGCACGAGGTCGTCTCCCATCACGAGCCGTACATAGAAGTGCGGGTCAACGGGCAGCCGATGGGCCGGGTGACGTTCGGCGTGGATCTGATCCTGCATGTCACGATGGTGCAGGCGGGCGTGCGCGCCGGCCGGCTCATGCTCCTGACAGGGGGTGACTGCACGGCTTCCATCGCCTGCGCGATCCAGGGCGTGGAGGTGGCCAGGAAGGACTGCGCGCTGGTCACGCTGCCGATCAACCGCGACCTCGGAGAGGGTTACCCCCTGCTCAAGGCGAGCTGACCGATCAGCAGGGCGGGGCACGGCGGAAGCCGGTCTCATGCCTTAGGTTCGAGAGCATGACGATCTTCCCCCACTCCGGCACCGGACCCGGCTCGATCACCCCCGACGGCTCCCCCGTGGAGTTCTACACGCGGTTGAGACCTCGAGGGGAGGCGGAGATCGTCGGGCAGGTGACACCGTCCGGCGGGTCCGTCCTGGAGCTGGGGTCGGGCGTGGGCCGGGTCACGCACGCGCTGCTGGAGCACGGCTTCGAGGTGGTGGCCGTGGACGAGTCGGCCGAGATGCTGGCCCGCGTCAGAGGCGCGGAGACCGTGCTGTCCCGGATCCAGGACCTGCGGCTGGAGCGGCGGTTCGACGCGGTCATGCTCGCGTCGTACCTGGTGCACACGGCCGACGAGGCCGGCAGGCGGGCGCTGCTGTCGGCGTGCGCGCGGCACGTGGCACCCGGCGGGGCGGTGCTGATCCAGTGGACGCCGCCCGAGAAGCACGACGCCCGGCAGGCCGGCACGGGCCGGACCGACGGCGACATCACGATCACGCTGGCGGCGCACGAGGAGGTCGAGCCGGGGCTGTTCAGCGCGACCATGCGGTACGTGCACGGGGATCAGGTGTGGACACAGTCGTTCACCTCCCGGCGGCTCAGCGACGACGACCTCCGGGCCGCCCTCGCCGAGTCCGGCCTCCACCTGGACCGCTTCCTCACCGACGACCGCGAGTGGGTGCTGGCCGTTCCTGCCGCGTAACCGGGCCCGCCCTTTACAATGTAGATCAATATAAGCTGGCGCGCGAGTGATATCCGGAAATTACTGGGAAAGACTGGAACTCTTGCTACGCTCGCGCCATGAGTGACCGGCTGGATGATCTCGAGAGGCGGATCGATGAGCTCCGAGCCGGTGTGCGCAGGGCCATGCGGGTCAAGGACACGGCCACGGCCAGGACCCTGCGCGCCGAGCTCCGCGGCGTGGAGCGTACGTGGGACGCCCTGGTGAGCGCCGCCCCGGCCGGTGACCCGGATCCCGAGCCCGTGGCGCCACGCCTGGTGACCGTGCGCGAGCAGGTGCATCAGGGCCTCACCCTGCTGGGCGCCTGCGCGCAGCCGAGGCTGATCGTCGCCGTGGGGCTGGCGTTCTGCGGCGGCACACTGCGGAGCAACCAGCTCACCAGCCTGCGCCGCGACGAGGCCCGCTCGTTCAAGGCCTCCCCGTACGGCAGGCCGTTCTACTTATGCGCGGCGCTGACGGACCGCCTCTCCCCCGCCCGGGGGCTGCTGGCGGTCAGCACGTGGCCGCAGGCGCGCCGGATGGTGGGCCCGCTCAGCCCCCGCGTCGACTTCCTGACCTGCGCCATCGCGGTGGCCGGGCAGCTCGATCCCGATCACGCGGAGCTCGGGGACCTCCAGCCGGGGGCCGCGCGGCTGCTGTCCAGGATGGCGCGTAACATCCCCGGCGCCGCCGACGGCGATCTGGGGCCGCCCGACCCCGATCGGGTGATCGAGGCGGCACGGGCAGAGCTCGCGGTGCACGCGGAGCGCGACACGCACGACCGGGCTGAGCTGGCCGAACGCGCGGCATCGCAGCTCGGTGACACGGCTCGGCTGTTCGGCGCCGCTACGCTGAGCACCGTCGCGAAGAAGGAGATCACCGGGTGAGGGCGACACTGAACGCCACAGCAATACGGGAGGCGGCCGATGAACCGGCTTGACGCGCTGCGAGGCACGACGCCACCGAAGCCGCACGACGCCCGTGCCATCGCCGCGCTCGCGGCGAACCCCGGCTGCTCGCGCAGAGCGCTCATGGACGGCGCCGGGATCGACAAGGACGCCGCGGCCCGGCACCTGGGCTTCCCCGCGCCGTTCGGCCAGTCGCCGTTCGCGATCACCCGGGGCAACATGTTCGAGGCGCTGGTGAAGGCCGACGGCTGCGCCGAGCTGCTGCGCATGCTGCGGGAGCAGCTCGGGCTGCCGATCGCCGAGGTGGCCTACCACGACGTGGAGAACGTCGGCGCGCACCTGCGCCACGCCCACACCAGGGCGCTGTTCGACCGGGCGGTGTCCGAGGGGCAGGACGCGGGGACGGTCTACGACCACCCGCTGCTCAGTCTGGAGATCGCCGGGCACGCCGCCTACCTGGAGCCGGACGTGGTGGCGTTCCAGCTCGGCGGGCGCTTCCACATCGTGGAGATCAAGTCGTTCGCGGTGATCGACGGGCAGGCGGACCCGGCCGCGGTGGCCGCCGCGGCCCGGCAGGCGGCGGTGTACGTGCTGGCGCTGCGCCGGCTGCTCGGCGAGCTGGGGCACGACCCGCTGCGGGTCTCGCACGAGGTGGTGCTGGTCTGCCCGGAGAACTTCGCCAACCGGCCGGTCGCCACACTGGTGGACGTACGCCCGCAGCTCGCCGTGCTGGAACGCCAGCTCGACCGGATGACGGGCCTCGACCGGCTGCTCGACGTGCTGCCCGAGGACGTCACGTTCGACCTGCTGCCGGGCGAGGACGGGCTGCCGACCCGGTCCGCCGCCGAGCTGGCCGACGCGCTGCGCGGGACCGACGCCCGGTACGCGCCCGACTGCCTGTCAACCTGCGACCTGTGCTTCTTCTGCCGCGACGAGGCCCGCCAGGAGGGCGCCTCCGACCTGCTGGGCCGCCACGTACGCGACGAGCTGGGCGGCGTCGCCTCCGTCGGCGAGGCGCTCGGGCTGGCCGACGGCACCCGCGACCCGGCCCCGGGCCAGGAGGAGATCGCCCGGCTGCTGCGCAACGCCGAACGCCTGCGCAGAGAGTGCCTGACGTGAGCCTGCTCACCTCGCTCGCCCGGCTGCGGGCCCTCGACGAGGGCATCGCGCAGCCCATCGCGACCGTCCGGCACTGCCACCTGTCGGCGCGGCCGATGGTGTTCATCCCGCTCAAGCTCTCCGGCGAGGCCGCCGCGCCGCTGGCCGCCATGCTCGGCACCGACCGCGCCCAGCCCCGGCTGCTGGTGGTGACCCAGCCGCGCAACCGCGATCTGCGCTTCGCCTGGGCCGCCGAGCTGGCCGGGCTGCTGCTGCCGTACATCCAGAGTTTCCTGAGCGAGATGGAGACGGTGGAGCGGAAGAACGCCGATCCGTACGAGCGGGCGCTCGACGCGCCGCAGCTGATCGTGCCGAACCAGGCGGGTGTGGCGTTCACCCGGCTGCTCGGCAGGTCCACCCGGTTCCGCCGGGCCGACGGGCCCTACCCGGTGCCCACGGGGGTTCCGCTGCTCGGCAGGTGGCTGACCTGGTTCGCCGAGCGGGCCGGATATCCGGGGTCGTCGCTGACGCTCGCCGCGAGCGAGGAGCTGGGCCGGCACTGGGCGAGCGGGCAGAGCGGCCTCGAGGACGCGAACCTGGCCGCGCTGCTCGCCTGGATCACCGACGGGCCGAGCGACGACGCGGAGGATCCGCTGATCTGGCCGCCGGCGGGACCGGTCACCGATCCGGGGTTCGACGCCGAGGTGCTGGCGCCGGCGATCGAGAAGGGCTCGGCCGAACGCGTCACCGAGGCCCTGCGCACCCAGCTCGAACCCACCTGGCGGCTCATGTGGCAGGCGATCGACCTGCTCGGCGGCCTGCCCGAGGGGGCCAGCGTGGCGCAGCGGTGGGAGCAGGACCGCGCCTCGTTCAGCGGCCTGGCCGCGCAGATCGAGGACGGCGGGCCGCCGCAGGCCAGGCATGACGGCGCGATCGCCGCCGCCGCGCGGCTGGCCCGCATGGAACGCGCCCAGGCCGCCTACGAGGTGCAGCGGGCCTATGACGACCCGCTGGTCATGGCCGAGTACCGGCTGACCGGCGAGGCGTTCGCGGGCGAGGTCATGGAGACCGAGCCGGAGAACTTCGAGGGCGAGGGCCGCTCGCGCAAGCTGCGCCCGCTCGTGGTGGTCAAGACCGACGATCCCGTACGCCTGCCGCCCGGCACCGCGCTCGGCACCCCGCAGCGGCGCGGCCAGGGCGCCCAGCTGGTGGAGGCGAGCGACGGCCTGGTCACCCTGAAGATCACCAAGGGCATGGGCCGCGGCAAGACGCCCACTCCCGGCGCGGTGCCCGAGGTGGGCGAGCGGGTCTGCTACACCTCGCTCACCGACGACTTCCAGGGCGCGCCGAGCCTGCCCGACGCGGAGGCGACGCCGTGGACGCACGGCGGCCCGCCGCAGGAATACCGCCCCACCGACGAGGACGCCCGGGAGGAATGGTCGTGACCGCGGACGAGGCCAGTCCGGAGCAGGTCATCAGGAACGTGCTCGCCGACCTGCCGAAGAACCGCGGTGTGGTGGTCGACTCCCCGCCGGGGGCGGGCAAGTCCACGCTCGTGGTCCGGGCCGCCGCCCACCTGGCCGAGACCGGCGAGCCGCTGATGATCGTCGCCCAGACCAACGAGCAGGTCGACGACCTGGTGGCGCGGATCTCGGAGCGGCATCCCCATCTGACGGTCGGACGGCTGTCGGCGAGCGGCTACGTGCCGCCGCTGCGCCTGCTGGAGCTGCCCGGCGTCACGGTCGGCACGAGGATCCAGGATCTCGGCGACCCCGACATCATGATCGCCACGTCGGACAAGTGGGCGTGGATCTCCGGCCGCACCTGGCCGTGGGCGATCGTGGACGAGGCGTACCAGATGCGCTCGGACAAGCTGCTGCGCATCGCCGGGCTGTTCGAGCGGGCGCTGTTCGTGGGCGACCCCGGGCAGCTCGACCCGTTCTCGATCGTGGACGGCGACCGCTGGTCCGGCCTGTCGTGGGACCCGCTGCAGAGCGCGGTCTCGGTGCTGCTGCGGCACAATCCCGACCTGCCGGTGCACCGGCTGCCGGTGTCGTGGCGGCTGCCCGCCTCGGCCGCGCCGGTGGTGTCGCGGGCGTTCTACCCGTTCACCGGGTTCCGGTCGGGCACCGGGGCCGGCGAGCGTCGGCTGGAGCTGGCCACCGGCGGCATGGGCACCGTGCACGACCGGGCGCTGGAGGAGGCGGCCCGCTCCGGCTGGGCGCTGCTGGAGCTGCCCAACCGCCACACGGTGCGCACCGACGGCGAGGCCGTGCAGGCGGTGGCGCTGCTGGCCGAGCGGCTGCTGCAGCGCGGCGCGGTGGCGGGCTCGGAGCAGGGTGAGCGGCCGGTGACCGCCGACCGGATCGCGGTCGGCGCGGCGCACCGCGACCAGGTGGCGGCGATCAGGAACGCGGGACTGCCGCCGGACATCACCGTCGACACCGCCAACCGGCTGCAGGGCCGCGAGTACGACGTGACGATCGTGCTGCACCCGCTGTCGGGCCGCCGGGACGCCACCGCGTTCCACCTGGAGTCGGGGCGGCTGTGCGTGCTGGCCTCGCGGCACCGGCACGCGTGCGTGGTGGTGGCCAGGGCGGGCATCGCCGAGCTGCTCGACGCCCATCCGTCGGCGGAGCCGGTACGGCTGGGCGTGCCGGTGAAGTTCCCCGACGGCTGGGAGGCCAACCAGTCGGTCCTGGAGCACCTGGCCCGCCACCGGGTGTAGCGACGACCATGAAGTGAGGCATGTGTGACATCCGTCTACGTTCTCAACGGCCCGAACCTCAACCTGCTCGGCACCCGCAAGCCGGAGGTGTACGGCACCACGACGCTGGCCGACGTCGAGCAGCTGTGCGGCGAGGAGGCCGCCGAGCTCGGCCTCGACCTCCGGTTCCGGCAGTCGAACCACGAGGGGCAGCTCATCGACTGGATCCACGAGGCCGGGGCCGAGGTCAAGGCCGGGCGGTGCGTCGGCGCGGTGTTCAATCCCGGCGCCTACACGCACACGTCCGTCGCCCTGCACGACGCCATCGAGGGCGTGGAGCTGCCGGTGATCGAGCTGCACATCTCCAACGTGCACGCGCGCGAGCCGTTCCGGCACCACTCCTACATCTCGCCGGTCGCGCGGAGCATCGTGGTCGGGTTCGGCGTGTACGGCTACGTGCTGGCGCTGCGCGGCCTCCACCACGCCGCCACCCAGAAGTGATCAGCGGCAGAAGGGCGCCATGCCCATCGCCGACTTGACGCCGCCGGTCAGGTGGCCGAGGAAGCGCTGGTCGCCGGTCCACGCCTGCACCTCGTGGCCGAGCGTGGTGACCCACGACCGGCCGCCGTCGTAGTACTGGCACCAGGAGACCGGGTGGTCCCTGCCGTGCCCGGGGTGGCCGAGGTTGCCGCGGGTGCCCTTGAGCATGGTGCTCTCGTCGACCTGGGCCAGGACGCGGACGCGGGTGGGGGCCGGGACGAGGTTGTACCACTCGTCGCTGAACGTCCAGGCCGGCGGAAGACCCTGGGTCGAGGCGTCGCGCCGATCGACCGTGCGTACGGTGGCGGGCTGATCGGGGCCGTGGTCGTAGAAGTTGGACTCGCCGAGCAGCCCTTCGTACCAGGGCCAGTTGTACTCGGTGCCGAAGGCGTTGTGCACGCCGACGAAGCCGCCGCCCGCCCTGACGTACTGGCGCAGCGCGGTCTGGGCGGCGTCGTCGAGCGCGTCCCTGGTCGTGCTGAGGAACATCACCGCGTTGTACTTCAGCAGGCTCTGGGCTGAGGCGAGCTGGGTGACGTCCTCGGTGTAGTCGACCGCGAAGCCGTTGTCCTGGCCCAGCTTGAGCACCGCCTTCACGGCCACGTTGTCGTCGTTGAGCGGCGGGTTGAGACCCGGCCCGAGCACGGTGCCGAGGTGGGCGTGGCGGGGGCCGGCCGTGCGCGTGTAGACGAGCAGGCGGTAGCCCTTGGCCGGGTCGAAGTTGCCCCAGTCGTGGTAGCAGCGGGCGTCGGTGCCCCGGCACACACCGCCGGCGGGGGCGGGATCGTCGGAGGTGGCGGCTGAAGCGGGTAAGCCGACCGCCAGCAGCAGGGCGGCGGTCACGAGCGTCGAGGGTCTCACGGGCACCTCCGGGTCCACCAGGTGGATCGATCGTTCCACAGCGTAGCCAGCGGTCCGAGACCCGGCAAGGTCTTGTCTTCACCGCCGCACCGGCTTATTGTGCGTCCGTTAAGCGGATCTATAGGTCCATCTAGTGGACCACAAGAAGGCGTGGTGCCAGTGGAACGACGTAACTTCCTCATCGGCGCGGCCGCGGCACTGGCCGTGCCCGCTCGTACGGACGCTCCCGCTCCCGTCCCGGAACAGCAGTCCCCCGCCCTGGGCAGCGCGGGCAGCGACTTCCCCAAGGTCTGTGGCAACCTCGGCAACCACAACCACTCGCCGCTCAAGAAGATCACCGCGCGCAACCTGGACCGCCTCGGCGGCGCCTGGCACGTCAACCTGGAGGGCGGCAGCACCGCCGCGCCCCAGCAGAGCACCTGCGTCGTGCAGGACGGCATCCTGTACGTCCAGACCACCCAGCAGAACGTCTTCGCCGTGGACGGCAGGACCGGAGCGCTGAAGTGGAAGACGAACCTCGGCACCAAGCAGACGAACATGCGCGGGGTCGCCCTCGGCGAGGGCCTGGTCTTCTCCACCTCCGGCGCCAACATCGTCTACGCCCTGGCCAAGGAGAGCGGCCAGGTGGTGTGGCAGCGGCAGCTCATCACCGAGGACGAGGGCGGCGGCGACACCGGCGGCTGCGATCCCCAGAACGGGCAGTGCGGCGGCCTGACCGGCACCCTGGCCGGAGCGGTCGTCTACTGGGACGGGCTGATCTACGTCGGCATGCAGGGCAGCACCGGCGGCGCCCGGGGCCGCGCCTACGCCCTGAAGGCGGCCACGGGCGAGGTGGCGTGGACGTTCTGGGCGTGTCCGGGCGAGGGCCAGTTCGGCAACGACACCTGGGAGGGCGAGTCCTGGAAGACCGGCGGCGCGGTGCCGTGGATCCACCCCGCGATCGACCCGGACCTCGGGCTGGTCTACTGGACCTTCGGCGGCTCCTACCCCCGGCTGGACGGTTCGAGCCGGGGTGGCGACAACCTGTTCGCCAACTCGATCGTGGCCATCGACGCCAAGACCGGCAAGCGCGCGTGGCACTTCCAGTCGGTGCACCACGACATCTGGGACCTGGACAACGTCATGGCGCCGGTGCTCGTGGACGTGCGGATCGGCCGCGACAAGCGCAAGGTCGTGGTCTACGGCAGCAAGGCCGGCATGTTCTACTTCCTCGACCGGGCGACGGGTGAGCCGGTCCACGGCGTGACGGAGCGGCCGGTGCCCCAGGACTTACGCCAGAAGACCGCGCCGACGCAGCCGTTCCCCGGCGGTGAGCCGTTCATCACGCAGGCGCCGGAGTTCGGCAAGGCGACCAGGCCGGTGCCGTTCTACGCCTGGGGCGGCCTCTACACGCCGCACTGGGACCGGGCGACCATCATCTTTCCCGGCGCGGGCGGCGGCGCCGACTGGGCGCACCTGTCGTTCAACCCGCACACGGGCTGGATCTACGTCGGCTACGGGCTGATCAACTCCGGCTTCTCCAACAGCCGCGACGGCCGGGTCAACACCTCGCGCCCGCTGGGCGAGTACTTCGCGGGGGGCATCGCGGCCGTCGATCCCCGTACCAACAAGCCGGTGTGGACCCTCGACAGGGAGTGGTCACTCGCGCACGGCAACGGCATCCTCACCACGGCCGGGCGGGTGATGTTCCAGGG
This sequence comes from Nonomuraea sp. NPDC049141, assembly GCF_040648415.1. Lineage (NCBI taxonomy): Bacteria > Bacillati > Actinomycetota > Actinomycetes > Streptosporangiales > Streptosporangiaceae > Nonomuraea > Nonomuraea sp. NPDC049141. The sequence continues at coordinate 224,438 of NZ_JBEZDR010000019.1, forward strand.
CGGCCCCGACGGGGTGCTGCACGCGATGGACGACACCGACGGGAAGATCCTGTGGAGCTTCCAGTGCGGCGCCGGGGTGCACACCAGCCCGATCAGCTACGAGATCGCCGGCGAGCAGTACATCGCGGTCCTGGCGGGCGGAAACGGGCTGCCGTACCCGGACATCCCGCGCGGTGACCACCTGTGGGCGTTCAAGCTCGGCGGCAAGGTGGCACCCGCGGCGGCGCCCGTACCGCCCAAGAAACGCAACGACATCAGGACCGCCGCCGTCGCCGGCACGACGGTCACGCTGGGCCGCGTCTGGGACGCGGCAAACCAGCGGCCGGGCCCGGCCGAGAACACCGTCGCCCAGAACGCCATGTCGCCGCAGCACCTGCGGGTGCCCAAGGGGACGGCCGTCACGTTCACCAATCCGGCGGACAACGCTTTCGCGCACGCCGCCGTCTCCTTCTTCGAGTACGAGTTCGACAGCGGCGTGCTGATGCCGGGGCAGTCGTTCACCCACACCTTCGCCACGCCCGGCGAGTACTTCTACAACGACGCGATCTTCCCGCAGAACACCGGGAAGATCGTCGTCTACTGACCGAGGTATGTCGGCCGGATCGAGGGGGGCAGCGGGCCCTTGTTGCGCCGCCCCTGCCCCGCCTCCTCCCAGGCGTGCGCGAGGATGCCGACGCTGCGGCCGAGCACGAACAGGCCCCTGGCCAGCGGCGCGGGGAAGCCCAGCTCGGCGTAGACGACGGCGGTCGCGCCGTCGATGTTCATCGGGACCGGGCTGATCAGCTCCTCCACCTCCTCGGCCACCCGCAGATGGTCGCCCGCCACGACCCCGTCCGCCACCGCCCGCTCCACCAGGCCGAGCAGCGGATCACGGCGCGGGTCACGGGTGTGGAAGCGGTGCCCGAACCCGGGCAGGTACTTGTCGCGGGCCCGCCAGCGGGCCACCGTGGCCGCGGTGTCGCCGCAGGCCAGCGCCTCCTCCAGCAGCTCCACGCACTGCTCCCCCGCGCCGCCGTGCACGTCGCCCAGCAGGTTGACGCCGGTGGCGACGGCGTTGTTCAGCCCGACGCCGCAGGTGATCGCCATCCGCGCGACGGCGATGGACGGCGCGTGCGGGCCGTGGTCGACCGAGGAGACCAGCGCGGCCTCCAGCAGCGCCGCCCGCCGCGGGTCGGGCAGGTCGCCACGGAGCATGAGCCAGATCATCTCCGCGAACCCCACTCGGCCGATCAGCTCCTGGACCGGCCGGCCGCGCAGTTCGATGACGTCCGGCTCGATCCTGGAGACGGCGGTGCCCCACCAGTCGGCCGCCTCACTCATGCGCGTACTCCTCGTTGTGGGCGCCCAGCAGCGGCGGGGCGGCCGGGGGGCGCAGCGGTTCGTCGTCCACGAGCACGCCGTTGCCGGTGACGGTCAGGCGGCGGTCGCTCCCGCCGGGGAAGCTCAGGTCGGTGAGGAAGCCGCGATGCCGGAGCTGGTCGAGCGCCAGCGCCTGCGGGACGGTCAGGACGCGGGCGGCGGGCACGCCGTGACCGGAAAGCAGTTCCTCCCACTCCTGCGCGGTCCTGGCCCGCAGCGCGCCGTTGAGCTCGGCGTTCAGCGCCTTCCGGTGGAGCTTGCGCGCCTCGGGGAGGGCGAATCGCGCATCGGCCACGAGGCCGGGGCGGCCGATCAGCCGGCAGAGCGTCTCGAACTGCGTCTGCTGGTTGGCGGCGATGTTGAGCGGCCCGTCGGCGGTCTCGAACGTGCCCGACGGCGCCGCGGTGGCGTTCTGGTCGCCCATCGGCTCCGGCTCGACGCCGCTGACCAGGTAGTTGGACACGGTCCAGCCCATGGCGGAGATCGACGCCTCCAGCATGGACAGATCCAGGAAGCTGCCCCGCCCGGTGCGGTGCCGTCCGGCGAGCGAGGCGCAGATCGCCATGGCGGCCATCAGCCCGCCGACCGTGTCGCAGACCGGGAAGCCGACGCGCATCGGCACCGTGTCGGGGGTGCCGGTGACGCTCATCATGCCCGACAGCCCCTGGATGATCTGGTCGTAGGCGGGCGCCCCGCTCATCGGGCCGCTCTGCCCGAAGCCGGAGATCGCGCAGTAGATCAGCCGCGGGTTGAGCTCACGCAGCCGGTCGCGGTCGTAGCCGAGCCTGGCCAGCACCCCGGCCCGGAAGTTCTCCAGCAGGACGTCGGCGCCGGTGACCATCGCCTCGAACGCCACCCGCCCCGCCGGGCTCTTCAGGTCGAGCTCCACCGACTTCTTGCCCGCGTTCTGGGCCAGGAAGGAGGCGCCGAGCCGGTCCCGGTTGAGCTCGTCATCAGGGCCGAGGCGCCTGGCCAGGTCCCCGCTGCCGGGCAGCTCGACCTTGACGACCTCGGCGCCGAACAGCATCAGCTGGTAGCTGCAGTAGGGTCCGGCGAGCACGCTGGTCAGATCGACGACCTTGACACCGTCCAGTGGCAACTGCTGCATTCACGCTCTCCCATCGTTAAGGCTCCCGATGCTCAGGTCAGGGGATGGTCGAACCCGCGCTCCGACATGCGCCCCGCCACCTCGCCCAGGTCCGCGACGAACTCCGCCACCCGCTCGTCCGTGAACCGCACGGTCGGGCCGCTGAGCGTGAGCGCCGCCACGATCGCCTTGGCGCCGCCGGTCACGGGCACCGCGACGGCGGACAGACCGGGCTCACGCTCGCCGTGGCTGACCGCGTGGCCGTCGGCCGCCGCCTGGGCGATCCACTGCCGCAGCGTCTCCAGGTGCACCTCGCCGTGCGGAGAGGTGCGGGCGATCCGCGTCAGGAGCCGCGCGGGCGCGTCCCTGAGCAGGACCTTCGAGGAGGCGCCCGCCCACATCGGCAGCTCGTCGCCGACCCGCACCACGTGGCGCAGCGGCTGCGGGCTCTCCTGCTGGGCGATGCAGACGCGGTGGACGTCCCTGGCGACGTAGAGGTTGACGGTCTCGCGCTGCCGGGCCGCCAGGTCGCGCATGAGCTTGACGGTCTCCGGTGGCAGCTCCCACGCGCTGCGGGCCAGGTGCGCCCAGCGCCACAGGGCGGGCCCCGCGGTGTAGCCCTTGGGCGCGGCCCACAGCAGGCCCATGTGCTCCAAGGTCTGCAGCAGGCGCAGCGCCGTCGTCTTGGCCAAGCCGGTCTCGTCGACGACCTCGCGGATCGTCAGGATCCGCCGGTCCTCGCCGAGCAGGGACAGGATGTCGAACGCTCGCTGGACGCTGCGCACGCCACCGGACTCGCCGGATTCTGCCGGGAAGTTCGCAGGCACGGGTCCTCACTTGTCGGTCGAAGGTGAACTCCTGCTCACCCTCTCATGCGGTCCGTACGCTAACACTCGGTCCATTATACGGTCCAGACGTTCCACTACGCGGTTCCTCTTGCGCGGACTGGAATGTCCTCATACTTTGAGCAAGTCCACAGTGCGGTTCTGATGCACCACCTAGTGGAGTCGAGATGGATGCGATCTACCAAGCGGGCTGCCTGGTCGCCGGGACATGGCTGACCGACGGCCCGACGGCCGAACGAACCGGCCCCTACCTGCGGCGGACGGTCAGCCGGGCCCGCACGGCGACGCCGGACGACATCACCCGGGCCCTGGCCTACGCCGGGCAAGCCGCCCGGGCGGTGGCGCGGTTAGCCCCCGCGACCAGGGCCGCGATCCTCGAACGCGGCGCGGCCGAGGTCACCGCCCGCGGCGAGGAACTGGCCCGGCTGCTGGCCGTCGAGCTCGGCAAGCCGCTGAAGGACGGGCGCGGAGAGGTGCTGCGGGTGGCCGACACGCTGTCGGTGTCGGCGGCCGAGGCCAGGGCGCTGGGCGGCGAGGTGCTGCCGGTGGCGGGCTGGGCCCGCGGCGTGGGCAACACCGCGCTGACCTGCCGCGCCCCCGCCGGTCCCGTGCTGGCGATCACCCCGTTCAACGCCCCGGCGAACCTGCTGGCGCACAAGCTCGGCGCCTCCTTCGCCGCGGGCAACACCACGATCGTCAAGCCGCCCCCGCAGGCGCCCGCGGTCTCGACGGAGCTGGTGCGGATCCTGCTCGACGCCGGGATGCCGGTCGAGGCCGTACAGGTGCTGCACGGCGGCGCCGACGTGGGCGCGCGGCTGTGCGCGGCGCCCGAGATCGCCGTGGTCAGCTTCACCGGCGGCGTGACGGCGGGCGCCGCCGTCGCCCGCGCCGCCGGGCCCAAGCGGGTGCTGCTGGAGCTGGGCGGCAACGCCGCCACGATCGTGTGCGAGGACGCCGACGTGGCCGAGGCGGCGCGGATCTGCGCGCGTACCGGCTACAGCAACTCGGGGCAGAGCTGCATCTCGGTGCAGCGGGTCTACGTGCAGCGCGGCAGGTTCGAGGAGTTCGTGGCCGCCCTGACCGCCGAGGTGAAGGCCCTGGTCGTAGGTGACCCGCTGGACCCGGCGACGGACGTCGGCTCGATGGTGGACGACGACGCCGCCGCGCGGGTGGCCCGCTGGGCCGGCGAGGCGGCCGGCCAGGGCGCCGTGATCACCACCGGCGGCGGCCGGTCGGGGGCGGTGATGGAGCCGACCGTGGTCGCCGCGCCGCCCGCCGACGCCAGGCTGGTGCGCGAGGAGGTGTTCGGCGCGCTGGTGGCCGTGCTCCCCTACGACGAGTTCGGGGAGGTCATCGAGGCGTGCAACGCCAGCAGGTACGGCCTGCAGGCCGGTCTGTTCACGCATGACGTGCGACGGATCGTCCAGGCGTGGCGCGAGTTGGAGGTCGGCGGGCTGGTGGTCAACGGGTCGTCGAACTTCCGCCTCGACCACGTCCCCTTCGGCGGCGTCAAGGACTCCGGCATCGGCCGCGAGTCACCCCGCTGGATGATCGAGGACTTCACCGTGACCAAGACCCTCCTGCTGCGGGGCCTGACCATCTGGGGAGAAGAATGACCGCCACCGCCGCGCACGCGCTCGTCGCGCAGTTGGAGGACCTCGGCGTCTCGCACGTCTTCGGCACCTGTGGCCACACCAACATCGCCGTGCTGGACGCGCTCGCCGACAGCCGGATCCGGTTCGTCATCGCCCGGCACGAGCAGGCCGCCGCGCACGCCGCCGACGGCTACGCCCGTGTGTCGGGCGAGCCGGGCGTGCTGCTCGTCCACGTCGGGCCCGGCCTGACCAACGCCACCACCGGGGTGCTGACCGCGGCGCTCGACTCGGTGCCGCTGGTGGTGATCTCCGGCGACGTCCCCTCCTACTACCACGGGCGGCATCCGCACCAGGAGATCAACCTGCACGCCGACGCCGACCAGGCGGCCGTCTTCCGGCCGTTCGTCAAGCGGGCGTGGAACGTGCACCGCGCCCAGGACCTCGGCCGGGCCGTGGAGCGCGCCTTCTGGACGGCGACGACGGGACGGCCGGGGGCGGTGCTGGTCAACGTGCCCATGGACGTCTTCTCGCGGGCCGCCGAGCCGTACCCGTCCCTCAGCCGCGCCGAGCCGCCCGGCCTGCCGGCGGAGGTCGCCGAGCGGATCGCCGCCGCGCTCGCCGGGGCCGAGCGGCCGCTGATCTACGCGGGCGGCGGGCTGCGCGACGACGCCGAGGCGCTGCTCGGCCTGGCCGAGCACCTCGACATCCCGATCGCCCACTCGCTGATGGCCAAGGGGACCGTGCCCGACGCGCACCCGTTGGTCCTCGGCATGACCGGATTCTGGGGGCTGGAGCTCACCAACGACTACGCCCGGGACGCCGACGTGGTGCTGGCGCTGGGCACCCGCTTCGCCGAGACCGACTCCAGTTCCTGGGATCCCCGCTTCACCTGGACGCTCGGCGACAAGAGCAGGCTGCTCCAGATCGACCTCGACCCGGCCGAGATCGGCCGCAACTACCCGGCGGAGATCGGCGCGGTCGCCGACGCCGCTCTGGCCATCAGGGCGATAGCCGCGGCGGCCACGTCCCATCCCGCGACGAGCCGTCCCGCGCTGCGGGAACGGATCCGCGCGGCCAGGTCGGAGCTGTTCGCCGCCAGCAGGGAACGCGGGCGCGCCGGCGACTTCCCGCTGCGGCCCGAGCGCATCCTGGCCGACCTGCGCGACTCGGTGCCCCCGGACACGATCCTCGTCACCGACGTCGGCTGGAACAAGAACGGCGTGGCGCAGTGCTACGAGCTGCCGCCCGAGGGCCGGTTCATCACCCCCGGCGGCGCCTCCACGATGGGCTTCGGCCCCGCCGCGGCCGTCGGCGCGCAGCTCGCCGAGCCGGGCAGGACCGTGGTCGCGCTGATCGGCGACGGCGGCATGAGCGCCCAGCTCCCGGCCGTGCCGCTGGCGGTGGAGGCGGGCGCGCCGGTGATCTTCGTGGTGATGAACAACCGGTCCCACGGCACGATCTCCGACCTGCAGTCCGCGCACTTCGGCCGCAGCCACGGCTGCGACTTCACCGACCCCGCAGGGCGGCCCTACAGCCCGGACTTCGCCGCCCTCGCGCGGGCCTGCGGGGCCGGCGGGCACACCGTCACCGCACCTGAGGACCTCCGTACGGCCCTGCGCAAGGCAGTGGCCGACCGGCGGCCCGCGGTGATCGACGTGCCCATGGTCAACGAGCCCGTCCCCACCCCTGGCCACTGGAACATCAAGGACATCTACCAGAGCGTCTTCCCCGACTGAAACCGTTGCACGTTCGCTCTTTCCTCTGGTGACCCCCGGCCGTATAACTAACGTACTAGTTCGTGCATTAAGCGGCTCTATCCCGAAAAATCCCCCCAAACGAGGTGAACCGTGTTGTCCGCGAGATTCCCCGTCGCCGCCGTGTCGCTCATCATCACGCTGGCCGCCTGCTCGGCGCCCGGACAGCAGTCCGGCACGAAGGCCGATGCCACAGGACCCATCAAGGTCGCCAACATCAACGCGCAGAGCGGCCAGCTCAGCTCGCTCGGCAAATGGGAGAGCAAGGGCGTCAAGCTGGCCGTCGACGAGGCCAACAAGGCCGGCGGCGTCAACGGGCGGCAGATCCAGCTCGACCTGTTCGACGACCAGGGCGATCCCACGGTCGGCACGAACCTCGCCAGGAAGATCGCCGGTGGCGGCTACGTCGCCATGCTCGGCACCGCCGAGAGCGCCGTCACCCTGGCCATGGCGCCGATACTCAAGGACGCCGGGATCCCGAACATCACCTCGGGACAGTCGCCCAAGCTCGCCGCGCTCAAGAGCCCGTTCCTGTTCCTGAACGCGCCGACCAGCGTGACCTACGACGAGACGCTGGCCAAGTACCTCGTCGACGACAAGGGCCACAAGAAGATCGCGCTGATCAGCAACAACGGCACGTACGGCGCGGGTGAGCACGACGCCTTCCTGGCCGCCCTCAAGACCAGGAACGTCACTCCCGTCGCCGACGAGGCCGTCACCCCCGACCAGAAGGACTTCAGCGCCTCCCTCACCGCGATCCGGCAGAAGGACCCCGACGTGCTGTTCATCGGCGCCGAGGAGGTCGAGTCCGGGCTGATCGCCAAGCAGGCCCGCGAGCTGGGGCTGAAGGCGGTCCTGGCGGGCGGCGCGCCGATGGGCACGGACGTGTACGTCACCACCGCGGGGGCGGACAACGCCGAGGGCTCGGTCATCAGCTCGCCGTACCTCAGCAACGACACGAGCGAGGCGAGCAAGACCTTCTCGGCCGCCTACCAGGCCGCGTTCGGCGAGGCCGCCGAGCTGCACGGCGCCAAGGCCTACGACGGCGCCAAGATCCTCATCGAGGCGCTCAAGCAGACCAAGGGCGCCGGCGGCCGGCCGCTCGCCGACGCGATCCGCGCGGTCAAGCGTGACGGCCTGCTCGGCGACTTCGCCTACGACGACTCCGGGGTGGGCATCCACGCCACCCAGATCGGCCTCATCAAGGCCGGGAAGATCGTCGCCGAGTCGGCCGGCTAGGAGAACCGTGCAGGTCTTTCTGCAGACCCTCATCGGCGGCGTCACGTTCGGCGCGGTGTACGCGCTGGTCGCCATGGGCTTCTCGATCGTCTACCGCACCATGGGCCTGGTGAACTTCGCCCACGGCAACGTGGTGATGATCGGCGCCTACGCCGCCTCCAACCTCTACATGTTCGCCAAGCTGCCCTTCCCCGTCGCGGTCGCGGTGGCGATCGCGGTGACCGGGCTGATCGGCCTGGTCATCGAGCGGGTGCTGCGCCCGCTGGAGAACAAGGACTTCGACCTGATGCTGATCGGCACGATCGGTTTCGGGACCGTGCTGGAGGCCGGGGCGATCCGCGTGTTCGGCGCGACCGGCCACGCGGTGCCGTCGCCGGTGGCGACCGCGCCGCTGGACCTCGCCGGGATCAAGATCCCGACCTACAGCCTGGTGGTCATCGGCGTGGCGGCCGCGGCCACCGTGCTGCTGGGGATGTTCCTGCAGCGCACCAAGCGGGGCGCGGCCATGCAGGCGGTCGCGATGGATCACGAGGCGGCCACCGCCGTCGGCATCCACGTCGGCCGCAGCAACGCGATGGCCTTCGCCATCGGCGCGGGCCTGGCGGCGCTGGCCGGCGGGCTCATCGGGCCGATGCTCTACGTCAGCCCCACGATGGGCGGCTCGCTGGGCATCAAGGGCTTCGCCGCCGCGATCTTCGGCGGCTTCGGCAGCATGCGGGGCGCGATCGCCGGCGGCATGGCGTTCGGGCTGCTCGACTCGTTCGCGGCCGGCCATTTCCAGGAGTACTCGGAGCTGGTGACGTTCCTGGTCTTCGCCGCCATCGTGATGGTCCGCCCTACCGGCATCTTCGGAGAGACGACGGTGAACCGAGCGTGAAACGGCTGATCCCCCTCATCGCCGCCGCCGTGGCAGCCTGGCTGCTGCCGTACGGGCTGGGCGGATACGCGATCCACGTCGTCGACGTGGCGATCATCTTCGCGGTCCTCGGCATCGGCCTCGGGCTGGCCATGGGCGTGGCCGGGCAGATCAATCTGGCGCAGATCGCCTTCTTCGGCGTCGGCGCCTACGCCGTCGCCATCCTCACCACCCGCGCCGGGTTCGGCTTCTGGACCGCCGCCGTGCTCGCCCTGCTGGCCGCCGTCCTCGTCGGGCTGCTGGTGGGCCTGCCCGCGCTGCGGATGCAGTCGCACTACCTGGGCATCGTCACGCTCGGGCTGGCGCTGGCCTTCGTCAACTGGATCACCAACGCGACCGTCGCCGGGCGGGCCGAGGGCATCAGCGACATCCCGGTGCCGCCGCTGTTCGGGGTGGACCTGTCCAGCGAGTACCTCTTCTACTACGTCGAACTGGTGGCGTTCGCGCTCGCGCTGGCGTTCGCGCTGTTCCTGACCCACTCGCCGCTCGGCCGCAGGCTGCGCGCCATGCGCGACGACGACCTGGCCGCCGGCGCGCTCGGCGCGGAGATCCCGCTGCTGCGCATGACCGCCTTCGTGCTGTCCGGCCTGTACGGCGGCATCGCCGGAGTCCTGTACGCCGGGCTCATCCGTTTCGTGGCGCCGGAGACGTTCAGCATCGCCAACATGTTCCTGCTGCTGGCCATGGTGATCATCGGCGGCAGGCGGAGCATCCTCGGCTGCGTCGTCGGGGCGGTGGCGCTGTCGCTGGTCAGGGAGGCGCTGCTGGACGTGTCGGCCTACGCCCAGCTCGGCTACGGGACCGTGGTCGTCCTCGTGGTGGTCTTCGCTCCCACCGGTCTGGCCGGGCTGCCCGCCCGGCTCCGGCGCCGCCGGGCCGCCGGGGCCAGAGCCACCTTGGGGCCCTTCCAGCCGTACGAGCGGGCGGATGCCGACGCGAGCACGGGCACGGGCGGTGACCTGCTGGAGATCGATGGGGTGACCATGCGGTTCAAGGGTCTGACCGCGCTCGACCAGGTGTCACTCACGATCACGGCCGGCGAGATCCGCGGTGTGGTGGGGCCCAACGGGTCGGGCAAGACGACCCTGTTCAACGTCGTGAGCGGCTTCTACACGCCGACGTCGGGCCGGATCCTGTTCCGGGGGCGGGAGGTCACCGGCGCGGCTCCGTACCGGCTGTCGCTGCTGGGGGTGGCCCGCACGTTCCAGAACCTGCGGCTGTTCGGCGACCTGACCGTCCGGGAGAACGTCCTGGTCGGCCTGGACCGCACGCGGACGCGCTGGGTCTGGCGCTACCTCGCGCTGCCCTGGAGCGTGCTCGGGTTCGAGCGTGCGCTGCGGGAGCGGGCCGGGGAGCTGATCGACCGGTTCGGGCTGCGGGACTTCGCCGACGCCGCGCCGCGCGCGCTGCCGTACGGGATCCAGCGGCGCATCGAGATGGCCCGCGCGATGGCGATGGCGCCCGCGCTGCTGCTGCTCGACGAGCCGGCGGCCGGGCTCAACGGCGGGGAGGTGCGGCAGCTGGCCGAGATCGTCCGTTCGATCAGGGACTCCGGCGTGACGGTCGTGGTGATCGAGCACAACATGGGCCTGGTCATGTCGCTGTGCGACCGGGTCACCGTACTGTCCGGCGGGAAGGTCATCGCCGACGGCGCCCCCGCGGACGTCGCCGTCCAGCCCGACGTGGTCGCGGCCTACCTGGGCGACTCGATGTCCGCCCCGTCCGAGTCCGCCGTCGAGGAGGCCATCAAATGAGCACGCTGATCGTCGAGGGACTGTCGGTGCACTACGGCGGGGTGCGGGCCGCCCACGACGTGAGTTTCACGGTGGAGCCCGGCCAGTCGCTGGGCATCATCGGCGCCAACGGGGCGGGCAAGACCTCCACCCTCAAGGCCGTCATGGGCCTGGCGCCCCGGCAGGCCAGGCGCATCGGGTTCGGCGAGCACGACCTGCTCCGCGCGCCCGCGCACACCCTGGTCCGCCACGGCATCGGCTACGTCCCCGAGGGGCGGCACGTCTTCCCGGGGCTGTCGGTGGAGAAGAACCTGCTGCTGGGCGCCTACACCGGAAACTGGAAGCGGACGCCGATCGGCGAGGTCTACGACCTGTTCCCGGTGCTCGGCGAGATGCGGCACCGCCTGGCCGGGGCGCTGTCCGGGGGTCAGCAGCAGATGCTGGCCATCGGCCGGGCGCTCATGTGCCGCCCCCGGGTGATGCTGCTCGACGAACCGTCGATGGGACTGTCGCCGATCCTGGTCGAGGAGATCGTGACCGCGCTGAAGCGGCTGAACGGCGACGGGCTGAGCATCGTGCTGGTCGAGCAGAACGCCAAGCTCACCTTCGACGTCACCGCCACCTGCCTGGTCATGGAGAACGGCGAGATCGCGGCCACCGGCACCTCGGCCGCCCTGCGGGTCGATCCCCAGGTCCGGCGCATCTACCTCGGCCTGTGACCGCAGCCCCGGCCTGTGAGCCGCCACCTCGGTCGGTGGGTGCTCCTACTCGGCGATCACGGCGACCCGGCCGCTCAGAGCCTCGGTGAGCGGCGGGAAGCGGGTGAGCACCTCGGGGTCGTGACCGGCCACCACCAGGTGCGGCCCGTCGGCGAGCTCGTTGATCCGGTCGAAGGCGCCGTACATGCCGGTCATGCTGTGCAGGATCGGGAACGGCCGGTCGCTCTCGATGTTCTCGTAGAAGTGGCTCGCGTCCGAGGCGATCACCACGTGGCCGCGCGCGGTCCGGATCCGCACCACCTGCATGCCGGCCGTGTGGCCGCCGACCAGGTGGACGCTCAGCCCGGGGACCAGCTCGGCGTCACCGTCGAGCAGGTCCACCCTGCCGTCCTTCTCCGCCTCCCGCAGGTGCGCCACGTCGCCCTCGTCCATCAGCCAGCGTTCCCTGGCGACGCGCCGGGCCCAGGGGCCGGTCCAGTAGTCGAGCTCGGCCCGCTGCAGGACGTACCGGGCGGCGCCGAACTCGCGGGCCGTGCCGGTGTGGTCGTAGTGCAGGTGGGTGAGCACCACGTGATCGACCGAGCCGGCGGGCACGCCCAGCTCGGCCATCGTCTCGGCGGGCGAGGCCAGGTAGTCGAGGCCGTCGATCTTCGCGGCGCGGGCGCGGCTGATGCCGGTGTCGACGACGACGGTGTGCCGGTCGGAGACGGCAAGCCAGGTGTAGTAGGCCGTCGGGTGCGGCTCGCCCGCCCGCCCGTCGTGGCCGTGGAAGTGCTCGCCGCGCAGGGCGTCGCGCCGCGCGTACCGGATGGCGTAGACGCGAAACTCACCGCCCGCGACCGCACCCGCGCCTCCACTCACGCCTTGCCCACTGCCCACGCCTGCCCGGCCGTCACACCGCGCGCGCCCTTCACGCCCTTCACGCCGTGCTCGCCGTCGCCGTCTGTGCGGGGGTGGTGGTCTTGGCGCCGAGCTGGTCGGTGGGGATCCGGTACGTCTCCCGCGCGGTGGCCACCGCGGCCACATTGATCAGGCACACCACCGCGGTGAGCACCGAGACCCCCAGCCAGCTCCCCCGGCCCGTGCCGGCCACCGCCGTGGCGACCGTGGGCGCGAACCCGGCGATGGCGAAGCCGATCTGCGTGCCGATCGCCATCCCGGACAGCCGCACCCGGGTGCTGAACATCTCCCCGTAGAACGACGGCCAGACCCCGCTGGTCGCACTGTGCACGACACCGAACATCAGGATCCCCACCACGAAGATCAGCGGATAGCCACCGGCCGAGATCGCCCAGAGGTAGGCGAAGATCAGCACCGCGCACCCCAGCGAGCCGCCGATGAACACCGGCTTGCGCCCCACCCGGTCCGACAGCGCCCCCCACAGCGGGATCGTGATCACCGCCGCGACATTGGCCAGCACGCCGACCCACAGCATCGGCGCCCGCTCCAGCCCCACCGTGTTGACCGCGTACGACAGCGCGTGCACGGTGAAGATCGTGCTCACCGACGCGATGACCGCGGCCACGACCACCCGCAGCACGTCCGTCCCGTGCTCGCGGAACAGCACGGCCAGCGGCATCTTGGCGACACCGTTCTCGGCGACCTCCCGCTCGAAGGCGGGCGTCTCCTCCAGCGTGCGCCGGATCACGAACCCCACCGCCGCCACCACGATGCTCAGCCAGAACGGCACCCGCCAGCCCCAGCTCAGCAGCTGCTCCTCGGGCAGCGCGGCGATCGGCAGGAAGATCGCGGTCGCGATGATCTGCCCGGCCTGCGTGCCGTTGAGCGTGAAGCTGGTGTAGTAGGCGCGGCGTCCGGCCGGAGCGTGCTCGAGCGTCATGGAGTTGGCGCCCGCCTGCTCACCCGAGACCGAGAACCCCTGCATCAGGCGCAGCACCACCAGCAGCACCGGGGCCAGCACCCCGACCTGGTCGTAGGTGGGCAGGCAGCCGACCAGGAACGTCGACAGGCCCATCAGCACCAGCGTGGAGACCAGCACCTTCTTGCGCCCGAACTTGTCCCCTATGTGGCCGAGCACGAACGCGCCGACGGGCCTGGCCAGGTAGCCGACGCCGAACGTGGCCAGGGCCAGCAGCGTTCCGGTGCCCGGAGCGGACGTGGGAAAGAAGATCTTGCTGAAGACCAGGGCGGCGGCGGTGCCGTAGATGAAGAAGTCGTAGTACTCCAGGGCACTGCCGATCCAGGCGGCGATCGCGGCCTTGCGCGGCTTGCCCTGGGGGGTGGGTGCGTTGGTCACGGGGGCTCCTCCCGGGTGAGATAGCCCCGAAACTAACTCACTGGTTCGTACATTACAAGAGTGTGAATGACCCTTCTCCAGAGCGGCTGTGATCGTGTGCGCCGGTCCGCCCGCAGGTCACGGGGGCGCGCCCGCGCCGCGCAGGTAGGCGACGGTCAGCTCGCCGACCATCGTGCGCAGCCTGGCACGGTGCTCGGGCGCGGTCATGTCGCGGCCGAACAGCGCCCCGAACGTGTGCTGGTTGGCGACCCTGAAGAAGCAGAACGCGCTGATCATCATGTGCACGTCGATGGCGTCGGCCTCGGTGACGAAGTCGCCGGACTCCTGCCCCGCGTCGAGGATGCGGGAGATGAGGTCGAGGACGGGCGTGCCCAGGTTGCCCAGCAGCTCGGACTTGCGGATGTGCTCGGCCTCGTGGATGTTCTCGATGCCGACCAGCTTGATGAAGTCGCGGTGCGCGTCGTGGTGGTCGAAGGTCAGCTCCGCCAGTGTGCGGATGGCCTCCACCGGCGCCAGGTGCGCCACGTCGACGGTCCGCTCGGCGGCCCGCACCTCGGTGTAGGCCTTCTCCAGAACGGCGATGTAGAGCTGCTCCTTGCCGCCGAAATAGTAGTAGATCATGCGCTTGGTGGTGCGCGTCCGCTCGGCGATCTCGTCCACCCTGGCCCCGGCGTATCCGTGCCGCGCGAACTCCCGCTGCGCCACCTGGAGGATCTCCGCCTTGGTCCGGTCGGCGTCACGCTGACGTTCGCCACCGGCGCGGGCGAGTGGCTGCGAGGTCATGAGGCTCCATGGTCAGGCCAACGGGGTCACGTTCATCTGAATTGTGGCACGAAGACTCGGTCTGGCAGCGCCGGGAGGAAGCCCCACCCTTCTTAGGAGGTGCGCGATGGCGATCCCGCCGCTCCGCCACCAAACGGCACGGCCTGCCCACCGTCGTGCAGCTCCGGCTCACGCCCGCCCCGGGTCAGGCCGAGGCGCTGGCGGCGGCGGTGTTGTTGTGCAATGAGGCGGCCACCGTCGTGTCCCGCCTGGCGTGGCGGCATCGCGTCTTCGCTGTGGTGGAGTTGCAGTGAGCTGGAATCGCGACGCCCGCACGGTGTCGCTGTGGACTCCCACCGGCCGCGTCACCGTCCCCTACACCGGCCGGCCAGACGACCTCAAAGCCATCGACACGCTGCCGCTCGGTGAGGCCGACCTGATCTGCCGACGCGGCGTGTGGCTGCTGAAGGTCACCCTCACCCTGCCCACACCGGCGGTACGCGAGCCGGTCGGCGGCTTCGTCGGGGTGGATCAAGGGGTGGCCAACCTG